>CAZZGE010000025.1:0-34614 GCA_964653665.1 uncultured Porifericola sp. | reverse complement strand
GTAACGGCAACAATGTAAATTTTTAGTGGTTGAATTTCGCCAAAGAATACGATGACTATTCCGGTTTTTGGCTATTTTGACCTAAATAGTTACGAATACCCGGTCTTAGACCAGGTATTCTTTTTTCAAAGCAGAAATAAACAACTCACAAGCGATATTCGTACGTAGCTTACATAAAATGGCATTGTAATACTTTAAATGTTGCAGAATGATGAAAGAAAAAGTTTTGCTTCTGTGGGCATTGAGTAAATGCTTAGTTCAGCTTGCTCACGGCACGGATTGGCATTGCGGACAACTTTTATTAGAAAACGGACAAGAATTATACGGCGAAGTGAGTTACAACCTGGAGCACGAAGTTGTGAGGCTCAGGCAGGGACATCAGATTCGGGCTTATGGAGCCAGCCAGGTACAGTATTTTGAGTTCCTGTATCGTCAGTTCAATGTTAGGCGTACTTTTTATGCATTATCTTATGCACTACAGAGCGGGTATCAAACACCTCTGTTTTTTGAGCTACTGGTAGATGGTGCCTACGCACTGCTGACACGAGAGCGCATCATGGAACGCCACCAGGTCGTAGATCAACACTAGCTGGTTAACTGGCCTTTTTCTACGAATGAAGTTATGGCACATACATACTACCTGCTGGATAAGCAGGGTGACATCCAACAAATCAACTTACGAGACATACCGTCTGCCTGCGCAGAACCGGAAGCGGCAGAGACGCTCAGGCAGTATATGCGGTGGGAAAAGCTAAAACCAGAAAAGCAGAGCGATATGATACGGCTCATCATGTATCTGAACCGCCAGACCACACTTGCCTGACTACATCTAACCTGAGGTATCTGTACCCGCTGATATTTGCTTTGTTCACCGAATTTGTACCTTTGCGGGTCGTATAGCAAACTAACTTTTAGACTTATGAGCAAAGTATTAATTGTTGGTGCTGGTGGAGTAGGAAATGTGACAGCGCACAAATGTGCCGCTTTACCGGAAGTATTCTCCGAGATTATGCTCGCCAGCCGAACCCAGGCGAAGTGTGAGCAGATTGCTGAAATAGTGGCCAGAAAATATCCTGAAGTCAAGCCTATCCAGACTGCGCAGGTAGATGCGGATATTGTGCCTGAATTGGTGGAGTTGATTAAAAAGTTTGACCCCCAAATGGTCATCAATGTGGCCTTGCCTTACCAGGATCTGCATATCATGGAGGCCTGCCTGGAGACGGGTGTCCACTACCTGGATACTGCCAACTACGAACCTAAGGATGTAGCCAAATTTGAGTACAAATGGCAGTGGGCTTATCATGACCGTTTCGAGGAAGCAGGCCTTACAGCTTTGCTTGGGTGCGGTTTTGATCCTGGTGTTACGGGGGTATTCACAGCTTATGCCCAGAAACACCATTTTGACGAAATGCATTATCTGGATATCGTAGACTGTAATGCCGGTGATCATGGAAAAGCCTTCGCAACCAACTTCAATCCTGAGATTAACATTCGAGAGATTACCCAAAATGGCCGGTACTGGGAGCAGGGCGATTGGAAAGAAACCCAGCCACTGGAAATCCACCAGCCGATAAATTACCCGGAAATCGGCCCCAGGGAGTCTTATCTGTTATACCACGAGGAGTTGGAGTCCCTGACTAAAAACTTCTCTTCCCTGAAGAGAGCCCGCTTTTGGATGACCTTTGGGCAGGAATATATCAAGCACTTAACCGTATTGCAAAACGTGGGGATGACCCGCATAGATCCGGTTCGTTTTTACGGAGTGGATATCATCCCGCTGGAGTTTTTGAAAGCTGTACTGCCTGAGCCTTCTTCGCTGGGAGAAAACTACAAGGGTCAGACCTCTATTGGTTGCATGATCAAAGGAATGAAAGGAGGGCAGGAAAAAACGTATTACGTCTATAATAACTGTGACCATGCCGAAACCTACCGGGAAGTCAGCGCCCAGGCCGTTTCCTACACGACGGGTGTTCCTGCCATGATCGGCGCCATGCTGATGCTGAAAGGCACCTGGATGCAGCCTGGCGTGTTCAATGTAGAAGAGTTCGATCCTGATCCGTTTATGGATGCTCTCAATCAGTTCGGCCTGCCCTGGCACGAGCGCATCAATGAACCTTTACCGTTTGAATATTCATAGCAGTCAACTGAAAATTAATGGTCGTGCAGAAACCTATATGACAGAACCCATGTTTCCTAATCTATGCCGGTCAGGTCACACAACAAGCACTGCCTGGGAACTTGTTTCCTACATTGCAGACAGCGACTGGCATCCAAACCTTTAACTTTAACCCAGTAACTTTCAACTTATACATGCCCATCAATTTCAATGAAGTACCTTCTGCCTGTTTTGTACTAGAAGAAAGCAAACTACGTCGTAACCTGGAGACCATGAAACGGGTGCAGGATGCGTCTGGCGCAAATATCATCCTGGCGCTGAAAGGATTTGCCATGTTTAGTACCTTTCCGCTTATCCGCCAGTACCTGCACGGAACGACTGCTTCATCGCTCAACGAAGCCCGCCTGGGTTATGAAGAGTTTGGTGACGAAGTACACGCCTATAGCCCGGCCTGGTTTGACGATGAGTTTGAAGAACTGATGACTTACTGCAATCATCTTACCTTCAACTCACCGGCCCAGTGGGAGAAGTTCAAAGTCCGGGTGCTGTCTAACGAAAAAAAGATCTCCTGCGCCATCCGTATCAATCCTGAATTTTCGGAGGTAGAAACCGACCTGTACAATCCCTGCGCCGTCGGTACCCGCCTGGGTGTAACGGCTGATGTACTGGGAGATCAACTGCCCGAAGGGATAGAAGGACTGCACTTTCATACGCTCTGTGAGAGTGACTCTTATGCCCTGGAACGCACCCTCAAGCAGGTTGAGGCTCGCTTTGGTCATTTACTCTATCAGGCCAAGTGGCTCAACCTGGGAGGTGGGCACCTGATGACCCGCGCCGGCTATGACATTGACCATCTGGTGGGTTTGATCAAAGGGTTGAAAGAAAAGTACGACATCAATATTATCATGGAGCCGGGTTCGGCAGTAGCTTGGGATACCGGTTACCTTACAGCTACCGTTCAGGACATTCTCAATAGCCGGGGTATCTACGCCGCTATCCTGGACGTAAGTGTAGCAGCCCATATGCCGGATTGTATAGAAATGCCTTACAAACCTCGTATCCTGGGAGCTTCTGATGCCAGACCGGGACATCCGACTTACCGCCTGGGAGGTACTACCTGCCTGGCGGGCGACTACGTAGGCGACTATCATTTTGAAGAACCACTTCAACCGGGCGACAGGATTGTGTTTGACGATATGATGCACTATACGATGGTAAAGACCACCACCTTTAATGGGGTAAGGCATCCTTCTATTGGTATATGGCACGAAGATGACACTTTTGAGTTGGTCAAAAAGTTTGGTTACGAAGCGTACAGGATCAAACTATCCTAGGGCGATGCTGGTAGTTTGGTGAGTTTTATTTATTTTTAAGTTACAACTAACCTGCTTAAGTCATGCGTAAACACATTGACATCCTCGCCTACCTCTACATTGTTTTTGGTATCCTTACTGTGCTAGGTGGGTTGATAATGGCCCTGGTCATAGCCGGTAGCGGTGCTCTTTCTGGAGATGAAACCGCCATATGGATAACATCCCTGATCGGTGGTGGTTTCGGGTTTTTCCTCGCTGCTTTAGGAGCGGTATCTATTTTGGGAGGCTGGGGCTTGCTGAAACGGCAAAACTGGGCACGTATTCTGGCAATTATCATTAGTGTACTGAACCTGCCCGGTTTTCCAATTGGAACCGCACTGGGTGTCTACGGGCTTTGGGTATTGTTGAGTGATCAGAGTAAGCCGGAATTTTCGCAATATGCCTGACGAGCCTCTTCGTTTTAATTGGGGGCATTAGATCTTTCCAACACCAGCAGGGGAGAGAAGTAAGAACCGGCATTTGTGGCCGGCTTTATTTTATATGTCCATGATTTCTGTAAGACGAATGTCGCTTTGATTATTAAAGAACAGCCTGTAACCAGTTACTTCGACTTTCACCTGTATTTCAAAGCAAGTAACCTCAGTATCCGGATTATTTTTATTGATCGTCAGAGAGTCGGCAGGTTTTTCCTGCTGATCATAAGTATCCTGGTAGTATGTCTCGGCAATATCCTGACGCTCATCCCGGATACGATAGTCAAGCTCTGAGGCTTCAGTATCCTGCTCTGCTGTATTTCCCGCTTGATTATTCTTTTGTGGACTAGCCGCGTTTGAGGTTTCGGAATCTTTACCGGAGCGTATAATGAACTTTTACAATTTTCATATCGCTGTATTCGCTGGTCTCAAAGCTTTTTAGCACTTGGGTCGGTAATGCGGAAGCCTTGATGTCTTTTCTTTCAGCAGTTTCATGCTTTTGCGTCACTGAACGGTCTGCAGTATCTGCATCCTGGGCATTCAGAGGTAAGGCTAATACCAATAAGATGAAAAATAAACTATATTGATGCGTATGCATAACTGAATTTTTAGCTAAAAAATAATATCGTATGCGTTTATTAAAGTCACTGGTAGTACAATTTGTTTATTAATCAGATCACGAGGGATCTGATAAGGGGAAATAGGCTTTTTTTGTTTTCCTGAAAATGCGCTATTATTGAGCAGGAGTAATAATATAAAAACGAAAATGCACAACCGCAGGGAATTTATTCAAAAATCATCTTTATTGGGTGCGGTGCTGAGCCTGCCGCTGGGTTATGGTACCCTGATGCCTGTTTCAAATATGAATACCAAAGCCGAATCCAGTCGGCAGTTTACTATGCAACTGGACGGTGGCTCCATAGGCGTAAGTGTTGGCCAGCAGGAACTGATCAATATGGCAAATGAGCATGGTTTTGAGTCGGTATCTGCCCAGGTGGATTATCTGGAAAAAATATCTGATGTGGAGCGCGATGAGTTACTGGCTGATATGAAAGAGAAGAACCTGGTATGGGGCAATGCCGGACTTCCGGTGCAGTTTCGTACTGATCGTGACACTTTCATGGAAGGTGTTCGTGCTTTACCTGCTAAGGCTAAGGGCTTAGAGAAAGCCGGAGTTACCCGCATCACCACTTGGATCATGCCCAACCATCCCGATCTTCACTACCTACAAAACTTTCGGCAGCATGCCTATCGGCTCCGTGAAGTTGCCAAAATTTTGGGTGACCACGGTGTACGGTTCGGGCTGGAATACGTAGGTCCCAAAACGCTACAGGTGGCCAACGAATATCCCTTTATGCGCAGTATGAGCGAAACCAAAGAGCTAATTGCTGCCATCGGTGAATCCAATATGGGATTGGTGCTGGATAGCTTCCACTGGTATACTGCCGGAGAAGATGTAGATGACATTTTGACCTTGACCAATAAAGATGTGGTTGCCTGTGATCTCAATGATGCACGCCGGGGTCTCGAGCGGGACGAGCAGATTGACGGTAAGAGAGAACTGCCCATGGCTACCGGAGTAATTGATGCTGAGGCTTTTTTGGAAGCATTAATAAAAATTGAGTTTGAGGGTCCGATACGGGCTGAGCCTTTTAACCAAGCGCTTAGAGATATGGAAGAGGTGGCGGCTGTCCGAAAGACCGCACAGTCTATGAAAAAGGCATTTGCCACTGTGGCCTAGTCAAAAAGTATTGTATGTAAGGTTATTTTTTTTGGTATTTTTTATGAAGCCAAGAAAAAATGATTAAAAAGTTGGTTTTTGTAAATAATTCACATTAGTTTATTAAGTTTTGTGCGAACTTTATTATATTAGCAGTTGTTTGATAATGTAACTTATTTGCCCTTTTTATACAATAAATTTAAGTTATAAAATGTCACTTAGATAAGCAAAATACTTATCCCTTGTGCATGGTGGTTATTTGGTTAAGATAATTTTACGTTTTATTATGGATACAGACACAGTTACAAAAAAAGACAGCAAGCAGACAAAGTACTTGGAACAAGCGATTCAGCTTCTTGAGAAGAAAGGTTACAGTGACATTAAAGCAGAGTTACCAGATTACGAATCTCCAACCAGTTTCACGGAGAAGTCATCCGACAAGTCATACACACCTGACCTCACAGGCACAAAAAATGCAGGTAAGGACTATTTTCAGGTAGTAGAGGGTGATAAAAAAAACATTCAGGATGTTGTCACTAAGTGGAAGCTTTTTTCCAATCTGGCCAGAATCAAAAACGGTAATTTCTATCTACTTGTCCCCTACGGAAAGAAAAAATATACCACTGAACTGATCAAAGAATACAATATTGATGCTGAAATGATGAAGCTGGAGAGATAGACCGTCCCTTAAGATACAGTAAGGCCATCTTCTGTCAAGAAGATGGCTTTTTTGCTTCAAAGTAAGATAGGTTTAGCGCGAATTCCTCTCACTTCTGGCACATGTAATGACGCCGAAAATCGGGTAAAGTGGGCAAAAGCTCACCAGGCTGGTAAGTATAAATATTCCAGCCAGAATACCAAGTACCAGTGCCAGTGTGCTACTGATAACGTTGGTGAAGATCAATGCAGTTATAATCACTGCTAACAATACGCGTATTATGCGATCGGTATTTCCCATGTTCTTTTTCATAGCGTTGAGGGTTTTAGTAGTTGAATAAATTAATAGTATAGAGGTACAGCCTATCCTCAACGAAATGCGTGATAAATGTCACACAAAGCCTGAAATTTTTAAAGAATTTCGGGAAAGCGAGATATTTCCTATTTTTTTCCAGTTGCTTCAGCAGGCGAGATATTACTTCCCGGAATGTACCCAGGTCAGTAGCGATGGCCTGATGTGTTATGGATAATTCAGCTTTACCCTCCATAGCTGCCTTTTGTTCCAGGTACTTCACCAGGCGCTCGTCCATTTTCCGAAAAGCAATGCCTTCTATGATTTTTAGCAACTCCTCAAAACGCAGGTTATACAGTTGCAGGGCAAATGCTCGCCAAGACGGATATAGGCACATCCAGTCCTGTATGTACTGCGTTGGTATCAGCAGAGCTTTGGTGTATTCGGTAGTCACCGCGCTTACTTCTAGGCCGAAAAAGACATGACTCAGCTTTCCCCCGGTTTTATGTAACACAGCAGTAACTCATTGCTTGCTTTGTCTTCACGTACTACCTTGACGATACCTTGTACTTGTAGCACGACTGATAGTAGTTTGACATGCTGACCGGTTTTGAGCAGTACTGTATCGGGTGGAACCTCAGTTTGTTGAGCATGTTTTTCAATTTCCCGGCGTAGTTTGCTTTCTTTGAAAATATACTGAACTGACGCGTGCATAAACTGGTCATTTAATGATACCCGGACAAAAATAATAAGAAGCGGGCAAAGAAACTGATCTAAAGGCCCAGTAAGATGAAAATATTGGCAAGAGCCTTACCGATTCTTCACTACCTGTGTTTCGGCAGTAACATCCACGTAATACATGATAAAGTTCATCATCTCGCTGGTCGTGTTCCAGCCGTAAGTCACATCTTTAGGTGGGAAAAAAGGATTCTCAGGATTTCCTTCAGTATTGTCGTAAGTTGCTTCTGCATACACTACTGATCCCTCAGGGATGTATAACATCTCTTCAAAGACGTAGGTAGATTGCCAGTTAAAATCCCAGTCGTCAATCCTAACCAGAGGCACCAGGTTACCGTCCGGCGTGATCGCAAAGGCGCGAAAGGTCTTGCCTAGCGTATGCATGTGGGGTAGTACAGAAATCACTTCAATAGGATGCTCCAGGGGAGCGGAGCGCATGTAGAATTTTGGTTTCTCACCCGCTGGCAGGAAAAAGGGTTGATTTGTAATATCATTTTCCCGCAGTATAAAGGTCTGTACTTCCCGCTCTATGGGTTCCTTGCTGAAGTAGAGTTTGATGGTAGACTGGTCTGTTGTCTCAACCCCGGATTGCACGTAATGGATATTAAGAATCAGGTCAGTGTTTTTCTTTAAGAGCTTACCGGTGGCCTGAGGATAAACGTACGGCAGATTGCCTGGTACCCAGCCGTACAAGAATTCATCTGCCAAAGGAACCTGATAAAACTCGTTAATGCGTGGATCTAGCTCCGACATACCGTCAATACCTCGTATCTGGTTGGTAGTGTCCAGCATGATGCGACTGTGGTGTACATAACGGCGATTATCCGGTCTGAACTCAATCGCTTTAAGATATACATCTTCTTCGAGGTTGGTAGGGATACTAAAATATCGGAACTCCTCGGTACCAGTACCTGGTATGGTAAAGGGATCTTTCATCTGCAGCACCAGGTCTGGCTCTAGGGGCATCTGTGAATTTTGCTGAAAAACCGGTGGGTCAGGCCGGTGACGTTTCACCCCTTCAGGAACGCCAGCACCAACCCAGCGGGCAATGAGATCAATCTCCTGCTGGGTAAGCAAACGCTCATTCTGGTAGTGCTGAAAAGTAGGGTCAGCAAACCAGGGAGGCATGTAGCGGGTTTGTGTTACGTGCTTGATGAACTTGGAGCGCTTGGCCACATCTTCGTAAGTGATCAGGCTGAAAGGACCTACTTCTCCGGGACGGTGACAGGGTGTGCAATTGGTATGAATGATCGGTGCAATGTGTTGATTGAAATTGACCTTATCCTGAGCCACGACAGCAGATATGCATAGCAGAACTAATACGATGGTGGCTGACAAGAAAATTCGTATCATCTCAATGGACTTTTTCAACTGGCGAACTAATTGAATAATATTTGCTTTCTATTGATTTTGAGAATATTATAGTGGGTAAAGTTGTGAAAAAAATCTGTAACCTTCCGAATATCTTGTTTTTTCTTCAAAGAAAGGTAATGCCCACATTTCCAGTTTTCATACTCCTGATACTGCTACTTTGGCCTGACTATGCTCGAGCCCAAAAACAGGACTGGTGGAACCTGAAGCCACGTTCGGTACAAAAAGAATACGTTGCACTCTCAGCCTTGAAAGCTGAAAACGGGCTTCTAATGCTCTTCATGGACCCCGACTGTCCGGTCACGCAGAAGTATGGCGCTACGGTTCGGGAAATTTATCACGAGCACAAAAGTCAGGGAATCAATGTGGCAGCCATTTATCCGGTAGTAGGTGCTGAGATAGCTAAGATTGGTAAGTTTGCCGAAGACTACCAGTATCCTTTTCCACACCTGCTGGACCCCAAACTACAGCTCACCAAAGCTATCGGGGCTACTATCACGCCCGAAGTCTTTTTACTGGATGCGGAAGGAAATATTCTCTACCAGGGAGCCATTGATAATTGGTTCTACGAACTGGGTCGTTACCGAAGGGTCATTACCCAACATTACCTCAAAGATGCACTACAGGCACATCTCCGGGGTAAACCGGTACCTACTGCTCAAACTGAGGCAGTGGGCTGCATGATCGGTACAAGTATGCTGAACCACTCCGAGCATCATTGAGCCACAGCAGTATTGAGGGCAGTTACTGGGTCGTTAATAAACATTGCCGGATGCTGCTCATCGTGCTCGCTCGCCTCCTGAAATGCTTTGGCCACTTCCAGGATCGTAGCTTCGTCGTACAGCTTCCCGATAAAAGTAACACTCTGGGGATGCCCTTCATCATCAAAGCCATTAGGAACCACGATCACTGGGTGGCCGGTCATATTGGTGATCAGGAGCTGATAGTAGTTAGGGGCGCGAGAAGGCGCTACAATCACATCGGTTTGCTCAAAAAGCGAATCCATCTGCTGCATCAGCTGGTAGCGGTAGCGATTGGCCATGACATATTCTACTGCCGGAATGAATCTTGACTGCCGCAACGCATTGGGCCGGGCTCCTTCGTCCTGGCGTACCATCTGATCGTCTAGGTTGTAACGGGTTAGGTCGTCAAAAGCAGCGCCGGCCTCGGCATACATGACCAGCGAAAGTGCCTGGAGGGGCAGGTCACTGGTATCAGGTAAGTTGAGGGCCTGTATGTCAGCTCCTAAAGAGCGTAGGGTAGCCAGAGTAGATTCGTTATTCTTATTGACTGTATCCTTTTCAAAACTGTCTTCTAGAAAACCCAAGCTGATCTGGGACAAGTTTGCCGGTCCTTCATAATTGAAAGGCAGGGTGCGGGTAGTGGGGTCAGCCGGGTCAGCACCGTGAATCGCATCAAATACGATGGCACAATCTTCTGCTGATCGGCAGATAGGGCCTACTTTATCCAGGCTCCAGCTCAGTGTCATCACTCCGTTTCGGCTTACCCGGCCAAAGGTAGGACGAAGTCCAGCTGTACCGCAGCGAATGGAAGGAGAGGTGATGGAGCCCATGGTTTCCGTACCAATGGAAAATCCTACTAATCCTGCAGCCGTAGCAGCAGCGGGACCGGCTGAGGAGCCACTGGCTCCTTGTTCCAGGTCCCAGGGGTTTTTGGTTTTACCGCCAAACCAGACATCACCCCGCGCCAAAGCACCGGAGGTGAGTTTGGCAATGAGTACGGCCCCCGCTTTTTCCAGCTTCTTAACTACCGTAGCGGTGTAGTCCAGCGTCTGCACCCGGTGGGTAGCGGAGCCCCAGGTTGTCTCGTAGCCTTCTACTGCCAACAGGTCTTTCACGCCGTACGGGATGCCGTGTAACGGCCCCCGATAGATGCCCTGACTGATCTCCCCATCGGCACGGGCTGCCTGGTCCATGGCTAAATCTTTGGTAACGGTAATAACGGCCTGCAATGTATCGTCGTAGCGGCGGATACGATCCAGGTATAAACGCGTCAGATCTACCGAAGTGATTTTCCTGTTTTTCAGAAGCGAGGCCAGTTCCATTACGTTGTAAAAAGCCAGTTCATCCTGATTGACCGGCATAGGTACATCGTCGGGTATATTCCATTCATTCGTCTGGAAGTTGCTATCAGTCACAAAGCCAGGAGGCAGCGGGTTGAAAATCAGTGCGAGAGGCACTTCATTTTTCAGGTCAAACTCATGCATAGTTTGGTACCTCTTGACGTTACCGTTCAGGTCTTCTAGCAGGGTATCCATTTCCTGCTCAGTAAATTGCAGGTCAATCAGTTTCTGGGCGGCGCGTATATCTGCCTTTGTGACGTTTTCTGTTTCTTGAGGTTGGAGATAGAGGTAGCAAACAAAGGCGGTAATAATGGCAGTAAGCAGAATGGTCAGAAATGTCTTCATCAGGCTGAGATTATCGGTGGTGTTTTGGTTTCTTGATTTAAGAATTTGCCAATTTAACAAAATTTCGTGTTGCGAAAACAGGAAATGACAGTCAGGACGAAAGTATTGTGAGCGTTGATAAAATCATCCTGGTTTTATCGTTGCCTCTGAAAACGCTTTACAGCAGATTTGTTATATAAGAAAAAAATGGCTGAGAGAGTAGCTTTCCCAGCCATTATGAAAAGTTAATAAAGGTTACTCATTATTTTCCGGCTGTTTCGGGGCTTTCCACCTGCACAGTCGGCATGTTCTCAATCGTACCTCCGTAGATAGTGTTGAAGATTAGTTTATAGGTGCCCCGCGGCTGTCCTCTGAACTGGGGTCGGAAACCGAAGAGGATTACATCACCTTCGCCCATTTGTACCCGCATGGTAGCACCTTTGCCGCCTATCGTTTTCTTTTCGCCCATGGCCCAGCCGCTCATCAGCAGGTCGTCTTCGGCGTAGCTGACCAGCGTTTCTACAGGAGGCTCTGGGGCATACTTAATTTCTTCCTTTCCGCCTTCCCCTTCCCGGTCCTGCTTCACAATCTCAAAGGCTCGGCTGCGGGAGAAAGAAGCAGCCACTGTATCCTTCATACCATAAGTCAGCAGGTGGTCTGATTTCACTACCGCCCGGATCAGAGAGCCAGGGATGAAAAAGTCCTTGCTGGCGAGCCCGGAGGTTACATTTTTGAGCGGCAGTCCAAACTGCTGAATAGCAAAATCGCTAGCTTCGTCAAAAGTAATGAGTGTACCGCCCTGCTCTACGTATTCTTGCAGTGCCAATGCACCCTCCAGTCCCATACCGCCGGTGTATTCCTTAGGCATAGTGTTGGGCGCGTGTCCGTGTAAAATGGCGTGCGGATCCTGGTCGGGGATGATGATGGCATGGTACTGCGACAGATCAACCGATTGTATATCCACGTTGTGCAGGGTGTCATAGATAAACTCATACTGATCCAGTAGCCAGCGGGTCCAGCCTTCGTCCATGTTAGCCCTCCACGATTTATACAGGCCGACTTTAGGTTGCTGCAATTTATGTAGTTTCACACCGGGCTTGCTGTCAATCGCCATAAAGTCCAGTCCCAGGTTCTGCGCCAGTGCTTCCACCATATCCTCTGTCTCACTGGTATTTTCTATAACAATGGTACCTGCTTCCATATTACCAGATGCTTCAGCCGTCCAGTACACACGTTTACCAGCAGCCAGCAATTTGTTAACTGCCAGTGCACTAGTATTGTCCTTATGAGACAGAGCAAAACCATAATCAGCTTTGGCTACCTCGCCGGCAGGAGCAGTTACAAAATCTTCCAGTTGGGTGGCTCTGACTTCAAATGCCTCGTTGATTTTATGAGCTTGTACGCCCATTTGCAACGGTAAAGTCCAGCCGGCCAGGTCGTAGGGCGTTTTGGGAGGGCCACTGGGGTAGAGGCGCAGATCAGGATACTCCTGCTTTTCCATTAGGTCGCGCAGGTAAGGACGAAATGCCTGGGCACCGTAGAGGATAAAATCGCCTTTGGAAAAAGATTTTTCCCCGGCTTTAAAGTCCCGGTTTGCCCGGTGCACTTCTACGCCACCTTGCATCAGTATATTGACCAGGTTGTGAGCTTCGCCGGTGTCCCACTGCTTGGCGGGAATGACGTAAGCAAAGTTGTCATCTTCTTTTTCTATGGCATCGCGACCCATCTTGTACATATCGTACAGCCATTTGTCTTTACGATCGGCCCCAATGCTAAGGGTAGCCATAGCGGCAGTTAGCATATATTCTACCGCCCCACGAAAATGAGATTCTCCGCCCTTCCAGGGATCGGGATAGTTAATGGCTGTGCCATCCGTGGGGATGCTGTTGCCGATGGTCTTGGGCAGCTTCTCCGGGTCATAGTAGCGGGGGGTAGGCGTAGCATGCGCCGTTTCGGTGAGGATACCGATCTGGTTATGGTAATAGGGCGCAGTACGCAGGCCACCGTTCCACCACATCGTGTAAGTAACATCCGATACCACGCCGGGCATGTTCTTACGGGCAAAGCGGCTGGCCATCTCATTACCTACCATATTAACACCGTGTACTACGCCGGGATGGATGTTGGGATTGACCGGCTTGGAAAAAGGAGGGATGAAAATCCGGGCCCAGCGGGGCGAAGTTTGGTGCTGGTTATGGACGATCTGCGGGTACCATTCCCGGAAAAGTAGGTTGGTGACCGCCCGGGTTTCCGGCTGGGTATTCATAAACCAGTCGCGGTTATCGTCGTGCCCTACATAGTAGTGGTATAGCACCGGCGGACGGGTAGTTTCATAAGGCGTACCCAGGTTTTCCTTGTACCAGCTGGAGACAATATCCAGCCCGTCCGGATTGATATTGGGCATCAGCATAAAGATGACGTTTTCACGGATCTTCTTCATTTCGGGGCTCTCTTCCGTGGCTACCATGTAGGCCAGTTCGGGAGGGAACTGCGTGGTGGCCATCTCGGTAGAGTGGATACCTCCGTCAATCCAGACAATAGCTTTGCCTTCCTGTGCCAATTCCTGCGCCTGGTCATCGGAGATGCGGGCACGGGCCATCTGAGTGCTGATCTCTTTCCAGCGATCCAATTGCTGCAGGTTTTCTTCAGTAGAGATAAATAGCACGTACATGGGCTTACCCAACACAGAGGAACCGATCTCCTGCATCTGCACGCGTTTGCTGCGCTCGTCCAGCAGTTCGAGGTAGTCTGTGATTTCAGTGTAGTTGGCGATCTTATAATCCTCACCCATGCGGAAGCCGATTTCTTCCTCAGGAGTAGGGATTTTCTGGCCCAGCGCCAGCGCGAAACTCGTTATGAATATAATAAGTGTTAGTATGCTGTTTTTCATGTAAGTGTAGTGTATATTAAAACATAAAAGTTGTGAGCCTGAATTAACTAAATTTTGGTATGAAGAAAAAACCATTCCATACCGCGTAGTATCTGCTGATTGGCACGAGATACCGTTGGTGTGCCTTAAGCTACAGGACTTCATTACTGATTACTGTACGCTGCAGTTCTTTTTCCAGTGCTGGCTTAAGGGGCGTACTTAACTTCATACCTAGCCAAGTAAGTCGTAACTTTCTGCCATTGGTTTGAATATTAACCTTTTCTGTACTTTGCGGATCCTTTCTTAATGAAAACCCTAGTGCAAAACCTGCTTCCTCCATTCGGCTGAGATCAAAGGGGCGTTTCTCTCCCTCGTAGATTATTAGGTCAAGATAAGTTATGTCTCCTTCTCGACTGAACTTCCAAAAAGGTTCAGCCCCTTCAAATGAGACGTACGGAGCTTCTACCGCCATGCTTAGCTGTTCCAGGTTTATTGTAAAGGGTTCACGGTAGTCATTTGGCAAAGTAATATTGCTGGTCTTTACATTACCCAGTTCAAAACGCAGGGGCAGTTGTTTAGCCTCAAACTTTCCGTTCTCCAGGCGGTCCAGACTGATGTGAGTGTTACCCCTGTTGGTAGCAAAGTTGGATGCTACCAGTACTCGATTTTTCCGCTGCTGACTGAAAAATTGGGCTGCTGAGAAATTGTAACCATCGTGCAGAAACCGCAGGTTAACGAAGCTGACGTCCTCCGGGCTGCCCCAGTAGGCCAGCAGGTTACGCCGCTGATTCCAGAAGCAGGAGCGGTTAACACTGCCCAGCGCAAAGTCAGGGCTGAGGTAGGTGGTGCCGTAGATTGGTGGTTTGTTCTGCAGAAAGAGTAATTTCTCTTCTCGATCTGCTACTAGTTTGGTAAAGCGGCTGATAAGATCTGACGGTATCTCATGCGTCAGGCGGTGGTCATAAAAAGCAGTTTCGTACGTGTCAAATCGTATCTGCCCACCAAAAGCTTCCTGTATCAGTTTTCTGAGCCTATCATGATCGGCAATCAGTTCTCAGCCCATGCGGTACAGCTCATCTATCAACTGCCGCATATCTTCATCCTGTATGTAGCGGCGCATGCGGGTAAGCTCGTCCATGGCCACCCGTGTGTAGGTGGGGCTGTTATATTCGGTAAAACCCTGGTGCTTCCTTGTGAAATGATAGAACCGCTGCATCCGATGGCGGGCGTACTGGTTCATTTCCTCCAGGTCGTAGAGTTCCGAAGCTACAAAGGTGCCCATGATAGCAATGTTGGTATAGCCGGGACTTACGTTTCTTTGCCGGATGGCCCGTGCAGCGTTTTGTATGGCCTGGTCAATTTTCTGGTTCAGACTGTCGGGCAGGCGATGGCGGTGAGTAAGGGTGATCTCCAGCAACTGCGAACCGCAGATCTGGCGTGACCCGGTCTGGCGTGACCCGGTCTTGAGGACTACGAAATGGACGCGGACAGCAGTATCAACAAAATAGCTTTTGTGATTATGAATGCCTCGGTAGAGGCGCTATTGATTACATTTGGGAGATAAAAGCCGATTACCTTTCTGGCAACCGGCCTCCTATTGCAATTATTGGATATTGAGAACGAACTCAAGATTGAAATCTGTTTCCCCATCGTTCGAGCCTGAGGTAGCAGTCTTCACATCTGGTTGATGTTTCAATATTGTAGTGAAAGTTCCACCTGTCAGGGGATCGCCAGCCGTCCAGGTAGTCTCCAATCCTACAGGGTTTCCATCGTCATCTGAATCCTCGTAGTTAATAGGGTCAGAGGCGTCGTCAACATTTCCGTCACCAGTAGGGTCAGAAAAAGCACTGTCAGTAAAACTGTAAAAAAACTGGTGTTCGTCATCTTCTTCTTCAATTTCTTCTCCAATATCCTCTACGTCTGAAGGGTCTAGACCGTTGAGTATTTCGTAGGTAAGGGTATAAGTAGCCCCGGAGGTCAATGTAATCTCATCTTGTATTTCCAACTCCTGTACTCCTGCTCCATCCGGGTCTTCAGCACTAGCTGTTACCTCATCTGTAGCGTCTGCCGTGTTGGTAAAAATGAGCGTCACATCAGTAATTACTTCCACTTCATTCTCCTCATCAGGTGCTTCTACATCTTCTTCGCAGGAAGTCAGTAAGGCTCCTCCCAGCAACAGTGTGTATAATCCGTATCTTTTTACACTTTCTAGCATGTTCATTTTCATCGGTTTTTCATTCAAAAATTATAATTAATAGTAAATATAAAATTCCTGCCCAGTTCATCCGCGAAGTACCGCATCTGGTTGAGGTAGTCACGGTAGCGCGTATTGAGTACATTGCTTATTTCAATTTGTCCCCCTAACTTTTTTCTTTTCCACTCCCAGCGCACATGTCCCAGAAAAAAACCATCAGGAGCATCCATAAAGTCAAAAATCTCCGAATCGGGAGTAACTTCAACTTCTCTGTTGATAAGTTGTTCAGCAGTAATAGTACGAGGAGCCTGCCACTGTCGGAAAGTATAGGCAGTCTGTAAGCTCAGCCTCGAGTTGTCCAGCCCAAAGAAAAGCGGAGTTTGCCAGGAGAGGTCAGCATTGACATTGACTGGTGGCTGGTTGATCAGTGGTTCGTTTTTAGCTATGTTTTGAGACCATAGATAGCTGACCCCGGAGGTGCCCTTAATGTTATTAGTAAAAGTGTGAGCATAAGTGATATCAGCACCGACAAATAGAGCGTCTGCCTGATCGTAAATAAAAACGGGCATCGGCCCCCGGATTGTACCGATCACCGCTACCGGACGGTCAAAAATATAGTTGTCAATGTAATGGGCGTAAGCGGTCAGGGTCAGCGAGCGGTTGTCTTTTTGATAGGCCAGCTCATTGATCCATTTGTAGCCCTTTTCAGGCTCGGCGAGTCCATCTTCTTCGGTTAGCACCCGGTTGGTACGAAGGTCTCCATTTTCGTTGGTGTAGTACCGCCAGAGACCGAACTGCGTCTTAAAGCTATGCTGACCGAAGCTATACAGCTCGGCCATGTTAGGGGTGCGCCAGGCTGAACCCAGATTACTTCTCAATTGCCAATGTGTGGACAATTCGCGAACCAGCCCCAGTGTAGCAGTAATATTGGTAAAAGAGTATTTGTTTCTAAAAATCGCCTGGCTCGTTTCGCGACCACGAACAGAGTTGTCTTCATGATCCAATCTGACCCCTATCTCATAGGTGTTGTCGCCTTTTTGGAGGCT
This sequence comes from uncultured Porifericola sp., assembly GCA_964653665.1. GTDB lineage: Bacteria > Bacteroidota > Bacteroidia > Cytophagales > Cyclobacteriaceae > Catalinimonas. The sequence goes on along the minus strand of CAZZGE010000025.1, from coordinate 17,418 downwards.
CTCTATGATAAATGCACTGAAGCGATTGGTGTTGTAATTAGGAACAAAGGGGGTAGTACCTGTACCAGGATTATTATCGTTATTTTGGTAAAAGTATTGCAAGCCCACGGTTCCTTCCATACCGCCAAATGACGGATGATACCACTCTAATCTTGCATCGGTAGTATTTAATGTTAAATCTATAATGGGAAGTTCAGCGTTTCTCCTCACGTCAAACTCCTGGCGTCCATTGATTTGCCTGCTCAAAAGGAGTACAAAATCTCCCAGGTTAGAATACCAGTCAATAGTAAAAGTGGCCAGGTGATGGTTAGCTTGTTGCCGAGGCTCATTGACCTCATAAGAGAAATCGCGAATGATCAGAGGGCGGTCAGCAGAAAGGGAACGGGCAAATAGGTCACCACTTTCGGCCACCGAAGAGCGAAGCAATCCTAAACCTTGGTGTACAAAACTGTAGTACAGCTCAAAATCCCACTTCGGGAGGTGGTAGCGTAGCCCGGCATTGGCCGATAGTTCTTCCGTACCAGTATTAGTAAGTGAATAGTCCGGGCTGTGACGGTCACCTACCCTCAAGTAATTACCTCCTAGGTGATAGCTGAACCGTTCGGAACCTGCGCCCAGATTGACATTGGTATGGTAACCTCTACCATTGGTCTGGTAGCCCGACTCAATAGTTCCGTAAAATTCATTGGAAAGCAGTAAGGGATTTCCTTCCACCACTACAGCTCCCCCCAGGGCCTCTGGTCCGTAACGCACCCCCGCCGCTCCTTTAAGCACTGTGATACGGTCGGCACTGTTAATATCTATCTCTGGTCCGTGGTCTGTTCCCCAGTTTTGAAAACCGTGCTTAACCCCGTTGTTGATAACAAGAATACGGTTACCGTGCAGGCCATGAATGACCGGAAGCTGGATGTTGTTTCCCAGGGAAGTAAATGTAACCCCTTGTATTTCATCTATCGCCTCAGCCAGCGATTGGGTTGTCTTGGAAGCCAGTTGGGAACGATCCATTTTGGCTAGAGCCAAAGACTGTATATCGCCAACAATGGTTTTGCCTTCCACCACTATGCTTTCCAATTCGGAAGTAACGGAAGCCATGTAGATAGTGGGGTTTTCATGATGGGCATCATGGTGATGGGTGTTTGCTTTGTAGCCGACACTAGAGCTGACCAGATCGTATTCCTCTTCGCATAGGTTGTTAATCAAAAAAAATCCTTCTTCATCGGCCACAGCTCCTGTTTGAGTGTTCTTGATCGTAATAGTAGCAAAAGGGATGGGTGCTCCGGTCTCCAAATCCAGGATTCTACCGCGAATTTCATAGGAACAGGAGTCAGAAAATTGTGGTACTAGGGAAGCCATAGTAGCATAAGCTATCCCAAAAAGGGAGTAGCTAAGTAATATGTATTTTTTTAACTTACCCATGTAGTTTTCTCAAAATGGCCAAAAGAAAGAATTATTTTACAGCCGCGTACTCTTTCTATGTTAAAATTGATTCGCGCGGTTACATCCCATAAACATAAAGCAAGCTTAAAGTAAACGATATCATAATGGATAATCTATGATCATTATTGAGTGCCAAAAAGTGGAGATTAGTCTGTGAAGGTTGTGTCAAAAAAATGAATTTAGCACGCAAGCTACAAAATAGATTTGTAAATGCAACAAAGTTGCTTTTAACATTTTGCTAATACAGCTAGCTCGGAGGTAGGATAGAGATCATATGAAAGGGAAGCTATTTGGCTTTCATATGTGGAAAGTAAAGGCAATCCGAAACGAACGTTTTCCAGAAAACTGAATGCTTTTTTAGGTCAGTGGAAATTTCTAACCAATCCGCAAAGCTGCTTCGGCCAGGCTGTCTTTGATAACCTTCTCGAGCACCGTTTGCTCACTGCCAAGCCCTACCGTCAGCAGTTTAGGACCTGTAACAGGCTTTCCGTTGTAGGGCCTGGCGTATACTTCTCCGTCAGGTGTCCTTTCAAAGTAGGTGAAGCGTTCTTCTTTTCCGATCCGGGTACAGCCCTTTACCCGTTGGATACTCTCGGGGATGCTTTTGCACAATCGGTAGACACACTTTAGATCAGGCAGGATAGGCAAGTCAACTGAGCAGGAGGCCCAATGTGCTTTTAAGTGATCGAGCTTTTTGGCCTTGTTGTCTGAAGGTAAGAGCTTAGGCAAAAGGGAAACATCAATCTCATCGGTAGTGATAATTTGTGCCATGGGATTGACCCGTTTGAGGTCGTTTGTGACAAAGTCCTTTCTATCCGAGGTTACACTTCCAAGGTGCGTTAGGACAATCAGTGAAGATAGCTGCACCTGATTGGCTTCCAGTTCATTGTGCTCCCCGCGTTGTTGCCAGTTTTTTACGTCTACTACTGAGAGCTGAATGGGGGGGAGAAACCGGTCATCTAGCCCGACGCCAAGAAAACCCATCAGGGAACAAGCATCGGAAGTACCATTGGCTTCAATAAGTGTAATGCCGTTTTCTCGCTCCGGGACGCTGTTGACAAACTCCCTAAGCTCGTGGATACCACTACAACAAATGCAACTACCGCTGAGAGCCCGAACCCACTTCGGTTCTGTATGCTCCAAAAATTGCTGCACATCTATGTAGGCGTTCTCATAGTCATTTAAAATGATGTAGGGGTTCCAACCCTTACTGATATAGCTGGTAGTCAGATGTTTAAGTAATGTTGTTTTCCCGGCTCCTAAAAAGCCAACTACTGCGATGATAGCTTCCATAGTTATAAAAAAGTGTTCTTATTCAACTGCCAGCGCTGGAATCATGCCTAATGCCTCATCCTACAAAGGCGGAAATGGGTACCGCTTCTTCTAAAGTCGGCACCTTGATATCCTGACCTGGTTTGTAAACCTTCTTGTCTTGGTACAAGCCCTCGGCTGGCTTAGTGTATATCCCTGCATTGTCCGATTCAAGCTTGACAATCCAGTACACTGGGATGGGATACCAGCCAAGGCATAAATCGGCAGTTTCACTTCCCAGTCTTGCTTTAGCGATCCCTGGGTTACTTTTACACCAGGGTAATTCCGTCGGGTGTTATGTCAATCTGTTTTTATAGTGACACAACAGTAAAATCTTTGATCTGTTCAACGGCACTTATGCGATTACTTTTTGTAAACAGATACCAAAAGCAAACATCTTGTGCTAAGGCTTCAGGATACAACAAGGAACTATAATAAACGCAACTGAGTTGCATTAACGATTATAATGTCTAAATTTACATCTTTAATGATGTTAAACCAATCTTTCATGAAGAATCAATTTGTCGGGCTGCACTCAGATTTTATAGGTTTTAGTGCCTCCCTACTTTGCGCCCTGCATTGTGCCGCTCTCCCTTTTTTACTGACAATGGCTCCTCTGGCAGGAATTCAATTTTTAGGCAACCCCTGGGTGGAAAAATCCATGATCCTCTTGAGTTTTGGCATTGCCTGCTACGCATTGGTACCAGGCTATCGGCTACATCGTAAACCTCTGGCCCTGATTCTTGTTGCTCTTGGGTTATCGTGTATTGGTTTTGCACACACTGTAGCTCCTGAAGATTTTGAGGCTGTATTTACCCCCATTGGAGGTGGGCTAATTGCCGTTGCTCACTTGATCAACTGGAAACAAACCAGGCAAGTCCGGGCAGCGTGTACGAGTTTCAATTCATCCAAAAACGCTAAACAACATGCTTGAATCAGAAAAATTACCAGTCACCGTACTCAGTGGTTTTCTGGGCACGGGCAAAACCACCTTGCTCCACCACATCTTAAACAATCGTCAGGGGCTCAAAGTGGCGGTCATCGTCAACGACATGAGCGAAGTAAATGTTGACAGCCAATTGGTACAAAACGAGATCAAACTTTCTCGCACCGATGAAAAGTTGGTGGAAATGAGCAACGGCTGTATCTGCTGCACCCTTCGCGAAGATCTGATGATAGAGGTTGAGCGCCTGGCAAAAGCGAAGAAATTTGACTACCTGCTTATTGAAAGTACAGGTATTTCTGAGCCTATTCCTGTGGCACAGACTTTTTCTTTCGCGACGGGCGACGAAACCTTTGACCTCACCCAGTTTAGTCGCCTGGATACAATGGTGACTGTGGTAGATGCCTACAACTTTCTTAAAGATTTTGGTAGTGCCGATACCATTGTAGACCGCAACATGACTGACGATGCGCAAGATCAGCGTACTATCGTAAACCTGCTTACCGACCAGGTGGAATTTGCCAATGTAATTCTCCTTAACAAGACCGACCTGGTGCAAGAAGATCAACTGCGCCTGCTTGAGGGGATGCTGATAAAGCTTAATCCAGAAGCCCGTATCATTCGCACTTCTTTTAGCAAAGTAGAATCTAAAGATATTCTCAATACAAAAATGTTTGATTATGAGCGGGCAGAGCAGTCCGCAGGTTGGCTTAAAGAACTCAACAACGAACATACTCCGGAGACAGAAGAATACGGCATCTCTTCCTTCGTGTTTAGGGATCATCGTCCTTTTCACCCCGAGCGTTTCTTACAGTACGTAAATCAACATTGGCCAAATAGTATTATTCGAAGTAAGGGCTTAATTTGGTTGGCTTCACGCCCGGATAGCGCCCTTATTTGGAGTCAGGCCGGCGGCTCTTTCCGTGTTGAACAATACGGTCGTTGGTGGGCATCTATTGAAAAGAACGAGCGGATGATGAACCCCGCTTTTGTAGAAAACGAAGCGGCTATTACAAAGAAGTGGGACAAAGAATGGGGCGACCGTATGAACGAACTGGTCATCATCGGCTATCAGTTGGACGAAGCGGCCATTTCCCGTGAACTACAGTCTTGCCTGGTTAATAGTCTGGAAGGAAAGGCTATTACTGCCGGGCATCGTTTTGAAGACAACTGGCCAGTGTATGCATAATGTTAACCCTTCAACGAATACCCTGTTGACAAATAACCCCAGGCACATCATCTGCCAAGACCTGGATGAAGCCTTTGGTCAAATCATGCAGCCAGATGTTAACCTGGTAGTCTGTCCCCGGGTGGCAGATACGTACATTTCCTCTTTCATACAGGATTTGTATACTACTTCTTTTCGCCAACTTAACCTGTTAGTAGAGAAAGGGCTTGCTAGCGAACAGGTGCGTGATGCCCTAGCAACTTATCTTCCGGTAGTTTCTAAGGGAGCTTCACGCCTTATTGAAGACATGGCCATGCTATCCGAACGGTTCATAAAACTTATCGAGTGCCCAGAGGCTTCTCAACATTTGCAAATTGTAGAAAATGACGCCTGCCGTAAATTTCATGTAGATCTCTATCCCATTCGGCTCATTTGTACTTACGATGGCCCGGGTACGCAGTGGCTTCCTAACCATCAGGTATTGCGCGAAGCCTTAGGTACTACCAACGAACAAATTGCCAAAGCCCCTTCTAAAATTGAGCAGATGGGCACTTTCTGTGTCGGGATCATGAAAGGTGATCGTATCCATCATGCTTCTTGCGGGATTGTCCACCGTTCGCCGCCTATCAAGTCCCTGGGCTTAAAAAGGTTTGTCATGCGACTGGACGGCTAACTTTGCTTGTGAAAACTGTTTGACCCCCACAATTATTCTAACTTATTCGTCAATTTATATTTAATACCAGATGTTTAAGGTTAACCTAATTATGCCCATCACATTCCTGAAGAAGGTAGTACGTTCATTATTTACGGCCCACACATCTGTACATCTGTACTACCTTTGGAGGATGATTTGGGAAATATGTACAGGCCACGGCAGGAACAAAAAGGTGATTACTGCGGTGCGCTGATACTGGTCATAAGCCAACTACAAGACTGCGGATTCACACCTACGATAAAGGAAGAAGATGATCAGCAGATGAAGTTGGAAAAAGCCTTCTTCTCTACTGTGAAGGAACATATGACAGCGGTAGCCTTGAAAAAGCAATTACTGAAGCGGCTTACGAAATCACCATCCAGCAAGTCCATAAGTGATTGAAGAGCTGTAAAGAGGTATTTCATGTAGACCATGAAATACCTCTTGAGGCATCAATATCAATACCGACTACGGCCTGGACGATGACTTTGATGCTCGTAGCTTTACAGAGGTAGATATGAAAAGGTTAAAAAGAGAAAACGAATACCAGGGTAAAAAAATATATTTGATCTATTTGGTTTTCGGTAAAATTTTTACCTGAATCAATCAATATAAATAGATTTTTATTCTAAAATATTGATTAATCAACTAATATCACCGATGTTATCACTGATATGCATTAACCATTTCAACCAACTTCTAATCTAACCTACCATGCTGTCAAAATCACTTTTGAACTACCCTATCTTTCCGCTATTAATGGCGATCGTGTTATTTGGCTGTAACGCAAATCAAAACGCCTCCGAAACCGAAGAAGAATTGACCCAGCGGGCGCTTGATATCCATGAGCGGGTGCTCACGCTGGACACTCACGCCGACACTCCTATGCGCATGATTCAACCAGGTTTTGATGTAACCGAACGGCACGACCCTCGGGAAACGGGCTCTAAGGTGGACTATCCCCGGATGAAAGAGGGTGGCTTAGATGCAATTTTCTTTGCAACCTTTATAGCTCAAGATACCCGCGATGATGACGGGTATAGCCGTGCCAAAGCTCTCTGTCTACAAATGATTGATTCAATCGTGTCTTCTACCGAAAAAAACGCTGATATCGTAGGGCTCGCCCTTGATCCTGACGATGCTTACACGTTGGAAGATGCCGGTAAAAGAGCCATTTATATTGGCATTGAAAATGGCTACCCTATTGGCGAAGACCTATCTAACGTTGAAATGTACTACGAGAAGGGAGTGCGCTACATCACGCTGGTACATTCTTCAAACAATGACCTGGCCGATTCGTCTACCGATCCCGACGGGCCCGAGCATGGAGGCATCAGTCCTTTTGGTGAAGAAGTGGTAAAGGAAATGAACCGTCTGGGTATTATGGTAGATATTTCCCATGGGAGCGATAGTGTTTTTTATGATGCTATTGCCATATCAGAGGCTCCGATTATTGCCAGCCACTCAAACGCCAGGGCGGTAACCGATCATAAGCGTAATTTGACAGACGAAATGTTGAAACTAATGGCTAAAAATGGTGGTGTGGTACAGCTTTGCATACTTGCTGACTACCTTCGTACAGCCCCACCCAATCCAGCGCGAGATTCTGCAGTAGCCGAACTTAGGGCTACTATGGCCTCACTTAGTGAAATAACCGATGAAGATCGGACAGCACTCCGCCAATCCTTCCAAGAGATCAACGAGAAATACCCAAACCCACCGGCTACGGTTGAACATGTAGCTGACCATATTGATCACATTGTCAATGTAGCTGGCATTAATCACGTTGGTATCGGATGTGACTTCGACGGTGGTGGTGGTATTGAGGGGGTATTTGATGCGAGTGAAGTGATGAACATTACTATTGAACTGGTGAAGCGGGGATACTCAGAATAAGAGATAGAAAAAATATGGGGAGGTAACCTGATTCGGGTTTTCAAAGAGGTTCAGGCAGTAGCCGAGCGAATACAGTCACGTATGTCATCTTAGATCATGTTTAAAAATCTAATTTACATTTGACCGATAAACCCAAATTTTTATTCTGTTTTCTTACTTTATGCTTTATTCATTTTTGTCTGGGAGACCCCGTCTTGATCCGGCGTGGAGCTCATACAGGATGATGAAACTTTACGTGAATTATTTGAATTGGTTACTTCAGTAGACGCAGTAGGCCCTGTTACCGCTAGTCACATGTTGGTTGTGACTAATGAATTCAAAAGCTTTGACTGTCCTAAAAAGTTTGCCTGCCATGCTGGCATAGCTCCTTTTGAAAATAGTTCAGGCAGTAGTATACACGGTAAGAGCCAAGTATCCCCTTATGCAAACAAAGAATCTAAGAAGCTTTTACATATGGTTGCAATGTCAGCTATTAATATGGAAGGCGATCTGGCGCAGTATTATCAACGCAAAGTACAGGATGGTAAAAATAAAATGAATGTTATCAATGCTGTGCGTAACAAGATCATCAAAAGGATTTTTGCCTGTGTTAGAGACAAACGTAACCGGGTGGCCGGGCCATATGAAAAAAACTATACACCAGTACTTGCTTAATCCATAGAAATCGCACAAAAACGAACCGCAGTGCTCCACACCGCAGCGGCGGACCGTCAAAAAAGTCAAGTCGCCCAGACCGGGTGGTCCCCACCGGCAGTCGCCACTGCGGGAAAAATCCGAACGCTTCCACGCTCATACCCGTCGCACGCCCGCCGGATTTTCGGGCGGGGCCTCCCAGGCCTGCGCACATTAGAAACCAAATTATTGGGTGTTTTCGGAAAACTTAAACAAGCTCTTAAATGTCCAATTTATAGGGTTGAACCGCACTTAACAATGTATTGCTCACTAAGACCACCGAGCATCCCGGTAAGATGGGTAAAAATTATACAATAGCTTTGTTCTTTGGCATTATCCACGGCATGGGTTTTCTTATTACTTCAAGGCACTACTCATGGACCCAACTACTATTCTGATACCCTTACTGGGCTTTAATTTAGGCATTGAACTGGGACAACTGCTGGTGGTATTGGTTATTGTCAGTGTATCTTTTCTCTTCCTTAATGTCATTAAGGCGAAACATCGGGAATGGAATCTCTTTATTTCGGGAGCCGCGGCGGGCCTGTCGCTACTCTCAATGTTGGAAAATAAATTTTGGTAGACCTTTCTCATTAACACTGCTTTAGAAAAGTGACTTAGCTAACAAATGCACCTCACCGATCTGTCTTACATTCAGTAAGAAAGTAAAAGGCTCGTTAATGGGTACCCGTTTCATCATTCATACCAATTTCGCTTAGGTAATTAAGCTGGGGAAGGAAAATATCTTTTTTCCGCATCTTGTCTTCCATAAATCTTTTTACGTAGGCCTGTGTGGTAAAATAGTTCTTCAGCGTACTCCACTCCAGGGAGTCTTTGAGTTGGGTGTTATGGTACTCCATCAACTCACACAATGTGTGCTGTTCAGTACGTATGTCCAGGTATGCATTTTTGATCATGTCAGCATCCAGCAGCGTATCATCGGCTATCAGGTCACGATAATGCTCATATTCATCCTTTGCGCGACCGTACCCATGGCCGCATCTGGCGGGTAGTACACGAAGACGCTCCCGATCATGAGCCTGTAAGCCTCAGCACGGATGATCCGGAGGCTTTGGTAACAGCTTTAGGCTATGAGAATATGTTCTGGCGGATGACCGCCCAGCGACTTCTGGTAGAAAGAGGCAAGGCCGATGTGGTTCCTATGTTGTATAAACAGGTTAGAAATACCCGTACTGATGCGTTGGGTAATAGCCCGGCTACCCGTCATGCAGAAGGCTTTATGGGAGCTTTCATAGAGGAAAATTCCGGTTATACCCCGCCCTCCAAAGAAGACCAGGATCTGATTAACGTTCAGACGGCTGCTTTTAACGACACTAAGTGGGAAACGCTGCAACCACCAGCCATCATAGAAAATGTAGGCTTCAAACTGGATGGGCGTATCTGGTTCCGCCGGAATGTTGATGTTCCTGCATCACTGCTAGGGCAGACCGCAACCATTCACCTGGGAGAATTCAATGACAAAGACGAAACCTGGATCAATAGTAAAATGGTCGGTAGTATCAGTCAGCTCGATGAAAAGCGGGTATACCAACTTCCTGCTGGTACGCTGAAAGCCGGTAGTAATCTCATCGCAATTATGAAAGAGGATTTTCAAAATCAGGGAGGGTTCCGCTCTCTTGCTTCAGAAATGTACCTGCAGTTGGGCAATGAGTGCATCCCGCTAGCCGGTGATTGGAAGTATAAAGTAGCTGAAGTATTTAACCGGCAAGGTAGTGTCCTTGAAGGAACTACGGTTGCCGACCTGTTGGTGGAAAACTACTGGCAGACTGAACCGGAATCTGCCGTAGCCTCCGCCGTCTCTGATGCAGATGCCCAGCAGGGTTAATTCGTACGATCAAAAATGACATGAAGTACGACATCAAGGAATTTATAGCAGAGGCTGGTAAAGAAGTGGTTATCACTTTTGAAAATCCTTACTTCATGCAACATAACCTGCTGATACTGTCGCCCGGTTCGCTGCAGAAAGTAGGATTAGCTGCTGACCGGATGGCTTCAGTATCCGGTGCCGCTGAAAATGATTATGTACCGGATATGGAGGAAGTGTTTTTTCATACACCCCTGGTAGATCCTGAAAAGACGGTGACACTGAGCTTTACTGCACCGACTGAGCTGGGAGCGTATCCTTTTGTCTGCACTTTTCCCGGCCACTGGCGCATCATGCAAGGTATGATGAAAGTCGTAGGCCCTGAGACAATCTAGATGGTTAAAAATTGCAGGTTCAAGGTTTGAAGTTGCTGACTGTCGTTAAAAAATGGGCCAGAGGTGCTCCACACTAGAACCTACTGATATTCGTCACAGGCGAAATGTCTGCGACGGGTGCATCTCAAACTGTCGCTCCCGCTGTTAAGCGGCCTTGGGGGGATGCTGGTTAATGAGGTTGATGACTCTGTCCCACTGCTGATTGAGGTGTACGACTCTGAGGTTGGCGACGGCTTGGGCTCCTTTTTTGGTCCATTTCTGGCCTGACAATTTCATTCTTTTCTGTAGGACAAAGCGATGGGCCGCCTCTATGGGCCCTGACCCTATCAGTAATCCTCGGCTTCTGTAGGTCTGGTAGTACATACTGCCAAGAAGCCAGAGCAGGAAATTCCTGAGGAGGTAGCGTGCCCGGACTTTGCCAAGCTTCTGCCTAAAGAAATACAGCATTTCGCAACCAAGGGAGTGTACGATGAAGACGAAAATCAGTACCTTTCTTTCACGCAGGGTGCAGGACACGGCGGATCGCATCCGCACATGGTGCACCAGTTCATAGATGCGCTGGTTGATAAGAAAGATCCTTATCCCAATGCCCGCCAGTCGGCCAACATCACCTGTGTGGTCATTTTGGCGCATGAGTCAGCCCAGAAGGGGGGGAGAGATCATCAGGATGCCCGACTTCACGCTGAGTAAATAACATTGGTTATTTTAGACTGAAAACGAGTTTATATGGATAATGGGTGAGGGGCTGTGTACTACAGCCCTCTTTTTTTACACGTTTTCCCTCACATGTTGAACTTGACCCTGAGCATCAGGTGCTTATTGACGAAGCCGGCGTTTTCTATCATCCTCCTTGAACCCTTGTTATCGAAGCGGCACGAGCAGATAGAGGTAAAACCTTTCTGGTAGCAGAGCGTCCTGCCCTTTTTCATCAAATAAGTACCCAGTCCCTGTTTACGATGTTTTGGGGAGACAATAGCCCCCAGATCGGCATACCCAGGCTGGGTATGGCTCTTTCTAAGTTCCAGAGTTCCTACAATTTCTTGGTCTCTGGTGAGGTAATACATACCCTCTCTCTCAATCCAGTGCCTGGTATATTCAGTCAGCCAGGCCTTATCTACCGATGAGGTTTTATAGCAAAAATCAACCAGGATATTCAGGTCATTGTGGTCAGCGATACGCAGCTCAGTGTCTTGGTAAGGTGGTGGTACTGTTGGAGCTTGATCAAAGTCGGGCCCCTCCTCAAACAGGTAATAGTAGACCGAAGTACGTCGCACCAGCGGCAAGACGGCCGTTAGGAAACAGGGGTGATTGGTGCTGACATACGCCTGGGGAAAATATTCATCCTGCAGCAGGTGTGTAATCACCGTTTGCTTATGGTTGAGCCACCGGTCCGCCAGGAAAAAATTGATTAAGGTGTAGGCCTGGTCATGGCAAAAATAGCCGATACACTCGTGTTCGTAGAAAATACCCTTGGTCACCGCCCGGTGAATCAGATCGTCCCACATGCCATCCAGGGGTGCGTTTAGCGAGGTATAGTACTGACGTCGCAGAGAGTCCAGTTGTGCACTGGAGATTGGGTTGAAATAAAACATGCTACGTGATCCTGATAAGCGCCGTAAGGTAAGAAATTATTCTTTACGCAGAATGAAATGGCAAAGGTTGTAGACTTTACATCTTAAAAAGCAAAAAGCCGAAACAGGCTGTATCGGCTCTTTGCGTGATGAACTGTATTTATCAGAAAAGTCATTTACGAACTTTTTTGTCAGCTGGCTTAAAGGGCAAAAACCCTTTCCGGTAAGTCAGGAAAAATACTAGGCTGATAATCAGTAACAGAGAAATCAGGTGTAAAGGTGAACTCAGATAGTGCATCAGGCCCATAGGATCTTCCTGGTGATGGCCATGTCCGGGATGAGCAGAGGCTGATACCGTCATAAAAATGATCATGATAATACTGAGTAGTACGCGTACATTTTTCATAAGAAGTAAATTAGGAGTTATATATGATTTATGATTTCAGTTGATGAATGACAATACGATGGTTGCCGGTATCAGCTGCCAGTAAGGCATTGTTTGATAAGGCTATGGAAAAAGGCCAGTAGAAACTATCAGGTTTACTATCGATGCTATTTTTGTTCTCGCTACCCTGCTCAAAATAATCTTGTCCCAGTAAGGCATCTGCCGGGGCATTATTACATACCGGTATCTGCTCCCAGTGCAACAGGCGACTGTTCCCGGTATCGGCTACCCAAAGCCCTCCCTGTTCATCAAATCTGGCATCGTAACACCAGTTGAGGGTATTAGCCTTGGGGAAAAACATATGTTGGTTCTGACCATTGGAGCTTAAACCTTCCTGACCCAGAACGATGTCTGCTGTCTGTGAAAATGCCTGACGGGCATCGTGCCAACATAGCACCCGGTAGTAACCAGTATCAGTGACCAGCATCGCTCCGTCTTGGCTAATATGCACCGAATAAGGCCAGATAGCAAAGTCTGGATTATATTCTTTTTGGCTAAAATCTACCTGGCCACACACCTGCTGTGCCGGGGCAAAACTTTCAGTGGGGATACGATCAAAGTATAGCACCCGGCGGTTCCCGGTATCGGCGATCCATAGCTTTTCACCGTTGGAGTAAATGCCGTAGGGCCAGTACAAAGAGCTAGCCGTAGGTGAGGTATTGACGCCCTCTACATTGGGCTGGTTGCTGTAAAAGTCTGGCTGGCCTAATACCACATCGGCCGCTTGCCCATCCTGTGTCGGCAGCGTATGCCAGATAAGCACCCGGTGGTTCCAGGCATCAGCTACGATCAGTTTTTCACCGTCAGACCACAGACCCGAGGGATATTGCAGGCTGCCGGCCGATAGCTGATCTCCGGCGTTCCGTTCGGTGCCTTCGGCCGATAGCTGTCCCAAAGTCACATCTGGTGCAGCATATTCGTGCTTAGGTGCCTGCTTCCAGATAAACACCCGGTTCTGCCCGGTATCAGATACGGCAAATCCCTCTCCCACCGCGCAGATACCCCTTGGAGCCAGCAAGCGACTACCCTCCGGACCGTAAAACAGCCGGCGTGTTCTGATTGGAAATGCGATATCGGCCTTATGCTCAATCATTTTATTTTTATATAACACATGTGTCTTTGCTCTGACGCCTGTATGCTCATAAGCTTTTTGGCCAGAGTTTTCTCTGATAGTTGTCACTGCAAAGGCAGTCCGGCCGCTGGGGTCGAGCGACAGGGTGTCCGCGTAACCTTTAACCTGCCATTTTACCCTACTAGCAAATTCTTGGTAACTGCTCACCGGCAGGCATGTTGACAATCCGTTTCCCGCCGATCCTGCTCTGCAGTACAACTTGTTTGGGATGCTGATCACTGATCTCTCCGATGATGGCGGCATTATGCCCAAATTCATCATGTTTCATTTGCTCTACCATCGTTGCGGCGGCATCAGCTTCAACAATGCAGAGAAACAGGCCCTCATTGGCTACATAGAGCGGATCCAAGCCCAGAATTTCACAGGCACTACTCACTTGCTCATCTATCGGTAAGTTTTCCTGCCAAAGATTGACACCCAGGCTGGCCTGTTGAGCGATCTCGTTGAGTACCGTAGCCACGCCACCTCGGGTAGGGTCACGCAAAAGATGTATTTGTTCACCAAATACATCCAGCAGACCTTTCACCATGTGGTTGAGGGCTGCCGTATCACTTTGTATTGTCGTGTCAAATTCCAGTCCCTCCCGTACCGACATGATGGCCATACCGTGGGTAGCCATCTGTCCACTGAGTATGATTTTATCCCCTGCTTTGATGTGATCAACCCCAATCTTCGCTTTAGGGTGCATTCTACCAACGCCGGTGGTATTGATGAACACTTTATCGCCTTTTCCTCTCTCCACTACTTTGGTATCTCCGGTGACGACCAGCACCCCGGCGCGTTTACAGGCGGCACTGATGGCCACCAGCACCCGCCAGAGTTCCTCCATCATCAGGCCTTCCTCCAGGATCAGTCCCAGAGAAATGTAGCGGGGAATGGCTCCACACATAGCCAGGTCGTTGACAGTACCATTGACTGCTAGTTCGCCGATGTTACCTCCCGGAAAAAAGACTGGAGAAATCACAAAGCTATCAGTCGTAAACGCCGTGGGGCCTTCCAGTTGGAGCAAAGCGCCGTCGTGGCGGGTCTGCAGAAATTCGTTATCCAGCAGGTCAAATACACCGGCCTCCAGTAGTTTATGGGTCAGGAGTCCACCGCTTCCGTGACCCAACGTAATACGGTCAAAATCAAGTTGCGGCATGGGGCAGGCCAGGTTCACTTTAGTCACGACAGATTCCAGATTGAAAGATTTCAAATTATTCATTATGCTATGTTCATTGATATTACTGCTCAATCATCACATCATGCTGGGCAAAGTGGTAGTAAGCAGCGCAGGCACCTTCGGAGGAGACCATGGGAGCTCCCAGCGGTGTGGTGGGCGTACATTTTTTACCAAACTGGGCACAATCAAGCGGCTTTTTCAGACCTTTTAAAATTTGTCCGGCAATGCATTCGGCTGATTCCGGCGCCTCGGCAAAGGTGATCTGGTATTTGTCCTGTGCATCATAATTACGAAACTGCTCTCTTAGCTGATAACCGCTTTTTGGGATAGTACCAATGCCTCGCCACTCCCGGTCAATAACTTCAAACACCTGCTCCAGCACCTTTTGGGCAGCTACATTACCTTCGGCTTTCACCATACGGGCGTACTGGTTTTCCAGTTCATATTTTCCGGCTTCCAGTTGCTTCACGGTCATCAGGATACCCTGGAGCAGATCTACCGGCTCAAAACCTGTGACCACCACCGGTATCTTGAATTTGTCTACGATTGGCTGGTATTCGGCAGTACCCATGATGGTGCATACGTGTCCAGCGGCCAGAAATCCCTGAATGCAGGCTTCTTCGTCAGAAAGCACAGCTTCCATAGCCGGTGGTACCAGCACCTGGGAGGCCAGGATAGAAAAGTTACCTAGTTTTTCTCGATCGGCATGCAACACGGCCAGGGCGTTGGCAGGTGCGGTGGTTTCAAAACCTACTGCAAAAAATACCACATCTCGATGCGGGTATTTTTTCGCCAGCTTGACAGCTTCCAGCGGAGAGTATACGATTCGTACGTCTGCACCTTCAGCTTTGGCCTGTAACAGACTTTTTTCTGAACCGGGTACGCGCAGCATATCACCAAAAGAACAAAGTATCACCCGCTTTTTTAGCGCCAGGTGTACGGCCTTATCTATCAAGTTGATTGGTGTGACACATACCGGGCAGCCCGGCCCGTGTACCATGGTGATTTCTTTGGGCAGTAAGCTGAGGAGCCCGTTTTTTACCAGGCCGTGGGTTTGGCCACCACAAATTTCCATAATCTTCCAGGGGCGAGTCACTGTTTGGCGGATCTCTTTGAGGTATTTCCCAACCGTTTCAGGATCGCGATATTCGGATAAGTATTTCATAGTAAGTAAAGGCTAATAATTAATGACTGATTGATGAAGAATCTGCAATTTTCAATATGTGAGCATTATCCTTCTAATTCATCCAGTTCCCCGGCTTCCCGGAGGTATTCAAAGACTTTTTGCGCTTCTTCTTCGTCTACCTTGCTGATGGCGACGCCCACATGTACCAGTACATAGTCTCCCACATCAGCCTGGGGGAGCATCTCCAGACTGGCTTCTTTGGTGATTCCACCAAAAGAAATTTTTGCCATGCGTACAGTTCCTTCGTAGAGATGGTCAATAGATTTGATTTTTCCAGGTATTGCTAAACACATAGGTTTACAGTTTGAGGTTTCAGGTTTTTTGAGGTAGCGGACTTATGCACCTTTCGCTGGCTGAGCCAGTGGCAGGCGATTTGCCCCAGTGGCAGGCTCTCGTCGTTGGGCGAAAGCTGCCGGTGAAAATATAATGTGAACTCGTCGTTCAGATGCGTAAGAATCAGGTCATTGAGCAGGGCGTTCTGAAATACACCGCCACTAAACGCAATCCGACTGATTTGCTGTGAACGGGCCATTTCCGAGATCATTCTTACCACACCCAGGTGGAAACGGGCGGCAATCTCACCACGGCTTATTCCACTCTTAAGATCATGCAGCATTGCTGAAAGAGGAGCTTCAAATGATCCAGTATCTATTCGGAAATGATATCCATCTTCCAGCGATATTTTGTTGTTTTCCAGAAATACAGCCGCCTGCTGTTCAAGCAGGATGGCCGCATGGCTTTCAAACTCATTTACATCGCACAAGTCCAGGAGTGCCGCTACTGCATCAAACAGACGGCCCATACTGGACGTATGCTGTACAGCAGGTTTGGTGAGTACTTTTTGGTACAACTTCCACTCCTGTTGGCTGAATTTCTTTTGTAGTATCTCCTCAAAGCCAGGATGGTTTTCCGTCGGGCAGAGTAGCGAAAGCCGGGGCTCTCGGGCCATCTTATCGCCGAAGCGCTGAGGGTAATATGCCAGATGCGCGACCCGCTGCATGTCCTGACCAGCAAACGTGAAGAACTCGCCTCCCCAGACCTGACGATCATCGCCCAGACCAGTGCCATCCCAGATGACGCCCAGGATGGGTTCGTTACTTCGTAGCAGGTCGTTTTCGGCTAGCACGGCGCCAAAGTGTGCCCGGTGATGCTGTATGTACTGCACGGGAATGTTTCTTTCCTTTGCAAGTTGCTGCCCCAGTTGGGTTGCGTAGTACTCGGGATGCATATCCACAATAACCACTTCCGGTGACGCCTGGCAAAGCTCAAGGAAGTGCTCCAGGGTTTTACAATATGCCTCACTAGTGGCGTAGTCGGAAAGTTCTCCCAGGTACTGACTAAGGTATAACTGCTGATGAGCGCTCAGGGCAAAGCTACTTTTTTGCTGAGCGCCCATCGCCAGACAGGATGATTCAACCAACGGACTGTGTTCCAGCAGACGGTACGAAGGGGCCAGTCCGCGGGAACGGCGCAGAATGATTGGCTGCTGATGGACCGGGCTGAACTGCATGACCGAGTCGTCTTGCGGCAGGCAGATTTCACGATTGTTGGACAATACGTAATCGGCAATATGCTGGAGGT
>CAZZGE010000024.1:29287-35228 GCA_964653665.1 uncultured Porifericola sp. | reverse complement strand
CTGACCGTTCAGCTCAATAACCTGGTAGTAAGCGATCCGGATAATACCTATCCCGATGATTTTGCCCTCAGCGTACAGGATGGTAGCAATTACACCCGTACTGGTAATACCATCACGCCGGTTACTGACTTCACCGGTAACCTGACTGTACCCGTCACTGTCAATGATGGCGCTGTTAGTAGTGCAGTTTTTAACCTGAGCGTAGAAGTCAATAATATCAACGACCAGCCTGTCATCACGGCGCAAAATCCGGTGAGCATTGCTGAGCAGGAGTCTTACACCATTACCCTGGATGATCTTACGATCTCCGACCCTGACGATAGTGAGTTTACCCTGATTGTAGCTGACGGCGACAATTACAGCCGGGAAGGCAATACGGTGACGCCAGCAGGAAATTTCAGCGGGACCCTGAGCGTCACGGTGAGGGTCAATGACGGTACTGTAGACAGTCAACCGTTTACCTTTCAGATCAACGTGGCAGAGGTCAACGACCCGCCTACTGTTACTGCTATTCCCGCTGTGAATGTGAATGAAGATGCGGAAAATGTTACTAGAGACCTTTCGCAGTATTTCAGCGATGAAGAAGACGCTACGCTTACCTACTCTATCACTACCATTAGCAACGAGAACCTGCTAACTGCCAGTATTAACCAGGCTACGCTGACGCTTGATTTCGTGGCAAATGCCTTCGGGACCGCACAATTGACGGTGCGGGGTACCGACAGCGGTGGCGAGTTTGTAGAAACTACCGTCAGCGTACAGGTCAATGCCGTAAACGATGTACCTACTGTGTCTAATCTGTCGGTAAGCACTGATGAAGATTCGCCGGTAGAAATCACTTTACAGGGGAATGATATAGATGGAGACAATCTCACTTTCTCTATCGTGACGAGCCCCTCCGATGGTTCTTTAAGTGCTGTATCCGGAAGTTCTGTTACCTACACGCCCAATCAAAATTATTCTGGCAATGACACATTCACCTTCCGGGCCAATGACGGTAATGGTGGTACTTCAAACACAGGTACTGTATCAATTACAGTAAATAATACCAATGATGCGCCTACTGTTTCCCCTGTTACGGTTGAAACAGACGAAGACAATGCTGTTGAAATAACACTGCAAGGTACTGATTTGGATGGGGATGCACTTACCTATGCGATAGTAGAGCAACCCGTAAATGGTAGTCTCAGTACTGTTTCCGGGAATACCGTGACCTACATACCGGAAGCTGACTTTTTTGGCAATGACAGCTTTCGTTACATCGCTAATGATGGCACTGTAAATTCGGCACCTGCCACAGTGAGCATTACTATAAATAGTGTAAACGATGCACCGGTCGCCAGTACGATTCCCAACATCAGCGTCAACGAAGATGCTGCCAATCGCAGCCTTGACCTAAGTCAGTTTTTTACTGATGCAGAAGATTTATTGCTGCGCTATGAGGTTACTAACAGTAATCCCAACCTGCTGAGTGCTGTAATCAGTGGTTCTAACCTGACACTGAATTTTTTGCCCAACCGTAGCGGGGTAGCTACGCTTACGATTCAGGCCACCGACAGTGAAGGGGCTTCTACCAGTACCGGTTTTACTGTTACCGTAGCACCAATCAATGATATACCTGTCATTACTGCACAAGTCCCCAATCCCGTAGTGATCAACGAGGATGCTTCCTACACAATTTCACTGGATGACCTTACTGTGAACGATCCAGACAATGTGTTTCCCGAAGACTTTACGTTGATTGCGGGAGATGGTGCTAATTACCAGAGAAGCGGGAGTAACATTATACCAAATTCCAACTTTGCTGGCAATCTCAATATACCGGTAGCAGTAAATGATGGCACTACTTCCAGTGCTACCTTCACTTTCCGGGTACGGGTGAACCCGGTCAACGATCCCCCCGTCATTACGAATACAGTCGATCAGAGCATGAATGAAGACAGCGAGTTTGAGGTACCTTTTTCAGCTTTCAATGTCACTGACGTAGACAATGACTACCCCGATGATTTTATAATTCGCCTCAGAGAAGGTAATAACAACTACACACTTTCTAACGATAATACCACCATTGTACCTGCCCAGGACTTTGTGGGTACGCTTCGCGTTCCCGCAATCGTCAACGATGGGGCCATTAACAGTAATGAGGTAACGCTTACTGTGACGGTTACCAATGTAAACGATGTACCTGTTCTGAGCCTGGGCGCTGCAGAACAGGATAACGTTATCAACTACGAACGTAATGCTCCCCCAGTAGACATAACCAATACACTCAGTATCAGTGATATAGATGACAGTAACCTACAATCAGCGACGATCTCATTTACGCAGGGAAACAATGGTTCATTCTTCTACAACGAAAACGAAGATTTACTTCGCTATAATGACATTTCCGGTGTGAGCGGGCAGTGGAATGCAGCTACAGGTGTTCTCATATTGAATGGAAACCGTCCCATTGCTGATTATGTAGCAGCCATACGCAGCATTCAGTACGTCAACCTCAGACCGGAGGATCCCACTTCAAGCCCCCGGCAGTTAAACTTTGTAGTCAATGACGGCACAGGAACCAGTAACCGAATTACCCGCTTCATCAGCGTGGACGATTCTAATATTCCACCCCAGTTGACGAGTTCCAGTGCGGTAACTCCCGAAGACACACCAGTTTCCTTTAGTGCTGATGACTTTGCCGAAAACTACGAAGATGACGTTGATGAATTTGATAACATCATCTACATCACAACCCCTCTCCCCGAGAATGGCACGCTCGTAGCAGGTAACAATACCATCACAATCAACGACCTGGATCTAGCCATTAAAGGGTATCTTATTGACTTTGACGAAACCCCGGTACTCCGCTATGTTCCGAATGAAAATTATAATGGTCTGGATGCATTCAACTGGCTGGCCCTTGACCAGGAAATACAGCCGGGTGATCTCAATATCTCAGCCCAGGTTGAGATTCAGGTGCTCCCCGTTGAAGACGCGCCTATCATTACTGCACCATCTTCTATCACCGCAAGTGAAGATGATACTTTAAGGTTTTCAGAAACCAAAAGAATCAGCTTTAACGACCCGGATACTGACGCCGACTCGCTAACCATTGAGCTACAGGTAGCGGAAGGTTTGCTGACCTTTACCAATGCAGATATTATATCATCCATACGTTTCCTGGAAGGGGATGGTAAGGCAGATCAGTTGCTCAGGTTTCGCGGTACAGAAGCAGATATCAATGCTGCTCTTCCCAGCCTGCAATATATCAGTCGGAAAGATTCTAGCGGTACCGATATGCTCATGATCAATGCTTCTGACGACGGCGGAAAAGACACCGATCGTACTGTAAATATTGTCATTACGGCGGTAAACGATACGCCGATACTAAGTAATGTAGCCCCCGATACTTTGCTCTACACCGAAAATGATGATCCGGTCTTATTGGCTGAAGAGATTATACTGGAAGATCTGGAAAATGATAACATCGTGGCAGCAACGGTCACGATCAACGAGATTTTTAACAAAGAAGAAGATGAACTTCTTTTTGAGGCCTCAGAAGGCATCACGGGTCGCCTAACAGACAAGGGCCTGATCCTGACGAGTACAGCAACACTGGCTGCCTACCAACAAGTGCTAAGAACAGTGCAGTACGTCAACAACAGTGATACGCCCCAACCTGGAGTCCGTCGTATCAGTTTCCAGGTGACCGATGCCGGTAATGGTTCTAGCAACAATATCTCCCGGTTTGTGGAGGTTGAGGCGTCGGACGACCCCATCGTGTTGTCTGACATTGAGGAAGATGGTCTGGAATACCGACCCGGAGACCCCCAGATCAATACCACTTCACAGCTAGTGATCAGCGATGCAGATGATGACTCTCTCTCGGTAGCTGTCGTTCAGTTTGCCCCAGAGGATTACCTGTCTGAAGAAGACAGCCTTGTATTTGAGTCAGAAGCGTTTACGTATACCTGGAACGAAACCAACGGTACGCTTATCATACGCGGAGAAAATTCCCTGGCGGCTTACCAACAGGCACTTCGCGCGGTGCAATATATCAACACCAGTTCAACACCTACTGGTGGCAGTCGTACCATACGCTACACCGTTATCAGAAGAGGCGTAGAAAGTAACACTGTAGAAAGAGAGGTGATTGTGATTGTGAATGAGGCACCGCTGGTAAGCAGCTTTGAAATCAGTGTACTGAAAAACAGTACCTATAGCTTCAATGTCGATGATTTAGCAAATTCCTACCAAGACCCTGATAATTTTCCGCAAAACCCTAACTTTGTGGCATTGAGCATCAGCCGACTACCAGACAATGGGCTGCTGTTGTTCAACGGTGATACGATCAGTCAGGAGATGGTAGACAAGGACGGTGGCTTTGTCGTTAGCGAGGATGAATTAGCTGCCCTGATCTATCAGCCCAATACCGATTTTATCGGAAGCGACAGCCTGAGTTGGAGTGCGTCCGACGGAGAAGACTTTGCTACCGAGAATGCCCAGTTGTACTTTGCAGTAAATGACCTACAGGCGGATGCCGGTGAAGATATTGAGGTTTGTATCGGTGATGCACAAACGCTGAGCGTCAGCGTGACGGGTGGTAGTGGTAATTATACTTTCCAATGGACTTGCGACCAGACAGACTGTAATCTGGACGCAACTTCGGCTGCTGAGGTGACCATAGCCCCTCAGATGACCACTACCTACTTCGTAACTGTGACCGACGGTAATGGTGTCACCAGTACCACTGATACGCTTATCGTCAATACGCGCGAATGCTACGGGCTGCCGCTGGAGATACCCACGGCCTTTACGCCTAACGGAGATGGTGCAAATGACCAGTGGGAAATCCGTAACATTGATACTTACGACAGCCAGCAGGTAGATATCTTTGACCGTCACGGCAAACGAGTGTTCAACTCGCAAGGCTATCGGCAGGCCTGGGACGGAACCTTTAACGGTCAGATGCTTCCGGCAGGCACCTATTATTTCGTAATTCAGCTAAACGGAGGGGCCCAGTTTCACCGTGGTTCCGTAAGTATTCTTAAGTGAGTGAGTAATGACCGTAGATAAATTCATTAAAAAATTCATCATTTTATGTCAGGTAGTGGCCAGTCTGCTAGTGACTATATCAGCCATAGGCCAGCAGAATGGAACTCCTCCTGTGATCAGTAATACCGGGGCGGGCAGTATCAAACATCCGGAAGGCGATCTTCCTACTCCAGTGATCAATAATGTGATACTGGAAGATAGCGATAACGAAAACATGAGCCTGGCTATCTTTCAGTTTGGTGAAGGATATGATGCTGCTCTGGATGAGCTGGTATTTGAAGCCACTGATAACATACGTTCGGTTTATGATGCCAATACCGGCAGTCTGTATCTGCTGGCTTTTCCTGCCGGATCGGGAGTCAGCATCAACCGGATGCAGGCTGCTATGCGCAGTGTAGCCTACACCACGTCTAGCGATGACCCCGGCAAACGAAAAGTAAATCTTAACATTTCTGTTACTGATATCAGCGGCAACCGCAGTGCACCAGTAACCAAAAGTGTTTCTACCGAGCCGGTAAACGATGCTCCGAAAATTGCCAGCAGTGAAACCTCTCCTCAGCAGGCAAATATCAATCGTAATTATCAGATTTATGATAATCTCATTATTAACGATCCTGACAGCCGACTTTTACGGCAGGCGGTAGTCCAGATAGAGGAAGGTTTTAATCAGGACAGGCTCGGTTTAGAGGGTGGCTCAAGAGGCCTGGATGTGAATGTAGAAGCCCGGACTGTAACTATACGGGGTGAGGCTAACCTGAATACCTATCGTAGGGTCATCGAGGATATCACCTATCGCCATGATCCTTTTTTCTTCCGACAGTCAGGTCTCCGAAGAATCAGCTTACAACTAACCGACGCCGAAGGTGGGACATCCAATCGCCTTTATCGCTTTTTTATTGTA
>CAZZGE010000024.1:0-29187 GCA_964653665.1 uncultured Porifericola sp. | reverse complement strand
ACTAACCGACGCCGAAGGTGGGACATCCAATCGCCTTTATCGCTTTTTTATTGTACAGCCTAATTCAGTGCCTCGTATTAACATTCCTCCTTCCCTAAACAACATTAGAGTCCAGACAGAGGAAAGCGCTGATTATAGCTTTTCAACAGTTTTGTTCAGGAATGCATTTAATGATTTGAACGGAAATAACTTAAATGCAATCACCATAGAGTCGCTGCCGGAGCATGGCCAGCTTTTTATAGGAAATCAGGAAATTAATAATCAGTTCATTATCAGTAACACCTTAATTCCGGCTAGCCAGCTCGCCGCATTACGCTACGTACCTAATCCTCTTTACAACGGTGAAGACGAGTTTCAGTGGAATGCCCGCGACGCTGAGGATTTCGCTGCCAATGCCGCTCGGGTGAGTATTACAATAGAGCCCGTCAACCAGGCACCCGAGCTGACCTTCCCAGCCAATGCCGACGTAGAAGAAGACACACCTACTGTAATTGCCGGTATTAACGTAAACGATCCTGATCTTGAGAATCTTCGGGTAAGCCTAGTAACAGAAAACGGCACACTGTTTCTCTCCGAGAATATCATAGATCGTGCGTTGGTAGATTTTCTGAATAATACAGAAAACGGACAGCAGGTCATCATTTTTTCAGCGCCTGCTGCCCTGGCGGCTTATGCCCTGAGTAGCCTGGTCTATCTGCCGGAAGAAAATTATAATGGAAACGATGCTATTGAGATTGATATCAACGATGGTCAGGGAGGTAGTGTAGAAGGTACCATCAACATTTCGGTACTGCTGGTGAACGATGCCCCTGAGCTCTTTAATCTGGAGACTGAACCGGTCACTTATACCGAAGGCGTTGATCCTGTCAATGTAACCACCAATTTAAGCCTGGTGGACGAAGAGAATAACCTGATCAGCGAAGCGACGGTCAGCATTACTGAAGGCTATTTTCCTGAAGAAGACAGCCTGATTTTCACCACTACCGAAGAAAGTATTAGTGGTACTTTCGAAGAGGGCGTTCTCAGCCTCAGTGGATTAGCCACAGTCACTGCTTATCAGAGTGCCCTGCGCAACGTTCGTTTTTTCAACAGCAGTGATAATCCGGCTATTGACAGCCGTACCATCAGCTTCAGCGTTACCGATGAGGAAGGCGCACAGAGTGAAACTGTCAGCCGCACCCTCAATGTGGCGCCAGTCAACGACCCTCCGGAGCTGGTCGGCCTGGAAGAAAACCCCCTGGGATACATCCCAGAAGGAGGGGCAGTTCAAATTTCTGAAAGCCTGATTATTACTGACCCGGACAGCGAAACTCTGCAGAGCGCTACCGTCGCCATTGATGAGGAAGAATTTGACGATGACGAGGATCTGCTGACATTTACCAATACCGAAAATATTACTGGCAGTTGGGACGAAGACGAAGGCATACTCTCACTGACTGGTAAAGCTAGCCTGGCTGAATACCAAGAGGCGATTCGGAATGTGCAGTACCAGAATCTGGATGACGAAGCTGACGATGATGATGACAATAAAATCATTCTCATCCGGGTGAATGATGGTGAAGCGGAGAGTAACCGGGTAGAACGCGAACTGGTAGCCAACCAGCCACCGTTAATTGATTCATTTGAGCGCAGCACTGATGAGGAACAGCCGCTTTCATTTACGGCTACGGATTTCCCCTTTGATGATCCGGATAACTTTCCCAACGGAAACCTTTACGGCCTCATCATCACTGAGCTACCTGCCAAGGGGGTACTAACCCTGAACGCCGACACACTCACCGAGGAGGATCTAAATCAGACGTTTATTGACACGGAAGCGTTAGAGGATTTACTTTACCGCCCGCTTACTGATTCTACCGGCACTGATAGTTTTGGCTGGAATGCTTCAGACAGTGCTAGTTTTGCTCAGTCCGCTGCCCAGGTTACCATCACGATCAACCCTTTACCGGACCCTCCCCGTCCTCAGGATTTAGTGGTTGAAGTGACCGAAGATGAAGTCTACCGCTTTTCGGCTGCCCAGTTTGTTGAAAACAGTATTGATCCCGATGGGGATAATCTGGCCTTGGTAATCATCCGGAGTGTACCTGCCCATGGCTCTTTACAATTAAACAACATCGCCCTGCCCCCCAACAGCCAACTGAACCTGGCCGAACTGGATAATTTGTTATACATACCCGATGACAACTACACGGGGGAGGATACTTTTAACTGGGCTGCTTCTGATGGTGAAAATACCAGCACGGAAGTTGCCAGCGTGCTGATGAACATCACCAATGTCAACGATGCACCCATCATCTCCAGCCTTACCCGGGCCATCAACGAAGGAGAAGCCTATACTTTCGAGGCATCGGATTTTTCACAGAACTACCTAGATATTGAAAGTACACCCCTCTCTATAGTCAGGATCGAGAGCCTACCTGCGGAGGGCTTACTACTGCTGGACGGCAGCGCAATAGCAGCGGGTGACGAAATTTTGCTCAACAATATCAGCAACCTGGTTTACCAGCCCTCAGCAGCGATGGCTGGTGGCGTTGTCAGCTTCACCTGGACTGCCTCTGACGGAGAACTGTTCGCTGAAAGCACTGCCAAAGTAAATATCATTATCGGAGTAGGCGTCACTGACTTTAGCATCACAGTCAGGGAAGATGAGGCTTATTCGTTTACCCGGCTACAGTTTGCCAACAACTATGGCAACCCCAGTGGCACCCTGCAAAGCATTCGTATTGAAGCCCTGCCTGATAACGGAATTCTCCTGCTGGACGGTAATAACGTCAATGAAAATCAGGAGATTAGTGCAGATGCACTAGCACAATTGAGTTATTTGCCTGACAGTAATTATTTCGGAGAAGACAGCTTTAGCTGGAATGCCAGCGTTGGTAATGGGTTCGCTTCACAGGCTGCTGCAGTACTCGTCACCGTTAACCCGGTCAACGATGCACCGCAAATTTCTCAGATAGCCGACTTATCCCTGTTGGCCGGTATAGCTTCTAAACCAGTGGCATTCACGATATCAGACCTGGAGGCTGGAATAGATGAGTTGACAATTTCCGTATTCTCCAGCGATAACAATCTTGTACCCAGTGACCAGATTGTGATCAACGGCAGTGGTGGCGATCGCAGCTTGATCATTACTCCTTCTGACAACGTACAGGGCAGTGTCACCGTCACCGTCATCGTATCCGACGGAGAACAGCAGACCGCCATGGAATTCATAGTAGATATAGCTCCTTATGCTGTTAGCCTGGAGACAGGCGAAACGCTGGAAATTTGTACTGGAGAAAGTGGAAGTTTGCCCGTAACTATTTCGGGCGGACAGTCTCCTTATAATCTGCAGGTTACCTGCGAAATAGGCGATTGCGAAAGTACAGTGAGTTATGCCGAAGGCAGCTTGACATTTACTCCTGTAGCCACTGAAACCTACTTTGTGAGCCTGGTCGATGCCAACGGCATTCGCAGTAACGTAGACACCATTCAGGTCAATGTGCAGGAATGCACCAATCTGGCGTTGGAGATTCCCACTGCCTTTACACCCAACGGAGATCAGGTAAATGACACCTGGGAGATTGGGAATATTGAGTATGCCAACAGCGTACAGGTAGAAATATATAACCGCTACGGACTTCAGGTTTTCAGCTCGGTTGACTACCAGGAACCCTGGGATGGTTTGTATGAGAATAACCTGCTGCCGGTCGGCACCTACTACTACACGATCAATGTCGGCAACGGTATACAAATTTATAATGGATCAGTAACGATACTCAGATAATAGACAGCGCATGAAAGATTTGATGATCAAAACCGGCTTATTACTGGCACTTTGCTTAAGCTTCTCTCTGGCGGGAAAGGCTCAGCAGTCTTTTCGCTTTAGCCAGTTTTTTCAGAATGCAGTTACTTTTAACCCCGCTGTAACCGGCACCGAGGAGTTTTTAGACCTGAAGATTGGGTATCGCCAGCAGTGGTCCGGGCTGGATGATGCACCGCAGTCTTATTTTATCAGCGCCCATGCCCCACTGGGTAAACGCGATCAGTCCTACAATTTTCAGAACAATTCACTCAGGGTCAGCGACCCCGGCATTTACGACCGCCTGGAAGAAAATGCTTCACTCAGTCAGAACCGGATTTCCCATGGTATTGGTGGGTTTGTAGTCAATGACGTACAGGGTATCTTTCAGCAGACCAATGCTTTTCTCAACTACGCGCTACACTACAAAATAGGCCGCACTGTCGTTGGGTTAGGGCTGGGAGCCGGCCTGGTTAACCGTGAACTGGATATGGAGGGCGTCACTGTAGGTAATACCGAGGTACCTGATGAAGTTTACCAGGCATATCTTGCACAAGAAGGTATGGTCATGAACTTAGACTTTAATGCCGGAATTTTTGTCAAAAATGAGAAGTTTTACCTGGGCTATTCGGCCAACCGGCTCATGCAAAACGAGCTCTTTGCCAGCATCCAGGAAATCAATGCGGAAGAGACGATGGAGCACTTTGGGATGTTTGGCCTGCGATTTAACGTCAACAATACACTACTCATCAGCCCAGGTGCGTTCGTTAAATATGTAGAGAACGAACCCTTGATTTACGATATCAACCTGCGTATGAAGTACAGAGATTTGGTGTGGATAGGAGCCTCCTACCGCAATACCCAGATGGTTGTGGCTATGGCAGGTGTAAATATCAGTAACTTCATCAACCTGGGCTACTCGTTTGACCTGGGGCTGGCTGACGTCAATGATTTCACCTCAGGCATCCACGAGATTGGATTAGGACTCATGCTGTTTAATGAAAAAGATACGACGCCGTATATGTGGTAACAGAAAATTCAGCGATATGACTAAGCATTTTTACATACACTTCCTCATTACAGTTCTTCTGTCGGCTGCGCTGCTACATACGACAGAACTGACTGCCCAGAAGCTATACTTTGCAAGATCAGTTCCTTTATCGGATACACTTAACTCTGACTCCGAGGAAAGCCTTCCTTTTTACTCTCCCCAGGACAGCACCCTGTTTTTTGTGCGAACGCTACATCCTCAAAACACCGGAGGCACATTATCCGGTCAAGACATCTGGTACAGTAAAAGAGATACCGCAGGCAACTGGACGAAACCTACCAACGACATACCTAACCTCAACAATGAAGGGAACAATGCTGTCGTTGGGCTGAGTGAATCGGGCAACACCATTTACCTGCTCAACGATTATTCAGAGGGCAATCAGCAGCAACCTGGGCTCTCGCTTTCCTTCAGTCGTGATAATAACTGGCGCTTACCAAATAGTATTTTTATCCCTGGCCTTTCCGATAAGCAGGGTATTTTCTACAGCTTATACATGCTTCCTACAGAAGATGTCGTGTTGATATCTGCACAAATGGATAATTCACTGGGTCAGGAGGATCTGTACGTCAGCACCAAAGACCCACTGACCAATGAATGGTCTGCACCCATCCACCTGGGTCCAACAGTAAATACGGGAGGCTTTGAAATCTCCCCCTACCTTACGGCCGATAAAACAACCCTCTTCTTCTCCAGCAACGGGCATCCTGGCTACGGCAATGCTGATATTTTCGTTACCCAGCGTATGGATACTTCCTGGACGCGCTGGACCAAGCCCGAAAACCTGGGCGATCAGATCAACTCAGTCGGCTTTGACGCTTACTTCACGACCAATGAAGACCGGGAAGTCTTTTTTGTGAGCAACCGACGAGGTACTTCTGCTGATATTTTCACCTCGCGTATCATTACGGAGGAAGAAAGAGAGCTAGAGCTGGCACAGCGTATCCAGGGGGGCGGCCGAGGTGCTGAGCTGTTAGGTGGGAATAACCAGACTTCCCTGGACCCCGAAACACAGGCTTTGATTGATGAGACACGCGCACTGCTGGAAGAGTTCAACACCATGCGCGATGGCGAATCCCCGGTAATCAGAAACCCTTCTTCTACGTCTGATGCGCCAACATTTATATCGAAAAGAGTACTTTTCAACCTGAATGCGTCCAGCATTCGTTCTAGTTTTACCACTAGGCTGGATGAAGTGGTGAGTACCCTGAACGAAAACCCCCAACTCAAAGTAGAAATTGTTGGGCATGCTGATGACACTGGAGGTAAAGACTATAATCTCAAGCTCTCTATTGACCGTGCCGTGGCAGTAAAACAGTATCTGATCCGTAACGGTATTAGTGAAAGGCGAATTATTACCTACGGCAAAGGCTCTACGCAGCCGTTGAGTGATAATCAGACCTCCGAAGCCCAGCAACGCAACCGTCGCGTGGAAATTAATTTTATCTGATATATAACAGGCTTTTTTGCTGACCGGGTTGGTTATTGGAATAACCACTCTCTAGCTACCCTGGTGATCTGGGTAACAGATAAACCGGTTCCGGAAGGTCGATCGCCGGCGCAGTGCGCCAGAAGTACATGATCACCTACAAAAGTGATGGCGGTATAGCAATACCACCCATCAGGGTCATCTTCCAGTACTTTCTTGTGCTGCCAGCTTTTCCCCATATCCTGCGATACTGCAACAGTCAGAGGGGTTCGCCACTTTGCTTTTTGGCTATCTTCCGACAGATTGTTATTCCACACCAGAAGCAGGTCATCCGTACCGGGTATCACCTCTACAGATGCCGGAGACAACGGAGAAACAATGTTACTGGCCGAAGCCGGTGACCATGCCACTCCCCGATTAGCAGAATAACTGATGTACTGTACCCCGGCATCAGAACGTATCAGCATCATCAGTCGGCCATCAGGTAGTTCCACTACGCCTGGCTCCTGGAGTACTACCCCTTCAGGATTGGGAACCTGCTGTGAACATTGCCAGCTTTTGCCCAGATCATCGGAGTAATAGGTATAGATATCAGCACCGTTACGCCAATCGCTGTTGGGCGTTTTGTGCAGAGCGACAGGCACGATCAGCCTTCCGTCCTGGAGTTGTACTACCCGATCGTTGTTAAGCACATAGTATCCTGGATGATCCGTTATTACCGGACGGGGTTTGCTCCAGGTTTTGGCTTCGTCGTTGGAGGTTCGCATCATAGGGATGCAGTCGGATGTAGAGTTTTTTTTGAGGTAAAAAAGGGCGATGGAGCCATCAGACAGCCTCAGTAGTGACACCGACATGATATTCATGTCGCCTTCGTTTTCCAAAATCAGTTGATCTTCCTCTGTCCAGGTTTTACCCTGATCGCTAGAAAAGCGACCCGCCAGGTAGGCCGGGGCATGATCGCTGGTGGATTCGCCGTCGTAGTGAGAATATACAAACAGCAGCCTGCCATCATCCAGTTTGATGAAGTCCCCCTCGCTGTTGCGGGGATTATCCGGACCCGGCATGAGGGTGAGAGCAACTTGCTTGTCCTGGGCCATAGCCTCCGTTGATACAGCGATAATTATGAAAAGAGACAAAAAAAGGGAGCTTAGTTGCCGCATTTAGTTTTCAATCTAGTCAATAAAATGATGCAGAAAAGGCTTAATCCACGTCCGGGTATTGTTCCAGAACCGACTGAAGCTCTTCTCTCTGACGCTGGACCTCGGGAGAGAGTGCCGACTCCTCTAGGGGGTTGGTTTCGTCAAGATCGTCAGGCAGGTAATAGAAGCTCCCATCCTGGTAAAGCTTATAATCCAGGGTACGGATGAACTTGTTGCGATACTGATTCACAAATTTTCCCCAGCGAGGATCGTAATATACAAAGGCAGTTTCTCGCCCCTCATAGTCATCCTGCGTCAGCAGCGGATAAAAGCTCTTTCCATCGTTTTCTTTCACCTGGCCCGTCACTTCTGCCAGGGTAGGAAAAAAGTCACTAAACTCAATCAAGTCTTCATACACCTGCCCTTCCCGAATCTGGGCAGGCCAGTAGGCAATCAGCGGTACATGGGTTCCGGCATCTATGGTTTTCCCCTTCCCCCCTTCTACGGTGCGCTGCTGAATATGACTGACAATAGAACGATGGGTGCCATTGTCGCCAGTAAAAATCAAGATGGTATTTTCGTCCAGTTCCAGTTCCTGAAGTTTATCGGCAATGCGACCTACAATTTTGTCGGTATAGCTGACCATATCTCGGAAGAAAGCCGTATCATCTTCGTAGCGCCGGGCAGGATCACTCCAGGCCTCGGAGTCGGGCGTAGGCACGAAGGGATCGTGTATCAGCACCATGGGATAGTAGACGAAAAAAGGCTGATCTCGCTGCTTTTCTATAAAATCCAGTATAAAATCAGCAAAGATATCCGGCCCATACTGACCTTCAGTATCCAAAACTTCTCCATTCTGCTCCAGCAGGGCATCCGCATAACGCTCGCCCTCTGAGCGGGTACGGGTCAGTTGCCACAGACAGTACTCATCAAAGCCCAGTTGATGGGGACGATCTTGATCATTCCAGTGGGATATCCCGTCTTTATAAGCCAGACCGTTGAGCTGCCACTTGCCCGCGATGCAGGTAGCGTACCCGGCCTCCTGCATCAAATGTCCAAAGGTGTAGGCCTCAGACTGCAAGTGCCCGAAGTAGTCGTAGTTGCGAAAGTTATACATACCCGTCATGATCTTGACTCGTGAAGGGGTGCACAATGGCTGAGATACACAATGAGAAAAAAGGATTCCATCATTTGCCAGCGAGTCCAGAATGGGCGTCTGGTAGGAGGTGCTGCCATAAGCGCTCAGGCACTCATAGCCCATATCATCCGCCATGATCAGTACAACGTTGGGGGGCTTCGCTGCTGACTGCTCCTCCACCGATGACTGAGGTGCATTATAGGACCAAACAGTAACGGAAATCAATGTAATGACGCAAAATCTCATAAAGAGGTAAGTAGTTTAGTTATTAGAACTGTACAGGAAACAAAGGATTACAATTGTCTGACCCGGATTTTACGGAAATAGACTTTGTCGTTGTGGTCGGTAAGCATGATATGACCACGCTCAGCCTCGCCATACTCGGGGTACTTTCTGAATTTAGTATCTGCCTTGAGTTCCAGAAACTCCGGGCTGCCCCGCTTATAGCTCACCACTTTTACCCCGTTCAGCCAGTGCTCCACCAGACCGTCCTGTGAAATAATTTTACCGGTGTTCCAGGCACCAGCCGGCTTGAGTTGCTTCCCCTGTGGCTCATAGAAGAGATACAGCGCAGCACTCGTCACGGTTTCGTCTTTCCGCTCCTGGATGTCAGGGTTATAAACATCATCTATGATCTGGTACTCAGGGCCGTTCATCACTGTCTTGCCAGTCTCTTCATCGGTCAGTTCAGTAACATAATACTTGATACCGCTATTGGCGCCTTCGGTCAGGTTGAATTCAAACTCCAGTTCAAAGTCAGCGTACTGCTCACGGGTGATGATATTGCCTCCTTTGTTCAGAACCAGGGCACCATCTTCTATCACCCAGCCGTTTCGGGGAAATTTTTTCTTGCCCAGTTCGATCCAGTGGTCGGTATTGCTACCATCAAAGAGTATGGTCCAGCCGTCACTGTCTACCAGTTTAGCCTTAACTTCGGAAGGCGCATCTGCTACGACTGCCTTTTTTTGGGGCTGGCAAGCGCAAAAAAACAGTACAATCAGAAAAGGAAAAAGTCTTTGGTTTTGCATAGGTTATTGTATGTGGGTTTTGAAATACGAATATAAAATTTATTGAAAGCTGTCCCTCAGTTCAAAACCTCCTGGATAGCCCGCATCAAAATCTTTTCTGACGTCGGTGCTACGCGGGAGGCCCGTTCACTGGTTTCGTAACCGCCCTCGGAGTAAGCTTTTTCGGTACCAATATAGCCCATGCCGTATTCCTCGTAGGCCGCCGTCACTACCTGATCCTCAGGACGCATCTGCTGCGCGGCCAGTTGGTACTCCACAAAGATTTCTCCCGGCAGATTCAGCATCCAGACGTCGCCCATCTTCAGTGAGGATACCCGTATTTGATACCCCTGCTGCGTTCTTTGCAGCCAGGCCAGGTGCTTAGCAGCCACAAATTTTTGATCGGCCGTCGTAGTATCCGCCTCCAGGATAGCTCTGAGTTCCGGCTCTACCAGGTGTTTGCCGGGAGGCAGGGCCAAAGGCACACTTTTCCACTGCAGTTCTGATGGGCTGATCACCCGCTTTTGGGTGTTCTCCCAGGCTTTCCGCATGCCCGCTTCCATGCGCTCCGCCAGTACTGGGCGCCTTTCCGGGGAGCCGTCATTGTACTTACCCGCAGCAACGTTACCCCCTGCCCCGTTAAAATGAATATGCGGTACGCCACCCAGCGCTGCCTGTCGCTGGTTACGGGCAATCCCTACAAACTCACAGGTAACATCACCCTGCCCGTAGTAGCTCTGCGGGTGCACCGCGTAGTAGGTCATGACGGCTAGCGGTTCTTCCTCATGCCAGAAGCTGACACTCTTGAGCCAGGGGTCAATCAGGCCTTCGGGTGCAGCAATAGCTTCCGGATCGCTGGACTTACTCCAGCGGATGATCTTCACATTGCCGTCTTCTCCCAGGATGCGGCGGTTGGAAGCCACCTTTTCTACCTCAGCCTGCCCGAATCCCAGGTGGGTCACTTCCCGTGCATTGGACATCGCCTGCTTCACCGCTTCGGCAGTTTCGTTAATTTTATTCACCAGATAAGTAGTGTCGTACTTGGTGCCACCCAATCCATACTCAGCCAGGACTTTCTCTACGGTAAAGTCACAGCGCAAGCCGTCGTGTTGATGGACCGCGTGCACCGAGACCCGGTCGGTAGAGGTACCGGCTGCTTTGGCCAGGACTTCTTTCCACCTTTGCATTCCTTCGTTGGCAATGCCCAGCCAGTCTACTGAACACAGGACGACCGGATCATCATACGTCATGATGACCATGCCCCGTATGCTGAGCGAATCTACGATGCTGCGGGCAGGCGCGTAGGCTACCGGGCTGCCAATCTCAGGTGAAGCATCCAGTTGAAAAGTACCGATACGAACCGAGGGGGACTGCTCCTGGCAGGCAGAGAAAATTAATACGGCGCACAGGGCGATCAGGATTTGGCAAAAATGTAATGGTTTCATAAGGATAAGTATTGAGGGGGATCAAGTGGTGTTTACTTTCAGGGCCCAGTACGTACAATAGCCGCTGGCCTGCACCGGCCCTTCAAAGAGGATACATTTGCCGCAGGCCTGGGCCTCTTTGGGCGGCAGGTAAAGATTGCAGTTACTGCACTGGTTATCCGCAATGGGTGTTTCACTGACATACCCAAAATTTTTCCGCTTGGCCAGTTCGCTTTCACTTATCCCACGCAGGTCTTCACAAGGATCACCATCGTAAGCTGCCTGCTGCTTTTCTGCTCCTCCGCAGGCATGCAATATCACAGCACCACCCATGAAAAGCCAGGTCCTTCGGCCAAGCGTATGCAGAAATGTTCTCCGGCTGCTACTTTTCATCATCCATGCTTTTTATCGAGGAGGCGCTCATCTGCGTAGGATCTTGCTGAAGCTGAACTGCCAGTGCTTTCAGTACTTCATTGCCTTGCCGCTCGGCAGTACGGATGATGCCTTCCGCTGCTGCCTCTCGCAGCGCCTGTCTAAAGTTTTGTACCTGCTGTAGATAGGCCGTGACCTCATCCTGTTCATTTCGGGCGGTGATGATGGAAGAGATATCTTTAGTGAAGTCGGCTTTCCAATCTTCTCCAACTTCAAAAAATCCCTGGTCTTCCAACGCCTGCATCATGGTAACTGAGCTACCGGCGTCTGAACTGAGCACCGCCGTTCTGAACCATTCATCGCTGCCCCGCTGTATCAGCAGATCAGCCAGAGCATCGGTGGTCCCCGGCTGACTAGTAAACTGACCCAGACTCAGTGCCGCCTGAAAAGCTACCCGGGGGTACTCATCATTCAGAACCTTCACTAACTCATCCGCCAAAGCAGGAAAGCGCTCACTCAACATGACGCCATGTTCCCGTAGACCGGGGTGTGCATCCTGCATCGCCCGTTGTACATGTTGAGCATTCAGCATGCCCAATCCTTCCAGCACATAAAGTGCATGCAGGCGAGTACGGGCATCTTCATGCTGCTTAAGCATCTTCTCTATCTCCGGCACCACCAAGGCATCCTGCCGTTCCAGCAGTAGTCTTTGGGCCTGCAGCCTCCACCACTGATTGGGGTGAGAAAGTAATCCAGCAAGCTCAGCCGATGGTTTATCTTTCAGCCTGGGCGACGTAGCCTTTACTGCCGGGGCATCTTTCGGTCGTATGCGATAGATGCGCCCTTTATCCATGCCATTGAGAAAGTCCATATCTTCCTTGAGGTCTTCAGGAATAGAAAGGGGTGTTTCAATATGCTGCCGGTACATGTCTATCACGTAAAGGTAGCCGTCCGGACCCACCGCAAAATTTGCCGGACGAAACCAGGGATCGGTAGAAGACAAAAACTCCTTGTCCTGCTCCGAAGTGTGCCGAACCGCCGTGTAGGTGGGGCTACTGTCGTGGGGAAGCAGGACATCCCGGTGAATCAGGTTGCCAGCTACATCGCCGGTAAAGATGTTGCCGTAAAATTCTTTAGGAAAAGCATCGCCTCCGTAAAAGGTTGCCCCGGAAGATCCGGTGAAATGATCTTCAGCGTACTCTATGCGATCCAGTCCTTCTTCGTCGTATCTTTTTTGCCGACGACGCGTGCGCTCCGCCCGCCAGTAGGGAGGCGGGGTGTCCTGATACATCCGCAGATCGTGGTCGGAAATATTGAGCGCAACGGTAGAGGAAGGCATGTGTTCGTGCCTTTCCATATACCGCTTGGGCATCACCGCATGCCGAATGTGGATGGTATTCTGGGTGATGAAACGATGCCCCCAGTCGTTGATGGCCTGTCCAAACTGGGCGGGTCCGCTGGTCAGTTCAAAGGCTTCTTTATCCAGGCGAAAACGAAAGTCACCGCCCTGCATAGAAAGCTTGGACGCATCTGGTTTACGGCTAAAGCTCACCTCTCCGGCCTGCCCGTGGTTGGCTGCGTAGATCCAGTTGTCCACACTGTAGCGCAGATTGGTGATTTGAGCTTCGGAGTTGTTCTCAAAAAATCCGGTGAACAGCACTTCCCGTACATTGGCTCGCTGGTCGCCATCGGTATCTTGTAGGTAAAGAATATCCGGAGCAGCCGTGACGAGCAGCCCATCTTTCCAGGGCAAGACGCTGGTAGCTTCGGACAGGCCGTCCGCAAAAACCGAGGACTGGTCAATCTGCCCGTCACCGTCGGAGTCCACCAGCATTTTGATACGCCCCCCGGCCTGCCCCTTTTCGGGTTTGAAGGGATAATCCGGCATTTCTACCACGAAAATATTACCCTCAGCGTCAAAGATCATTTCTACCGGGTCCAACACATGGGGTTCCGCGGCGAAGAGGTCCACGGTAAAATCGTCGTGCAGCCGGAAGCTTTGCACCGCCTGTTCAGGACTCAGGGCATCAGTGTATAGTTTTTCCTGCTGACAGGCAGAAAAAGAAAAAATGAGCAAAAACGAAACGTAACAAAAGTTTTTCATGCGGGTAGCATTAGGTTGTAGTAAATGTTGGCAGTAAATGCCTTTCTGAATCTATAAATTTTTTGGCTGACTAAAAACCCTGCGCGTTTAATCTACTGGCTGTTGGGCTTCCGTGTCGTATATCACTCTTTAGGGCACAGCCTCAAGTTTGATCCTGCGCTCCTCAGCATTACTCCTGACAGCCGCCTCTATGATGGCAATCACCCGCATCGCTTCCACGGCTTTCACCGCCGGTTCCTTATCCTCTCTCAAAGCTGCGTAAATACTGTCGTAAAAGCTCATATAAGAGCCGGGTAGGGTTTCAATTTCGCCAGACAGGTGCAGTCTTTTCCATTCCGTGTTGAGCTTACCCCAGTGTTCGGGAGACTCCCGGCCAAAGCTAGGATCCAGGGGTGACATGCCTGATTTCAGCATAGCTTCCTGAGGATCGCCTCCGTATTTTACAAAGCTACCGTTGACCCCGTGCAGTACGTAGCGAGGGCCGAATTCCCGCACCAGATAACTGGATTTGAGGGTCACTTTTGTCTGCGCGTAAAACAGCTCCAGCGTGAAGTTATCGGCTACCTTTCCTCCCGGCCGCTGGATGCGTATATCAGCCTGTACGGCCTGCGGCCAGCCAAACAGTACCAGCACCTGGTCAATCATGTGTGAGCCCAGGTTGTACAGCACCCCTGTCCCGGGAAGCGCCTCTTCTTTCCAGTTACCCTCGTCCACCGAATTGCGGAAGCGGTCGTAGTGGGCTTCAAAGTCTACGACCTGCCCCAGCATACCAGCGTCAATCAATTTTTGGATAGTCAGAAAGTCGCCGTGCCAGCGGCTGTTCTGGAAGACACTCAGCATTTTACCCTTCTCTTGAGCCAGGGAGATCAGCTCCCGGGCTTCTTCGGTCGTGGTGGTAAAAGCCTTTTCTACCACGATATGCCTCCCGGCTTCCAGGGCTTTTTTGGCCATCTCGTAGTGCAGATATTCGGGCGTATTGATGACCAGCAACTCTATATCTGCCTGCGCTAGCAGTTCCTCAAAAGACCTGACCAGTTGAACTTCCGGGTATTTTTCCAATACATCCTTTTTACTACGTTGTAAAATACTGTGCAGCCGGAAGCCGGGATGGGCATACAGCAGGGGTGCATGAAATACCCGTCCTGAAAGACCGTAAGCGGTTAATCCGGCCTTGATGGGTTGCTGATGAGTCATAGCTTTATCTTTTTTCCTGATCGTGCAGACTGGTCTGCGCAAATACTTTTTTACCTCCTTTGTAAACTTTCCTTATATGAACTTTAGCGGAATGAGGCTGCTCAAACAGAACGATATCGCCCAGGCTGCCACCGGTAAGGAGGTTATGATGCGACCCCAGAAATTCTGCTACTCGGCCAGAGGCCATCTGCCAAGCTTCGGGCAGGCTGCAAAGCTGACATCGCAAGAGGAATTCCACATTCTCCAGCAGGTTATTGGTAGCCCCAGCCAGCAGGTCAGGGTTTGCTTTCATGCAGAGGCGGCCATTTTCTTCCAATACCACTTCATCCCCGATATGGGACTGATAAATACCCGGAGCCATTCCGGAGAAAGCAGTGGCATCACTCACCAGGAAGGCCTTCTCACCTTTGGTCCGAAAAGCGACTTTTAGAAAAGCCTCGGGTAGATGGAAGCCGTCAGCAATGAAGCTGGCGTAAAGCCCATCCTGCGCCAATTGCTCCCATAAAATGTTGGGATGCCTCCGCAACATGAGCGGGGCAGCATTGCCCAGGTGGGTAGAGAGCGTGGCGCCAGCTTCTACCGCCTCCGCGATCTGCTCCGGACTGGTATTGGTATGACCGATGGCAACCTTTACGTTCCGGGATTGGCAGTGATGAATGAATTCTAGGGTATTTTCCCACTCTGGTGAAAGAGTCAGTAGCCGGATTCTTCCCTCGGAAACTTCCTGGCACTGATCCAGCCATTGAGTGTCGGGAGGCCGGATGTAGCGTTGGTTATGAGCACCTCTTGCTCCATCGTCAGCGGAGATAAAGGGCCCTTCCAGGTGGATACCGCCTACGCAGGAATCAACCAGCGAAAACTGTTGACAGGCATTTACGATGGTGCGAATGATCTTGAATATCTGTTCATCAGTATTGGTGATCAGCGTCGGAAAAAAGGTAGTCACACCTTTACTAAGCAGGTACTGTGTAGCCTTCAATACATCTTCCGCTGTCAATCCAATAGTATTAAAATCAACCCCATGGATACCGTTAACCTGCACATCTATCAGACCGGGACCGAAGAAAGGCAGATCCTCTCGGTTTCCCTTAAGCTCGGTAATGCTTAGGAGTCCCTCCTGCCCGAACGTCAAGCGCAGCGCCTGACCACTGATGCAGTCAACACCTTCCAGTACAGGCGGTTCTCCGCCCGGCAAACCATTATTTTCCGTAAGAAGCATGGTCCAGGTAGAGTTTACAGTGAGGATGTTTTCTCAGGATAGTAGCCGGACAGTGGGTGGAGAGTTCTGCCTCCAGCGTTGCCTTCACCGCCTCTCTTTTCGTGGGTCCGGGCACCACACAAAACAATTGCTCACCGCTCATCAGCGTAGGGATGGTCAGCGTGATGGCCTGTTTAGGCACAGCATCCAGGGAGGCAAAGCAGCCGTCGTTGACCTGCTGCTGCCGGCAGGCATGGTCTAGTTTTACGACTTTCACCGCAGCGGGATCGTCAAAATCAGCTACCGGAGGATCGTTGAAAGCAATGTGCCCGTTTTCGCCAATGCCCAGGCAGACGATGTCAATGGGCTTGGCTTTCAGGTGCGCAGTGTATCTTCCACACTCGGTCTGCGGGTCTGCGTCTCCATTGATCAGATAAACGGCCTTTAAATTTACTCGATCAAAAAGGTGCTCTTTGAGAAAATTAGCAAAGCGCTGGGGGGCTTGCTCATCCAGGCCGATATACTCATCCATGTGAAAAGCGGTGATCTGTTCCCAGGGTATGTGCTCCGACTGCCGCAAATAGGCCATTACTTCATTTTGTGAGGGTGCTGCTGCAAAGATCATCCTGAGCTCGTCTTTCTGCTCCAGCAGTTCTAATATCCCGGCCTCTATTTCTTTGCCGGCCTGCTCGCCCATTTCAGCACGATCGGGATACACGGCTACTTCCAGTTTGTCTACTTTAAATGGTTTCAACCTGTTTTGCATCATTTGTTTTTGCTTTCTCTATAGATTTTAACAGTTCGCTTACCTGGGGATATACTTTACCCCGGTCCATAAAGCCGCCAGTCAGATATGTTACCGTACTAACGGTCACCGGCAGCCCGATCTCCAGGGCCATACTGCCCACTTCCACATTTTTGGTGAAAATGAAAGCCAGCAGCCCGGCGAGAATAGAAGTAATGGCCGTCTTGGGTCCGCAACTGGCAAATACCGGCAATAGCCCAAAGAGCATCGGCACCGCGATAGGACCGAGCAGCGCCCCAAACCAACTGATGATCAGGCCTACCACACCGCCAAACTGCTCCTGCTGCAGGGCGATCAAAATGGTGAGAGAAGTAAACACAAAAGTGGTGATCCGGGCGGTGAGCAGGGAGCGTCTTTCCTCCCTGAATCTGGCTGAAACCACCGGCAGGATATCCCGGGTAATCACCGCCGAAATGGTATTGACATCCGAGGAGGTCATAGACATGGTATTGGCAAAAAGCGAGGCGATTACCAGGCCGATTAGGCCCACCGGCAGTAGTTCCAGCGTCAGGGCACCGTAAGACTGGGAAGGATCTTCCAGCCCCGGTAATATGACAGGCGCCGCCCACATGGGAAAGAAAAGGATCAGTGGCCATACCAAGTAGAGTATACCCGAAAGACGTGCTGCTTTGGTGGCTTCCTGTTCGTTATGCGAAGAGATGTAGCGGGTAGCCAGGTTCCAGCTACCGCCGTTGTAGCTCAAAAAGTTGATAAACAGAAACACCAATGCAAACCCCACGGTATAGGGTTCGTTGAACAGTTGCCCGTGCCCCTCCGGCAAAGTATCCCAGATGCCAGTAATGGATTCCATACCTCCCAGTCTATCCAGCACCGCCACGAACATGACGATACCAGCCACTGTTTGGACCAAAAACTGAGCAAAGTCAGTGATGATTACCGCCCATAACCCGCCAAAAGTGATATAAAGTAGGGAGATACCACCGGAGATCAGTACACCAGTCGCCAGGGAAAGCCCGGTAAAGACATTGAGCAGTATGGCGATCGCCGCCCACTTGGCCCCTACGTCAAAGAGCTTGAGCAATACCCCACTCCAGGCCATGATCTGCTGGGTAGTGACATTGTAGCGGGTAGAGAGAAACTCCAGCGGCGACTGTATGCTGAACCTTTTGCGCAGCCGTACCCAAAAGGTTGGAAAGATTTTAGCGCTGGCCAGGATGGTAAGACCGATGGTAAGAGCCCACCACACGTAGAGCGAAAAGCCGTGGGTGTATGCCAGGGCCGCGTAAGCCACGAAGACTGCCCCGCTGTAGCCCGAGACATGGTGGGAGATACCCGATAGCCACCAGGGCAGCTTTCCCCCGGCTACGAAGTAGTCTTCTACGTTCTTGTTTTTAAAGTACGACCAGAAGCCAATCAGCAGCATGCTCAGAAAGAACAGGCCGATCACAATCAAATCAATGTTACTCAGTTCCATGGTTATGATAGATTAGTTTTATCGTAGCCACTTGTCCAGATGGCGCTGTACAAATGTATCATCGTTCAGCTCGGGATACTGCCGGTAAATACGTTCTATTTCCGCTGCCTGACCGGCAGACATCTGCTCCTTTGGATTCAGGCACCAGGTGCCTTCCAGCAGCCCCTGCCGCCGCAGCACCTCGTGGATACCCGCAATGCAGCCTTTGAAATGGTTGGCCGCATCAAAAAAGGCAGCGTTCGTGTCGGTGACAGCGATATTACGGCTCAGCATTTCTACCGGAATGCTTGCTCCTTCCTGCCGGATTTTTTTGATCTCCTCCAGCAGTTCCACCGCCTTTTTTGTCCACACCGCCCAGTGGCCCAACAGCCCGCCAACAATCTGCTTTTCACGGGTCTCACCACCGATGTCAAAACGATAGGTCGTCAGCAGGTCGGCGATGATGTTATCGTCGTTGCCGGTATAAAGCGCAATATCCCGGTAGCGGCCTGACTGGCAGACAGCCCGCACCACGTCCAGCGTTTGGTAGCGGTTGAAGGGCGCTATCTTGATCGCGTGAACATTGGGAATTTCGGCAAAATCTTTCCAGAAATCAAAGCTCAGTACCTTACCACCCACAGCGGACTGCAGGTAAAAGCCGAAAACTGGGATGATCTCGGCTACTTTCTCCGTACGTTTGATCAGTTCGGCTTCGGACAGGTCGTTCAGCCCGCCATTACTGAGCAGTCCCAGGTCATAGCCCAGTTCCATCGCCAGTTCAGCTTCCTGCAGTGCCTGTTCAGTCGGCCCGACTATACCGGCCACTTTGATGAATGGTCGGTTCAGACCAGCGTTTTCCACCTCTTCTGCCGCAATCTGTAAAACGGGGCGCAACAGGTTAAATTCCTTTTGTCGTATTTCAAATTGGGTAGTATGCACGCCTACAGCTATACCACCAGCGCCGCTGTCCAGGTAGTAGCGGGTGAGCGCCTGCTGTCGCTTTTCGTCTAATTTTCTTTCAGCATTCAGGGCCAGTGGATGCGCGGAAATCACCGTACCCTGATGTAGCAGTTCATAGGTAGGTTGTGGTAAGTTATTCATTTAGTAGTTGCCTTTTCTTTCCTGAAAATGGGTAGGTTTGTTGATCGTCTCTCCCCCACTGCTCAGCCAGACAGACAGCAGCCGTATCATCTCCCGCAGGCTCACTTTAGGATAATCCAACAGTTGATGCACCAGGGTGGCATTGTTGAGCAAAGCGGTGGACTGTTCTTCACCAACCAGAATGGGTTTTTTATCCAGCAGTTTCCCAAACTCCTGGGCTGCCCAGCGTACCGATACTGTCTCCGGGCCGGTGATGTTGAGCTTATAAGCTGGGCTTTGGCACAGATGCAGGCAGCGGAGGGCATACTCATTGGCATCACCCTGCCAGATCACATTGACATGACCACTGCTCAGGTCAATCTCTCTTTCTTCCAATACCGATCGTCCTATTTCCTGCAGCACCCCATAGCGAAAATCAATGGCGTAATTAAGGCGGTAGATCAGGCAGGGTGTCTGATATTTTTGTGAAAAATGCTCAAACATACGTTCTCTTCCCAGGCAGGACTGGGCATATTCGCCCACCGGATGTGGTGTGGTGTCTTCCGTCGCCCCACCGGAAATGACTGCTACGAAGGGATAGATATTACCGGTAGAGAAAACTACGATACGGGAATTTCTGAATTTCTTGGCTACCCTGCCCGGCAGGTAAGCATTCATGGCCCAGGTGAAGGACTCGCGCCCGGTAGTGCCGAATTTGGTTCCTGCCATGTAAAGGACATTCTCTGCTTCAGGTAAGCCAGCCAGTTGGGCTTCATCCAGCAGGTCGGCTTTGATGGTCTGTATGCCTTGTGCTTCCAAATTTTGCTGTACGGCAGCATCAGAAAAGCGAGAGACACCGATCACAGCATTGTCTTTTCCAGCCTGCTCTAATGCTTTTTTTGCGAGTACAGCCAGCGAAGGCCCCATCTTACCACCTGCACCCAGCAGCATCAGGTCTCCTTCCAGTTTTTTCATATCCCGGATCAATGCCGGGCTGGGCGCCTGCGTTTGTTCTTCCAGTTTTTTTAGGTCAGTCATCTCTCTTATCGGATAAATTGCAAATAAAGTTGGGTTGCCGAAAGGCCTAATAGCAGCATCAATCCCAGTATACCAAAAATATTCTGAAGGAGCGTATTTTTCAGCTCACCCATTTGTGCCCGATCATTGGCAAGTACCATTATCGCCAGCCCCACCACAGGGGCGATAATCACCGTGATAGCCTGGGCAAACACAATCAGTTCCAGCGGGAGACGCCCAAATGCCAGCGCAATC
Organism: uncultured Porifericola sp.; assembly: GCA_964653665.1. Classification (GTDB taxonomy): domain Bacteria; phylum Bacteroidota; class Bacteroidia; order Cytophagales; family Cyclobacteriaceae; genus Catalinimonas. The sequence goes on along the minus strand of CAZZGE010000024.1, from coordinate 8,779 downwards.
CCGGCTCCTATCAACATAACCAGCATAATCAGGCTTCTTACCTTAGGGGAACTGAGAGCATTTCCGAGAGAAAGGGCATCAGATAACAAAGTGCCTCCAATGGTAGCGTTTCCCACCAGTGAGGAAAAGGAAGCACCGAACAGCCCTAGCATGAAGATGACTGTAGCAGTGCTCCCGTAAAGGGGTTCTAAAGCCAACCCCATGTCGGTAGCTGAGTTCACCTGTATGCCCTGGGGATAGAGAATAGCAGCTGCGTTGATCAGGATAAAAAGGGAGATCATACCCAGTACCAATACGCCGACAATGGCTTCTTTTTTACCCCTACTGGCTTCAGATTTCTTCCAGCCTTTCTCACTGACCAGGTAGCCCTGGTAAAATGCACCTACTGCCGAAAAACTGGAGGCAATCAGGGCAATGCTCAATACCTCTGAGTCTTCGGGAATTGACGGGACTAAACCGAATGCCACAGCAGCCACATCAGGGCGGGCCAACATCATGGTGATCAGGAAAGAAAGCAACATCAAGGCCACCAGGCTGATCATCACTTTTTCCAGAATAGTATAGAATGAGCGGAAAAACAGTAGGCTGATACCCGCCAGGGTAAAGACAATAACCCAGGCTTCGGTACCGCTATCAACCAGCTCGGCAAAGGCCAGACTTGCACCCATGGTATTTCCTGCCTGAAATGAGGCTGTAATGGCGAAGATACCGAGACCTAATACTACCGCAGCTATTCTACCCCACTTTTGACGAATACTATACAGCAGTGATTCTTCGGTAGCCATTCCAATCCGAGCACCCATTTCGGTATAGTGCAACATAAAAAACACTGCCAGGAAGATGACCCAAATATGTTGATAGGCGAAAAGAGAACCTAATTTAGAAGTGATGGTGAGACTGCCTGGCCCAAAAACCAGGGCAGCAGTAATAAGTCCGGGGCCTAAATATCGGAAAAAACTCCTCATAGAACACCCGGACTTAGTAGAGTAGGTATAGTTGTATAGTAGTGACGCGTCATAAGCGGAATCAAAGTACGAAATGGATAGCAGGTCTATCTAATGAGACTACACAACGCACTGAGTTATTAATTCCGTGTACGTACCCGTAAACTAACAAGAATAATTGTGAATGAAAATTTTTGGTGAGTTTTTCATTCAGGATGATGCTGTAGACTGTTCTTAAGAGTACTTCCTGTAGTGGCTTGAGTTGCTAAATATTCCTCCCGAGAGTTCGAAAAACTCTTTGTCCAGGATGAAACTCCCCCGCTGTGGTACAAGCCATGCTGCTTGGCTATAAGGATGGTACGACAGCATCCTGTCCCAGTGTAAATAGTTATCTTTACCGTTGGTCTCCATAATACCCATATTTTCCAGTCCGGGAAAAGGAGGCAAGCGTGCTGCCAAGTTCTGATGCCAGCTCATCAGGATGGGGTTTACGGTCAGGTCGGCACAGAGGCAGGGTACCCCATGATCAGCAGCAACCCGGGCTATTTTCAGGGTCAGCGTCAGCGTTTTAGCTATGCTCTTCAGTACAAACGCCTCGTAGCCCTGCTCCAGTCTCCGGAGCGCATCCTGCTCATCGTGCAGACTCTCGTCAGCAGCCATTCGGGTACCCATATCACCAACGAATGCCTCGTTCTTTTCCTCCAGGGGCTCTTCAAACAAAAGAACCTGCTCCCGCATTCCTATTCCTTCCGCATGGTCTATCAGTTTTTGTACACTCTCTTTGTGAGCATAGCGCCCGTTAGCATCCAGCGTATATATCAGTTTACCGTTAAGGGTTTTATCTGTACGGATCTCCTGTAAAGCAGTATGAATTTCAAGCATGCGATCCTTATCCTTCTGCAACATTTCCTCTTCACTGCCGGCCTGTCCCAACTTGATTTTGATGAGGAAGTAGCCTTGCTGCGCCGCACGCTGGATTTCCTCTACCGGCATACCATAGGGCACCTGAAAAATGATAGCCATGCGCTCATGGCGGCAAGGCAAAGACTGACGATAGTCCTCCGGTATCATCTTTTCAAAATCTTCACGGCCTGTTTCCGCAGCATACAGAAGCCAGGCAGCATGATCTACTGCTACCAGGGCATTAAGTACAAAATTGGGATGAATGTCTGATCTGCCAGTCAGGCTTTGGGCTACCTTTGTGGCCTCAGGCAGTAGCTTGTCCATGAGTTCAAACGGCGAGGCAAAAGGTATGACTCGGACTAACGCCAGGCAACGGGCAGTCAATGTATACATAAGCGCGTTGGCTTCGGATTCGGCATAAGCACTAAACACTGCAGCATCTCCGTACAATACACTCTGCGTAGACAAACCTAATCGCTGATGCCCGGAGGCTGACTTAAGAGAGACGATAGTCTGCCACAGTTCGGATAAAGTACCTCCCTTCAAACCGAAGGGCCGGATTAACTTTTCCCGCTCAAAGTCAGATGCGGTTTGGATGATACTGATTCTATGCGGCATACTTAAATCAAAGACTTAATGCAAAGTGGACTCCCACGGTCATCGGCGTTAAACATATCTTGGGGTTGGTAATAAGCAAAAAGTTATCGCTCAGTTACTGTAATAGCGATAATTTTCCCGGGTAATGATGTCTATTGGCATGTAGTACGTTTTTTCTACCGAAGCAGAAACTACCATGTGCTGATAGAGCATCATGATGCCCCGGTACCCCTGCTCCTCAGGTTTCTGGCAGATCAGAAAATCAACGGTTTTTCTTTTTAGATATTCCAAGTTATCCGCCAGAAAATCAAAGCCGATCAGCAGTAGGTTTTCTTTTCCGCAGCTTTCCAGGAAACGCGCTACGGTTGACACCCGCGAGTTTGTTGTAAAAATGGCTCCAATGTTGGGATGATCACGAAAAATCTGTTTTAACCGATATCTGACGGATGGATAGTCGGTCTGATGTATGTCTAGTTTGATAAGTTGATACAGAGCAGATTTATCAGTAAAATATCTTCGGAAACCTTCCTCTTTGCGCAACAGGTGATGGTGAGCATCCATTTCACAGGAGATATTTACGATCAGCACCTTGTCCTGCTCGGCCAGGGCAAAATGCATCAGGTGACCGGCCAGATACCCACTTTGTTGCAGTTCAGGGCCTATGTAGCAAAGACTTTCCTGATCGGGGATGTCGGAGTTGATAAAGACGTAGGGCCATTGGTGTTGTCGGCAATAGCCTAAAAAATCAGTTGACTCCCGGTTAAACACCGGAGCAAGCAGGATAGCATCCACCTTGTCTGACCGGCTCATCAGCTTATCAACGACCCACTGAAAAGAAGCTTTATTGTTGAGATCAAAAAGGTGATGGTGGATACGGATTCCAAATTCATAAAGCTCATTAGCCGCGCGTTCAATCCCCTGAAGAGGAGCCTGCCAGTAGTCCGTTTCGTCTGACACTTTGGGAATCATTACCGCAATGTTATATATCTTACGGGAAGCCAACCGGCTGGCGATGAAATTGGGGCGGTAGTCAATATCCTTAATAATCTTTAGGATTTTTTTTCGGGTACTTTGGGATACTCCGTCGCGGTTGTGGATCACCCGGTCAACCGTAGCGATAGAGACCTTAGCCCTGCGGGCAATTTCCTTAACCCCACCTCTCTGGTTGTTGTATTTTTTCATAGTAGTAGGCAGACATGATATACTGCTGTATGCAGTGCGCTTGATTTCAATATACTAAAAAAGTTAGAAGCCAGACAGGTTTTGGGTTGAAGTCCGCAAGTAATTGGTCAATAGAAAAATAGCCAGCCCGTAAATACGAACCGGCTATTTGCTTCAGCAATCTAGCTCTACCTACGAAGAATATCTATGATGAGTGATCTTTTACTTTAAGAATTAGTGTACAGGCAGGCCAGTATGTAACCCATTCGCAGTACTTTTTTTTTAAAAAAATGAGGCGCAATTCAAAAAGTAGGCACGATGCGGATCTACTGGTTTCGCTATGAGCAAAGCAATGAGGAGCAAAATTTTACGACTACAACTCCTGCTACCAAAAAATGGGATATGCTTACCATCAAGCTTTTGTCAAAAATTAAGAGACGACGATATCCCAAGAGATGATTAGGGCTTACTGCGATAAGCTTTGCACGTTGATCAATGATAGCGCTCTCTGAGCAGGTTCATCATGTGTACGTTGGTTTGCCATTGGTTGGCCAGAGGCTGCTGCACGAAGGGTAGACTGGGCATGTAGGGCAAAGGACCAAACTCAGGGGTGATGGTTAAACATTCTTTACCGGCAGTACTACGCTGCTCCACGATCATATCCCACCATTGGAGGTGACGGTTGAGTGCTTCTTCGTTTTCCGGTGCGCGGGGATCTGCCACCTGAGCAGCCTGTTGCCAGCCTATCCGGGCATGCACATGATCTACCCGGCACATTACGTTCTGCAGGATCTGTTCCTGCTCAGGAGCTTCCAGCAGAGACTCGGATACGGCACACCAGTGAGAAAAATCGGCACAAAGCCGCAACTCAGGTAATTGATCCAGGTAAGGCAGCATGACGCTGATAGAATAAGAAAATTTACCCCGGTGGGTTTCGTGTACAATCGGCACATCCGTATCTTCTGCAATCTGGTCGGCCAGGCGGACGATGCTTACATTGTGCTCAATGGAAAAATAGTCCTTGCCGCTCTGTGAATTGATGAAAAGTGGCTGAGCGACTGCCAGGTTGCGCAGGTACTTTTCATAATCGGCCTCGTAAGTGTCGCTACCGGAGAGTGTACACTCCCAGTGCTGTCCGATCAGCAGAAGATCGTTTTTCTGCATATGATTCAGGATTTCATCCCGCTCTTTTGCGTCCAGCGGAAGCGACATTTCCACACCTTCGTAGCCAGCCTGTTTTACTTTATCAAAAAATTGTCTGTAAGGAACATCTTCACTTCCCCAGCGGGGGCAAAAAAACTGGATTTTCATGATTGGTTAAAAGATTCAGGTTGCATGTTCAAAGCTTAGTAACGTAGACGTAGTAACCGCCATATTCATTTCCTTCGGCATCTTTGTACCAGCTCGTCAGCTTAACAGGACCAGCAGGTAAATTGATATCAAAAGTTATGGCTGCCTGTTTGTCTGCTACGGGAGCAGTCATCTCCTCCTCACCCAGACAAATGCCCGCTTTGATGATCGGGAGTATTTTTCCTTCCGAATAAGCATCGCCTCCACTCACCGGATCTCCGGGCAGTACGCTTCCTGCGATAGAAGCATCCGCTGCCCGGGGCCAGCGGCGCACCTCTATCTGGTAATCTCCGGCTTCAGCTACCTCCACCGTCCAGAAGCCCTGGCTGTTATTAGCCTGGCGTATCATCTCCTGGTTCCAGGCCGGATAGCCGGATTCGGTGGTATGAAAGTCGTGGCAGGTCAGCCGAACTGGGTTTTCGGCTTCACTACCTATGACGATTCTCGGATATTCATCGGCTCCCTGGCTGACCTCCTGCCACCAGCTTTCGTAGTCCCGCTGCAGTTGCTGTACCACCTCAGGATGCTCTTTAGCCACATTGGTAGTTTGCCTAGGGTCGTTCTGCATGTCGTACAGTTCATTGCCAAATACCAGTCGCCAGCGGTCGGTCATGACAGAAGCTGCTTTACCTTTGATCAGATTTTCTTCCCGCTGTGTATCAGTGATGAGTGTGCGCTCCGACCATTCAGGATCATCTTGCATGAGAAGTGGCTTCAGGCTCTTTCCGTGAAAATCCACTGATTCGGGCTTTTCCAAACCACACAGGTCAAGCAAGGTGGGCAGCAAATCGGTGTAGGCCGTAAGCCAATTAATATCCTTAGCCGCAGGTACGTCGCCACCTGGCCAGCGGAAAAATAGCGGAACGCGATGGCCACCGTCGTACGGTGAGCCTTTCTTCCCCCGCATCCCGGCATTGAAGCCTTTTTCTACAAATCGCTCCTGGTTAAGATCAGCCCCGGCAGAAGTACCGTTGTCAGTCATAAAGAGGAGAATCGTGTTATCTTTCAAACCCTGCTGTGCCAGCAGTTCCTCCAGCCGCCCGATATTCTCGTCAATGTTGGTAATCATGCCGTAGAAGTTAGGATTAGGCACATCGGGATTGTCGGCGTACTTGTCAATGTACTGCTGCGGTACGTGGAAGGGACTGTGGGGCGCGTTGGTACTGATGTAGCAGAAAAAAGGCTGATCCTGGTTTTCTTCAATGAATCGGGCGGCTTCCTGAAACCACACATCGGTGCAGTAGCCTTCGTATTTTTTAGGCGTACCATTATGAAAGTAGGTATCGTCAAAATAGTCATTGTTCCAGTGGTCAGGTGTTTGCCCTACGCCCCCACCGCCGTGTACGACGCTTTCCTGAAAGCCCCGGTCCTGCGGACGGAAGGGATAGTTATCGCCCAGGTGCCATTTGCCAAACATAGCCGTACGGTAGCCGTTTTGCAGAAAAATCTCCGGCATAGTCACAAATTCTTCCTTGAGCAGCGAGCGACCGATAATGGTATGCCAGACACCCACGCGGTTGCAGTTGATGCCTGTCATGAGGCCGGCGCGAGTAGGCGCACAGGTAGTGCCTACATGAAAATTGGTAAAGCGGGTACTTTCGCCGTAGAGTTGATCCAGATTGGGCGTCTTTATCCAGGGATTGCCATGGGCAGCCATATCGCCGTAGCCCTGGTCATCCGTGATAATAAGTATGACATTGGGCAAACGTTCCGAAACCTCCTGTGTAGCATCTGGTGAACAGGAAAGGGTGAAAATGAAAAATGAAAGTAGAATGAGTAGGTTGTTGCGCATAGTTTATTCAATAATAGCAATCGTATGAACATATAACTCAGGCACCTGAAAGTGGAGCACTCCGTCTTCGTAGCTAAAATCTACTGGCTGACTTTCCGGTTGCAGTGTTACTTTCGCAGGTTTTTTCTTTATTCTGGCACTCACCTGTAGTGGCCCGATCTTTGGAATTTCATCGTAGACATAGACTTTTTCGTTGGCATGGTCGCCGGAGGTGTTGACGAGATTGATCAGCAGTTGATCGTCTTTTTCGTTTACTGCTACTTGCACTTTTTGGCTACCGCCTACCTCCACCATCTGGTCGGGAAAAAGCCGGCTCACTATGCCCTGTAGGAAGTCACGGTAAACGGTGGTTTTTCGTTCATTGTACACGTTCCCCAGGTCGGCGTAGACCGCCCCGATCATGCCTTCGCCTAGTTTATTTACCGAAGCAAAAGTATGGTCGTCGGGAAAGCGGTCGTCCATGAGGGTGTAGAGCTGTCCCAACGTTTCTGTATTGGATCTTGCCTTCACCAGCTGAAAATGGGTGCGTAATCCCGCCAGATGTCCCTTATAGCCTAGCTGTCGCTGCTGGTCTATCACCTCACCGTCAAAGTCAACTGCTAGTTCATCTTCAAAAAGCTTCACCGCTTGAGCACCGATCACCAGCAGCTTACCACCCTTTCGGGTGTAGTTCACCAACTCATCTCTAAAAGCTGGTTCCAGGTATTCCCATTCCGGCACTACGATTAGCGGGTATTGCTCCATCTTACCAGAAAGATGATTTTCTCTTAATATTTCTACCGAATGTTGCCCATCCAGCAGAGCATAGAGAATGCCCTGCAGTGGGTTCAACTCGCCGCTCCAAGGGCTGTAAACATTGGGCGAAATGTGCTTGTAACCAGCATTGGAGTAGAGCAGGGCGATCTGCGGCACTGGCTGCGCCTTATGGGTAAATTCCTCTCGTTCCCGGCAAAATTCCGCTACCTCGTCCATGATAGAAAAAGTCCAGGGCTGGAAGGAGGCATCACGGTTCTGCTTGAAGTATACCTGGAAGCCTCCGCCCATGCTCAGTACCTGGGCCGCTTCCTGCTGCAGCTGCAGCGCGGTTTTGGTGGAATTGCCCAGCTCACGCCCCCAGGCAAAGCTCCAGGCCATGATATCCCAGGGCTTGCCCTGCGGTGCCAGGCAGCGCGATTCAAAAGAGGCGCGGTAGACGGCATTGGAGGGCGTCAGGTCACCGGAGAGATAATCTACCGGTGTATTGACCGGCTCGGGCATGAAGGAAGAATAGCTCCAGTTACTGGTCATCTGAAACGCCGGGTCAAAGGCATGCACCTCGTCCAAGTAATGCTGTAAGTACTTTAGAAAGCCTTGCCGGTTAAATTCCAGGAAAGCCTGATAATTTTCATCTTCCGGTTTGGGTAACGTTCCGTCATGTTCCGTTTGCCAGGCCTGTCGCATATGTTCGCTGTAGTCAGGTTGCAGGCCCCAGCATTCGCCATCTATCCAGGCTCCGTCCAGGTCGTAGACTTCACTCAACTCTTTCATCTGGGGAATCAGGATTTGGTCTACGTAAGGGCTGTAAGTGGATAAGCCGCCCCGATCGTTAGGCTGGCCTTCCGCGCTGAGGCTGGCCCATTCGGGATGTTTATCAGCAATGTACCGGTCAATGACCCCGGAATAATGCACATACAAAGCTACGCCATGCCGGGCAGTGACCTCTCGGATCAAATTGAGTGGGTCTTTTTCAAAACTGCCAACCGTAGCACTGACTTTACTAGCATAGCTGGCGATTCCCGGATGCCCTTTGCAGTCCACCTGGATATAGTCTGGCTGTACTATCGTAAGCAGACTATCCAGCATGGCTTCAGTAAGGGTTTCTCCTACCTGCTCATCCGTTGCCCGGGCGTGGAAGTCAAAGTGTAGGCCGAAGAAACTTTCAGAACGGCGTAATCTTTCCGGTTCAGTCTGAGCGGAAAGCCAGTAAGGCAAAAGCAGCAGGTTGAGTAAGACCAGAATTTTTAGCTTGTCATGCATAGGATAGCAGTTAGAA
>CAZZGE010000023.1:0-35446 GCA_964653665.1 uncultured Porifericola sp. | reverse complement strand
GAATCCAGCTAATAAAGTCGTCCTGTAATGCGGGGCGATTTTTTTTTTGCTAAAATTAACTTAAATTAAATCATTCTTTTTATTGAAAGTTCAATGCTCAACGCAAATAATTGATATGAAGACCCTTTTAGTAAATCCCAGAGATATGACGGAGCTTCGGCTGGTCGTAGACACGCTCAACAAATTAGGCGTGAGTTGCTGTATTTTATCTGAAGATGAAAAGGATGACATTGCCTCTGCTTTGATGATGAGAGAAGGCGAACGTGACGAGGGGAAAGCACTGGTACGAAAACTTTATGAAGAATACAGTTAGTCAAACTGGTCTCTGGGCTGATGAAATAACACTCAGGGGCCAAAAAAACTCAGGCTTACCGTACTGCCTGACTGGATCGTAAACTCCTTCACTTCTGTATATTTACTTCCAAAGGAGCGCTCGGCTCTGAAAACCAACTTATAGTTTCCCGGCTGTAAAGCCATCGTAAACCTGGTGAGGTCAGGATTGAGATCGTAGATCCATTCCTGGAAACCATTATCATGAACTTTATAAATGCTGCCGTAGCCTTTGGTCCTCAGGTTGGCGTTAAGCACCCCTGGTCCGGGAATGTTAAGCTCAGTGGGTTGCCCCTGTTCTATCTGTATGTCTTCAAAGTAGGTTTTGGGCAGTGTCAGTACCTCCACATCATAAGTACCTACCAGATATTTTTCTTGGTCTGAAATTTCCTGCACGTTAATGACTTCTTGCTGGTCTTTTTGTCTCACCAGTGCTTGTACCCCCTTATCGTATTCAGTATGTCCTCTTTGGTTGATGGCCAGGCTACCCTGCGGAGTTTGTATTGGTAACACATTGTGCTGGCCTCCCACGAATGTAACATCTCTTTTCACAACCGGGGGAATGGTATTCACCACCACATCGTAAGAGAGCACTCCGTCCAGCATCACTGAATCGGGCCGTCCCTGGGGGTTACGGTAGTGGACAAAATCATAGAGCGGTTCCCGGGTCACATTGTTATAAAATGTGACGTTGACATTGGTTTCGGTAGGCTTGCGGTCCACATCCAGTAGCTCTACACTGACGGTTGTTGTTTCCAGCGATTGCTTAAGCACCTTGTTAAGCACCTGCCGGAAGTCTCCTACATTTTTGGCATCGTAGTACTGACCCACACAAGAGAATTCTTCCTGGTAGTTTTTGTCCATTCCCAACCCAATGACAAAAGGCTTGAGGAAAATACGCCGAGATTGTAGTGCCTTTGAGACTGCACAGGGATCCCCACCGCAAGATTCTATACCATCCGTAATGATGATAATCACGTTCCGATAGTTAGGGTCTACCTTGAAGTCATTAGCGGACTCTTGCAGAGAATGGGCAATGGGGGTGACTCCGGAAGGCTGTATCTGGCGTAGTTGGGCAATAAGCCGGTCGTGGTTAGCCGGTGCAAAGGGAATTTCCAGCTTACTATCCTGGCAGTTCTTGTACCGCAGGTGATACTGGTGCCCGTATACTCTCAGGGCCAGCTCCAGATGCTGATCTACCTTGAGCGAGTCTACCAGGTCAACCAACATTCTTTTTGCAATATCCATACGAGTGTTTCCACCCCAGTCAGCGTACATACTGCCAGAAGCATCCAGCAGAAAAAGCATGCGGGTTTTTTCTGGTGGACGCTGAATCTGTACCTGGGCAGTTAGCTGGAAAAAAGGAAACGTAAGAAGGAGTACAAAAGGAATATTTCTCAAATACTGCATAATATAAGCCAGTAAATACGCGCTGCCTGAAAAGAAGCAGCGCGTATGATTTCGTTATAAGATTTGATCCGTGTGATCTTTGGTCTTCACCTTTTCAATGATATCAGTAATCTTACCTTGTTCATCAATCAGGAAAGTAGTACGAGCAGTTCCCATGTACTTTTTTCCGTACATAGATTTTTCTTTCCACACACCGTAAGCCTGATTAATGCTGGTATCCTCATCTGAGATAAGCGTAAAAGGTAGTTCCTGCTTGCTCACAAAATTCTGGTGGGAGCGTACGCTGTCCTTACTGACCCCAATGACTTCGTAACCTGCTTTTTGTAGCTCAGTGTAATTATCTCTTAAATTACAAGCCTGTGCAGTACAACCGGAAGTGTTGTCTTTGGGATAAAAGTATAGAACCACCTTTTTCCCGCGAAAGTCAGAGAGCTTCACAGTATCGCCGCTCTGGTTGGGTGCTTCAAAATCAGGTGCCTGATCTCCAATTTGTAGTGACATGTCGTTTGATAGGTTAAGTGAAAGTTAATAGAATACTGTTATTCGCACCTCAAAGTTAACGATCTGGTCAGCTATTCATATATACACTTGGAGGGTATTACATTTTTTTTTCAATTTGCTAAGCATGCCGTTTATGAGGCCTCTGCTCGCAATGACTAAAAAAATTAAACATACAAATATGGATAATCCAATGATTATTTTTGGGGCTGGAGGCCTGGGAAAAGCAGCCCTTGATATATTCCAGTCCAATCAGGTAGTAGTTTATTGCTTCCTGGACGACGACAAAAATCTCCACGGTCAAGAGATTGGTGAGATCAGTGTCCTGGGAAATACTGATGACCACGGTTACACCAAGCTAATCGGCAAAAAGTGCGATGCTTTCGTCGCAGTGGATGAGATTAAGCTTAGAAAAGGTATATTCAAGATGCTCAATGAAAGACGAAAAGTAATGCCTAACAATGCGCTGCATCCCCGGGCCAGTGTATCTTCTCACGCAATTATTACTTACGGTAATCTGGTAAATGCCGGAGCAGTTATTGGTAGCTTTGCCAAAGTAGGCATCGGTTGCATTATCAATGCCAATGCCGTAGTAGATTATGAAGCTACACTGGGCGATTACGTTCATTTAGGAAGCGGAGCGGTAGTAAGTGCAGGAGCTCAGATAGAAGATGAAGTGTTCATCGGTTCCCGGGCTACAATCGCCGGACCAGTTACAATAGGGAAAGGGGCACGCATCGGAGCCGGCTCGGTAGTTATTGAAGATGTTGAGCCCGGCGCCACAGTTTTTGGAAATCCGGCCAAACTGATCTGACCATGCAATCATACCCGCCCTCTTCTGAAATTATTGTCAATCCAAATGGTAGTATCTATCATCTGGGAATAAGACCTGAGCATCTTTGTCCACTTATTTTTGCAGTAGGTGACCCCGAACGAGTGCCGCTAGTTAGTCGCAATTTTGACCGGATAGATGAACAAATTAACAAAAGAGAGTTTGTGTCGCACATAGGCACGTTAGCAGGAAAAAAAGTCATGGTCATCAGCAGTGGTATCGGTACTGACAATGTAGAAATCCTGCTAACCGAATTGCACATATTGGCTAACTACGATCTAGATACGCTTAAGCCGCTGACTGGTCATCGTTCCTTACAAATTGTAAGACTGGGGACATCGGGTACTTTGCAGGAAGACATCCCGGTAGATAGCCTGCTGGTAAGCGACTATGCCTTCGGTATGGATACGCTGATGGAATTTTACAGCATACAACAAGACAGCCGCTTGCTGGATTATGCAGAAGCACTTATGGAAGAATGTACTCTGGATTTCCTTCCCTACTGTGAAAGAGCAGACAGTGGATTGACCGCCTCGCTAGCCGGCAAAATGCTGGTGGGCAATACTGTTACCGCTCCCGGATTCTATGCACCACAGGGCAGAAAGATTAGTTTGCCCATCAAACCTACGGGACTTATGGACAAGCTGCTGGAATTCCGTTTTAGAGGAGGCCGCATTGATAATTTTGACATGGAAACCGCAGCTTATTACACCCTAGGCAAAGCGCTGGGTCATCAAGTTGTAAGTACCAATGCCATCATGGCCAACCGTGCCACAAAACATTTTTCTGGTCAACCCGACAAAACCATGGATCAACTGATCGGTACGGTACTAGACAAGATGGCTGGTCCGGGGATTGAGGGCTTAGCGTAAAAGTTGACAACTATCGCCTGGCCGACATATCCTAAGCATCATTTATCCGTAGTAAGTAATAGAACTTTTAATAAATTATAATTTAAACACATATGAGTAAACCAGTAGAATTAACTGACTCCAATTTTGATGAAATGATTAGTAATGGTGATAAGCCCGTTCTGGTGGATTTTTGGGCAGAGTGGTGTGGTCCCTGCAAAATGATTGCCCCGGTAGTAGAAGAATTAGCCAATGACTACGATGGCAAGGCAGTAGTAGCCAAACTGGATGTAGATTCCAACCCTGGTGTATCTGCCAAGTATGGTATTCGTAGTATTCCCACATTACTGTTATTCAAAGACGGTAAGATCGTAGACAAGCAGGTAGGTGCCGTAAATAAAGGGGCTTTAGCCCAGAAGTTGGACGCCCAATTGGCCTAATTCTCTTGCACAAAAATTTTTGTTATCATTTTGATTCTAAAAGTGTCTCTATTAATATTGAGAATTCGTAAGTAAGAAACGAGACAGTCAAATGATCAGTAATCTTTCTAAGTTAAGCCTCAAACTCACCGCCGCACGCCGCTGCGCCTGTTGGTTTTGGTGTTGCTTACACACGCTTTCCTGGAAAGGTATGTACACTTACTGATCAGCATTGAAATGATTTCATATACGGTTCATCCGTATTCTTTAAGATAACATGCCTTTCTCGCCCTCGGGAAAGGTATTTTTTTTGCCTTCCTACGTATCTAAGTTTTTTCAATCATCAGTAAAATCTCAATGCCAATCAGTCTGCCCAAGTTAAACCTCAAACTTACCGCTGCACGCCGTTGTGCCTGCTGGTTCTGGTGTTGTATGCCCGAATTTTCAGGGGAAAGGTGTGTAGATATGGTTGAAAGTTACTGCAGCATGTGGTAATTGCGGTTATCTACCAATCACTGCGAGCCTTTCCTCTAACCGGGAAAGGCTTTTTCATTTTTAAGACAAACAAATCTAAATCAATAATGCTATGCAAAGCTTCAGAACAGAACTGGAAAATCCAGTAGTAGAAAAAGATATCATTGAGCTTGAGAAAAAGATCCGCCTTTTTCGTGAGGGACGGATGGATGAGGATCGCTTCCGAAGTCTTCGCCTGGCCCGGGGCGTCTATGGACAAAGGCAGCAGGGTGTACAGATGGTGCGAATCAAGATCCCTTTCGGCCGACTGACGACTGCTCAACTGAACCGTATTGCAGACGTAGCCGATGAGTACGCTAACGGTAACCTGCACCTAACAACCCGACAGGATATCCAACTCCACTATGTGAGTCTGGACCGAACGCCGGAACTCTGGGCTGAACTGGAAAAGGATGTGCTGACCCTGCGCGAAGCTTGTGGTAATACGGTCAGAAATATTACTGCTTCTGCCAAAGCAGGTATAGATCCTGACGAACCTTTTGACGTATCTCCCTATGCTCAGGAGATGTTCGCTTATTTCCTGAGAAACCCGGTATGTCAGGAAATGGGCCGTAAGTTCAAGATTGCTTTTTCCTCCAGCGAAAAAGATTCGGCATTTGCTTTTATCCATGATATCGGGCTGATCCCTAAACTGCGGCAGGTCAATGGTCAGGAGGTGAGAGGGTTTAAGGTACTCATCGGAGGAGGACTGGGGGCACAACCCCACATGGCTGAAGTAGCACATGAATTTTTAACAGAAGACCAACTCATGCCTTTCGCTGAGTCTCTGTTGAGGGTTTTTGACCGTTACGGGGAGCGTAAAAAAAGAGGTAGAGCCAGGATGAAGTTTCTTCTCAAAAGCCTGGGTAAAGATGAACTGCTTAATCTGGCCCGACAGGAGCATAAGGCTCTCAATACCAAAAGCTATCGGGTAGATCGGGGAGTCGTACCGGAACAGCCACTCCCGCAACAAAATGAATTTGCACCGGTGAAACCCGCTGATGAACGTAAATTCGCCCTATGGAAGGCTACCAATGTTTTTTCGCAGAAGCAATCCGGTTACTTCGGAGCTTTCATCAAGCTACCTTTAGGTAATATCCACTCTGATGAAGCACGTAAGTTGGCAGCTATCGTATCTCACTATGCATTAGATGACATCCGCATCACTGTCAACCAGGGTTTTCTTCTCAAGTTTTTGACCGATGCAGCACTACCTCATCTCTTCAATGCGCTCTACCCCCTGGGTTTTGCTGAACCCGGTTTTGATAGCACAGCAGACATCACCGCCTGTCCTGGCACAGATACCTGCAACCTGGGTATTTCCAATAGTACGGGGGTTTCCCTGGGCCTGGAAAAGTTTATTGGTGAACAGTATCCTGAGTTGGTCAGAAATAGCGATATCAAAATCAAAATCAGTGGCTGCCCAAATTCCTGCGGTCAGCATGGTATTGCCAGCATTGGTTTTCACGGCAGTTCTCTCAAAGACAAAAACAAGCAAGTGCTTCCGGCGCTACAGGTACTGCTGGGCGGAGGTGTAGACGGAAACGGTGACGGGCGCATTGCTGAAAAGGTCATTAAAGTCCCTAGTAAACGGGCGACCCAGGCATTGGGTACACTGTTGGATGATTATGAAGAAAACAGCCTGGACGGGGAGTACTATGCCGATTACTACGCTCGACAGGGAAAAATGTATTTCTACCATCTGCTCAAGCCCCTCACCGATTTAGAATCCTTACAATCCGACGATTACCGGGACTGGAAGCATACCGAAGAGACTTTTCAGGTTCAGGCGGGCGTAGGGGAATGTGCCGGGGTCGTCATTGATCTTATACAGACGCTACTACAGGAGTCAGAGGAAAAGCTGGTAAACGCTTTTGAAAATTTCCGTGAGCAGCACTATGCCGATGCCATTTATCATGCATACAGCGCTTTTGTGATAGGTGCGAAGGCACTCCTGCTGGCAGAAGATATCAATCCGAATACCCAGATGGATATCATTCGCAAGTTTGATGAGCACTTTGTGAAGGAAGGGCGCATTCCATTGGAAAGCAGCTTTGAGGAATTAGTGATGCAGATGAATCAGCACGAACCAGATGAAGCATTTGCCATGAGCTACCTTACTGTCAGTCAGTCATTCCTGGAACTGGTGAAAAAAATTCGTGAAAAACAGCTAAATGAAAAATCTCATGCCTAAAGTACGAGCTATTCATCCCAAACTATCCCTGGTGGGTGCCGGGCCCGGTGATCCTGATCTGGTTACAGTAAAAGGTGTAAAAGCCCTTCAATCGGCCAACTGCGTGCTATACGACGCGCTCGCAAATGATGCATTGCTGGAATATGTACCAAAAGATACTGCTCGCATCTATGTAGGTAAGCGAGCAGGCGAACATAAAATGCCCCAGGAAAAAATTAATCAGCTGATTGTTGATTGTGCACGGCAGTATGGGCATGTAGTTCGTCTGAAGGGTGGCGACCCGTACATTTTTGGACGGGGACACGAAGAGCAAATGTATGCTGAGCGACACGGAATCAGTGTTTCGCTGATACCGGGCATTAGTAGCATAAATGCAATTCCTGCCCTTCAGTCAGTACCTCTCACTCGCCGGGGTATCAGCGAAAGTTTCTGGGTAATCACGGGTACCAACCGACACGGGCGCATCTCATCTGATATCGCCATAGCGGCACAGTCTTCAGCAACGGTGGTCATCTTGATGGGCATGTCCAAGTTGAGGCAGATACAAGATATTTTTAAGGAGCTAGGCAAAGGCAGTACACCGGTAGCCATCATTCAGAATGGCTCTTTGCCAAATGAGAAGGTAGGCG
The DNA here is from genome assembly GCA_964653665.1 of uncultured Porifericola sp. Classification (GTDB taxonomy): domain Bacteria; phylum Bacteroidota; class Bacteroidia; order Cytophagales; family Cyclobacteriaceae; genus Catalinimonas. The sequence continues at coordinate 27,770 of CAZZGE010000023.1, read as the reverse complement.
TGAGCCGTATTCAGGACGTGTGTGAAATGGCTGAATCTAAGCAACTTTCATCCCCTGCTGTGATCGTAATAGGCGAAGTAGCCGCACTACACCCAAGTTATGTTGCGAAGGCAGCCCAACAGGAATGGGCCTTGCACTCGGTAGCATCCGTTTGATCCACCATTCAAAATTATCATTTCAATGAATACCAATACTGAAGTACAAAATCCCTTATTCCCGATCTTTCTGAAATTAGAGAATTTGCAGACGCTGCTGGTGGGCGGAGGTAATGTAGGGTTAGAAAAACTGGAAGCTCTACTCCTCAATTCACCACAGTCTGACATTATGATCGTGGCAGATTTCTTTAAAGATGAACTGCTCGCGCTAGCAGCCGATCATCCGGGCGTAAAAATCATTCACCGAAAGTTTCGTATGGATGACCTGAAAGAGAAAGACATCGTCGTGCTGGCTACGGATGACCCGGAACTACACAAGCGAATCAAGGAAGAAACCCGAAAGCAACGTATTCTTACCAACGTAGCCGACACCCCGGCGCTCTGCGATTTCTACCTGGGATCAGTGGTTCGGAAGGGAGATCTGAAAATTGCGATTTCTACCAATGGCAAGTCACCCACCATGGCTAAGCGCTTGAGACAGTTTTTTGAAGAAGTCTTTCCTGATAATATACAAGCGATTCTGCTCAACCTACGCGCTATTCGTGAGCAACTGCGGGATGATTTCCAGCACAAACTACAGGTGCTTGAAGAAGTCACCGCTTCTTTTAAACCATATGATCGTTCGTCATCAAACAATAATGAAATCTTATAAGCATGGTACAGTATGATCTGGCATCATATCCGGCAACCGAGCAATGGCTGGGGCAGGATATTGATATACATCAGGAAAATGATATAGAGCGGCTCAATGCGATCTTCAAGGAAATGTGCTCTGAGGAGAGAATACGGGCATTTTACCAGAATACCTCTTTATGCAGTAAGAAAACGATACTCACATCTTCATTCGGGACAACGGCAGTTTACCTTCTTCACATTTTCTATCGGCAGAATATCCAACAGAAAGTACATTTTTTGAATACTGGGTTCCATTTTGAAGAAACGCTGGCTTATAAAAACCAGCTCAGCCAGTTATTTGATCTGGAAGTTGTGGAGTTGTTTCCTGAATACTGGAAAAACCAGTTTGCCCGGCAGCATCGGCTCTGGAAAACAGATCCCGATCTGTGCTGCTCGGTCAATAAGGTTGAGCCTATGCTGCAGATCAGGCAGGTAGCTGATATATGGGTTTCGGGGCTCATGGGCTGGCAGAATAGCCACCGGCAAAACCTGGATATCTTTCAGCAACAGGAGGGGATTCTTAAATTTTACCCCCTCATTGATGTAGAAGAAGAGGAAGTAAAGGCGTACCTTAAAAAATGGGCTTTGCCAGTGCATCCTATGAAACCACTCGGATATGATTCTATCGGATGTAAGCATTGTACAATGAAAGGAAAAGGCCGTATGGGACGTTGGGCAGGTAAGCCCAAAACAGAATGTGGTCTCCATCGGTCACGTTCGTAGCCTATGCAGTCCGGAGCGTATGATAAAGTGTAGATCAGCAGGAGTGCTCGATAGCCTGCATCAGGTCATCACAGACGTCTTCCACATGTTCCAGCCCTACTGAAACCCGGATCAGTCCCGGGGTAATGCCCACAGCAGCCTGCTCCTCTTCCGACAGTTTGGAGTGGGTAGTTGAGGCCGGGTGCGTACAGATAGTGCGGGTATCACCCAGGTTAGCGGTCAGCGAGAGCATTTGCAGAGCATCCAGAAAGCGACGGCCCCTTTGTAAGCCTCCTTTTAACTCAAAAGTAAACAGGCCTCCGCCCAATCGCATCTGCTTTCTGGCCAACTCATGTTGGGGGTGGGAGGGGAGGAAGGGGTATTTCACGCTGATGACCTCTTCATGTTCTTCCATGCGTCCTGCCAGGTGGAGTGCGTTTTGGCAATGGCGGTCCATACGAACTGCCAGGGTTTCCAGGCTTTTGGATAATATCCAGCCATTAAAGGGAGACATGGCCGGGCCGGTATGCCTAGCCATAAATTTGATCTCTTTGATCAGGTCTTTAGCTCCGACAATCGCGCCACCGAGTGCTCGGCCCTGCCCGTCAATGAACTTAGTCGCCGAATGGGTTACGATATGTGCACCCCACTGAAGTGGGTTTTGCAGATAAGGCGTTGCAAAACAGTTGTCTACATTAAGAATAAGGTTTTGCTTGTCTGCTAGTTTGCCCAACCAGTCCAGGTCCAGTAAATCCAGCCCGGGATTGGACGGCGTTTCTACAAAGATCATTTTGGTATTAGGCTGTATATGCTGCTCCCAGTTTTCAGTATCATGGATACTTACATAAGTATGCGAAATATTCCATCGGGGAAGTAATTGCGTCATGATCTGGTGGGTAGAACCGAATAGCGATCGGGATGCCAGCACGTGGTCGCCGCTGCGCAGAAAAGATGCGATACTGATGAACATAGCTGCCATCCCTGATGCCGTAGCGATACCTGCTTCAGCATCCTCCAAGAGGCATAGTTTTTCAATAAACTCGTCGTTGTTAGGATTAGAAAAGCGTGAGTAGATGTTGCCTTCTATCTCGTTGGCAAACATGGCCCTGGCCTGTTCAGCATCTTCAAACACAAAACTAGAAGTAGCAAATATGGGAACACTGTGTTCCCTGTGTTGAGAACGTTGCGTTTGTTTACGAATCGCATTGGTTTCAAAATGGCGCTTACGTTCAGCCATGCGTATATCTAAGGTTTAAGTTGGTAACTGTAGGAAATCTTAGCAGTCTTTTCCAAGATCTTAGCTACTGAGCAATATTTTTCCATGGAAAGTTCTATTGCCCGTGCTACTTTTTTTTCGTCAACCGGTCCGTATATAGTATACGTCAGGTGAATGGTCTTGAAGAGCGAAGGTACCTGGTCCTCGTATCGGGTGGCGTTTACATCAACATTAATATCGCGTACTGGTTGTCTTTGTTTCTTCAGGATATCCAGGATGTCTATTGTGCTACAGCCTCCCAGACCTGAAAGTATCAGTTGCATGGGGCGATGACCTAGGTTTTGTCCGCCGATATCAGGACTGCTATCCATATAAATACTCACCCCATCTTCGTTGGTAGCCTCCATGTGAAAAGCCTCATTTAGCCGCTTGATTTTTATCTGCATTCGTACAAAATTTTCCTTAATTTGGACCGATCTAATAATCAAAACAACGGCAAATTAATCCTTAACCCAGCAATAACAAAATAGAGCTATGAAAGAAATCACTGTACAGGAGCTTAAAGAAATGCAGGATAGTAACGATTCTTTTCAGTTTATTGACGTTCGCGAGCCCTACGAGTATGAGGAGGCGAATATGAACGCTGAACTAATACCCCTGGGGGATATTCCTGATAATGTTGACAAGGTCAAGCGTGATCAAAAGGTGGTGGTACACTGTAGAAGTGGAAAACGCAGTGCCAATGCCATCAAATGGCTGGAAGAGAATCACGACTTTGATAATCTTTACAACCTGAAGGGTGGTATTCTGGCTTATCAGCAGGAAATAGAGGACGCGTCTTAAGGCAGGTAATTTTTAGTGGCACTACTTTCTTGCAGGACACTGTCAGCAGGTATGGACCGGTTGGTTTCTATACTGGTGGTATCTTGTACCTGCTGACTTTCTGTTACCTCTCGATTTTTTTGGCGGGTATTTGAGAACAGTTCTTTTACCCTATCGAAACTTTCAACGTGCATCAGACTTATACCCTGGGTAGCGTTGTTAGATGCTCCAATGCCATTGAGCAGACTGTTAAAGTTGCTTCGGTTGTACATTTTCACTCTGTACTTACCATCCTGGGTGAGTAAGTATTCCAATGTCACATCGCCAATCACACTTACGGCATCGGCTTCATTATTTACATTGGTAAACCCACCATCACGGGTAACTCGTAAACGGCCATCGAGAAACGAATAGGAAAGACGAAGCTGAAAAGTATTGAAACGGTCCTCATCAAAAGATCCTAGGTCTACGTCAATCTGAAGGTTTTCGTCTACCTGGCTCAACCAATAGCTGAACTGGTTAGAAAGCAATTCACTCACACTGCTACTGACCATATTTCCACCTCCGTCAAAAGAGCCGACCTCTGAGAATCGTCTTAGCACAATCAAGCTAAATACCTGCCGCTTGATTTCCTCATCTCCCAGGGCCTGTGCGTTGCGTAATGTTTCCACCGCAGCCTGGAGAAATACACTGTTCTCCGGATAATTTTGTACATCAATCTTAAAGTCAATATTAGGAGCCATGAGGTCTCCGGTGAGATCTAAGTAAACGATGGCATCGTATCGGCGCCGTACCTCTTCTTGGTTGCGTACTGTAGGATCAGCTATTAGCGGGGCTAGCGAAGCTAACTGCTGATACGTAGCCTGAATATCTACGATACCGCCGTAAGGATCGCCCAACCAACTGATAGTACTTCCCGGCTGAATCTCAAATTCCTTATTGATGATGTTGTAGAGCGTAAAATTGTATCCGCCCTGCGTAAATGAAATGTCACCAAACATATTAAACTCACCGGTAGAAGACAGGAGCAACTGCAACTGACCTTCACCTCTACCCCTGATAATATCCCCGGTTTTGATGTCAAATATCAGCTCTCCGTAGGCATCAGGTGTGATGTCTATTTCCAGGTCCAGATTTACACCAGTAGGGTTGAGCTTGTCAATTTCGCTGATCTGCGCCAGACTATCGTCAAAGCTTACGAAGCTGATAAAATCAGACTGCTGAGCATCCTCCACACTCTCAATCGGAATAAAAATTTTGGTCTCTTTCTCAGTAGCAACTCTTGCCATGATGTCCATATTTTCGATGGCGCCTAGCAGGCTTACTTCGCCGGTAGCATAAGCCGATCCATAGAAGAGATCATTATCGTTGATAGTAGTATTGAGTACAGCTACATTATTAAGCTGTCCTTGCAGGTCTACGACAAAGTTATCAAAACCATCGTGAAAGAATCCTCCGTTAAATATGGCTTTGTTCTGACGGACATCGTACAACTCCAGGTCTTTCACGCCAATGGTATTTTCATCAAAGAAAATTCCACCATCAAACGTGTAATTTGTATTAAGGTAGTTGATTTTAATACCCCCGTTCCGGATGTTTCCCTTCCCGAGTAAAACAGGGGACTGAGGCGTTCCACTGATCGTGAAATTTCCGTCTGCTTTTCCCGCAAACTCGGTAAAATACTCACTAAAAAATGGCTCCAGTATATTGACGTTAGCATTCTGAAAAATAGCTTGCATATCCAGCTTGTCTTCTTCGGGTTGTGGGACATATGCTCCGTTAACAGCAATGATTTTTTCCCCGGATCGGTCTACGGTCAGTTGCAGATCCAGTTCACGGTTCAGTTTATTCCAATTCGTGATGCCGGTGATGTCGCCAAATAAAAAATCATTGACGCTAAATTCACCAATGGATACTTCGCTATTGAGCATCAGTTGGCGCGTACTATCCCGCTTCCCCGACGGAAAAATATTTTGTGCGTTAATATAGCCGTTCACCTCTCCCTGGTAGTTCCTCGTGAGCAAAGGATTAAGATTATCTACTTCAAAGTGATTGATGTTTAAAGTGAGCATTTTCAGGGAGTCTTGGGAAAGGGCTCCGGAGAGTTCTATTTCCTGCAGACCCGCTTTTTGCGACTGATTGAAAAGCGAAAAGTTATTGAAATACAATTCCTTTCCTGTGATCAGAATCTGGTTATCATCTGAAAAGTACCAGGGATTCTTCAGTACCATCAAATCAGACGGTTGCAGCCGGATTTCGGTTGTGTCATTAAGAAACCTGAGTTCACCGTATAAATTCGCGTGGTTATCTGTATTGACCTGCTTGATACGCTGGGTAAAATCTATATGATCGTTGTCCCATATGGCCTCAAAGGTTAAGCCTTCGGTGTTAACGTTGAGTTCATCTTGATCAATTTGTTGCTGGTCTGATTCCAGGTAAACCATGGCCAGCACCTCGGTACTGTCAGTGATTTTTGATGTGGCTACATCTACCCGGTTATCCAGCAAAAGGGTGTTATCGTAGCGGAGTGTATCTATGCTGCCGTGCAGGCTCAGCATATTAGTATACCCACCCCGTATATTACCTTGCAGATGTGTATCGTACGCCAAGTACATTTTGGGCAAAAATACCTGCAGCAAAGGATTGATATCTTTGAGATGTATATCGTACGAAATATCGTATTCTTTTTCCCGGTATGCTTCCACCGCTTTGACTTTGTTGCTAAGGTCATAGGCCTGTAGTTCATCCGCGTCATTGGAGAAGATCAGCTTATATTCAGCCATAAGCTTCTGAATGTCATTGACCAGGTAGGTAAAATCATAGTCTCCCCGTAACTCAGCATCCATTCGATCAGAATTTAAATTGAAATAACGAAGGCCATCCTCCTTGGTAGAGATAAAACTAAGGGTATCTACTGCCAGGTTGCGGCCTTGGTAGGAGAGAAATATATCACTAAACTGGGCATTGCCTACCAGGTCGTCAATGCGTAGTCCGGCGGTATTTGTTTTGATGCTGGTGCGCAAAAAGGTTTCTTCATCCAGCAGGTTCAGGTTTTTAAAAAAAGCAGTATCTAACTGAGCACTCAGTACAATGTTTTCCTTACCATCTCTGAGGTCAACTGTGCCGCCCAGCGTGAATATCAGGTTTGGATCATCCACGCTGATTCGTCCTTCAAAAAATGATTCTGTAAAGCGGGCATTTGTGTTGATGTTCTGATAGCGATAGTCGTTGCAATCCAGGTATTTGAAATTTGCGTTGAGCTGAAAATCAGCATCGTCCATACTAAACCCGCTTCCCGCAATTATACCTTCAAAAGTAGTTCTTCTGAAAAGGCCCGGCTGGGGACTAAAAGGGTTTAAATCAAAATTATTGAGGGCCAAACTACCTGAATAGGTGGACTGTCTACCCAGCTTAAGGTTGATATCTGCCAGTATATTGCCTAAACGGGTATTAGCCTCACCATTAGCCACGAAATCGTTAGGAAAACCGATAAAATCAGCGAAAAGCTCTACGTCTCCGAAAGTACTTACTGTTTCGTATGCTTTTGGGTCCGGGATGTATTGTTTCAGGTCTCGGGTGTCTACCAGAGCACGCGTGATTTGTAAGTTGGTAAAAGTCTCGTTGATATCCGGTAGTCCGTCAAAGCTTACGTCGCCGGTAATCTGACTACGGGCACCAAAATTCAGCACAAAATCCCGAACGGTAAAACTGCGGACTTCACCTTTAAATTTACCACTGACCGTATAAAATTCCATGTAGGGATCGAGGGTAGAAGCAAAAAGTGCCAGGTCCTGAGAGTATATTTCCGTCTGGTTGATATTTGCCTGTATCGTGACACTGTCGTTAAAGTATCCCAGGTCTGCTTTTGAATCATAATGAAAGGCTACCGAATCCCGGAGGGTACTGTTACCAGCATACAGGTCAAAGTTACTAAAGACCATAGACTGGTTGCTAATCTGATAAAAACCGATAAAGTCATGGATGGTAAAGTCGTTTACTGGCTCATATCCTCTCAGACGGTTGACCATCAACTCTAGGGTATCAGAAACCACCCGAAAATCTTCTGCGTCGCCATTGATATTGATCAGGTCAAAGTGATGATAGTCAAAGCCTTCAGTAATAGGATTTTGTCTCAGGTCATTGTAGCTGAACTGCATGTCTCTGATATGGACATCGTCAATGGTGAAGACAGGTGGGGCTTTGGCATGTTTAGCACCTCGCCTGCGAAAGATTGAGCGCACATTATCAATAAATCGGGTAATGTTCAGGCTGCCATCCACCGCATTCTTGACGAGCTTCACCGCTCCTGATTGTATATGCGCTTCGCTGAGGAAGATGTTACGACCATCTTTCAGCGTACTAATGTCAAAATCAATGGCAATCTGATCTACGGTAATCATCAGGCTGTCATTGTCGTCCAGGATTCTCACGCTGTCTAGTACGATTGTATCAAACCATTTGATGTTGACACTGTAAATACTGGTGCGAAAATCGGTTTTCTCGGTAATCACAGAAGCCAGCTTCTTCACAATTTTGGTTTGAAAAAAGGGGATCTGTATGACAGCGGTAAGCAAAGATAGTAACAGAATCATTGCGAATGCAGACCAAAGGATCGTCCTGATAGTTTTACGTTTGGTGGAGTTTGTATTTATTGTTTCTTTGCTCAACTTATTACAAAAACAATGGGTAAATCAGTACAAGGCGTTGAAAAACCTGCATCTCAAATCATCCTGGCTATAGAATCATCTTGTGATGATACGGCTGCTGCCATTATGAAAAATGGAAGGATACTTTGCAACATTGTAGCTACGCAATCAGTTCATGAAGATTATGGAGGCGTTGTTCCCGAATTAGCCTCACGGGCCCATCAGCAAAACATTGTACCTGTAGTTCATCAGGCTCTTGCCGAGGCAAATATAACAAAAACTATGCTGACAGCCGTAGCATTTACCCGGGGACCTGGATTGTTAGGCTCGTTATTGGTAGGTGCTTCTTTTGCCAAGTCATTGTCTTTTGGATTGGGTACACCGCTGCTGGCAGTAGATCACATGAAAGCGCACATCCTCGCACATTTTATAGAAGACCCCAAACCTAAGTTTCCCTTCCTTTGCCTCACAGTGAGTGGTGGCCACACGCAAATCGTACAAATAAACGGATACTTGGACATGCAAATTCTCGGAGAGACTCAGGACGATGCAGTTGGAGAAGCTTTTGATAAGTGCGCTAAGCTCATAGGGCTCCCTTATCCGGGGGGGCCGTATATTGACCGATTTGCGCAAGAAGGTGACTCCGGAAGGTTCAACTTCCCCGCTACTGAAATACCGGAACTACACTATTCCTTCAGCGGAATCAAAACTGCCTTCCTCAACTTTTTGAAAATAGAAGAGCGCCTAGATCCACAATTTGTCAAGAAAAATAAAAAAGATATTTGCGCCAGTATACAAAGCACCTTGATTGATATGTTACTTAGCAAACTAGCCAAGGCGGTAGAGATCACGGGTATCAAAGAAGTGGCAGTAGCAGGGGGCGTCTCTGCAAACCTTGGTCTAAGAAAAGCCCTGGAACATTATGCTTCGACAAAAGGATGGCAGGTATATCTTCCCAAATTTGAGTACTGCACCGATAATGCTGCTATGATTGCGATGGCGGCCCACTTTCAACTTCAGGCAGGGCAGGTATCAGATCTTTCGGTTGATACAGACGCCCGGCTTCATTTCGGCGGTTGATCCTGTTTGATGGAGATGGTGGCATCTGGAAATATGTTCATCAGCCGGTTGAAAGTGAGATATGTTTTGGGCAGTGCAATGCCGCGCAAGCTAGGTAACCCACCTATCACCCGGAAAAGCTCAAGTCGTATCCTGTTACGATCTTCAGTATTTAGCTTCTCGTACTGCTTCTTCAGTAATAATTTGTTGAGCTCCTGGTTTTGGCTGATGCCTGACCAAAAGCTTGGTTCGTCGTGTTGGATAAGGTTGTAGATACGGCTAAGAAGCTGCTCTCCCAGCTTTTTGATTTTACTTTCGTTCTGGTGCTGACCCATTTGACGCCAGTTTTCCAGCATAAAACTACCCACCGCTACTTCGCTACTGTAGAATGCTACTGGCCTGATTTTTAGTGCTTTGCGGAGTTCTTCCAGAAAAGCACTTTCATCTTGACTGATATCCCGGTCGGCATAAACTGTGACGATAGCCAGTTCCATCAGGTGACGTTTCAATATGTCAGAACGAACGCTGCTCAGGCCTAGTGAGGAAATTTTAAGACCTTGGGATAGCAGTGCATTGGTTTCTTTTTGCGTATCCTCATCAAAGTGCGCAAGTGATAAATAGTGTTGCAGTAGGTTTTTTTCTTCGGGTTCCAAGATCCGGTTGGCATAAGCCGCTGCAACTATCACTTTGAAAATAAGAAGTCGGTCTTGCTGATGCTGTCGGAGGATTTGTTGCCCTTCGCCGTTTCGCTTGTGTGCGTGTAACCAGTGGCCAAAGTGGACAACGTCGAGAAAATATAGGCTACTCTGAAAGAAACCATCCCACAACTTTTTTGAGTTACTCCTTCTTTCCACCCTGAGGTTAATCATGTATTCGGAGAGATCAAGGCCCTTTAAGCCACGGCGAAATAACCCCTGTTTCTTAGACGGCCCTTGTTCTGGGTATAGCACCTGGTAAAATCTACCAATATTGATGGCTGACTCCAACAGCGCGTCGGCTACATCGACCTTTTGGTTAATTTCATGGTAACGAGGTGATACCAGTCCACTGTTTAGAAAGCTCTCCGTCAGGATCACTTTTACTTTCTCCTGATCAGATAATTTTTCGGTACGGAGTGCCCGCAGCAATGATTTATAATAAATCGGAATGCTGGCTGGATGTCCATAAAGCAGGCCACTTGGCTGAAGGAGATCATACAGAAGCTTATCAGGCGTATTTTTCTTCTTATCCAGATTTACCAGGCGATCGTACTCTTTCATCAGAGCATAATTATTTCTGATGTAAAGGTATCGCTTGAGCCAGCCTTTTTTTTGGAAATCCATAAAGTCGTTTTTCAACGAATATATGCATTTTTCCTGAAAATGACTTGCTGCCTTTTTTGCGGTCGGGGAAAAGTTATGTAAGCTGTTTTCGCGTTTTTTTATGGGAAGGGTTGACCAGTACAATCATAACCAGTTAAGAACAATATTTGAATCTAAACATTTTCAAATATATTTTAGTGAAGATATTACTATATTAATAGTCTGATGAGCAAGCACATGTCCAAAGATGATGAAGAACGCTTTAGAAATAACATTAACATCAAAAACCGAAAGGCAAGGTACGAGTACCATTTTCTGGACAAATACATTGCGGGTATACAGCTGACCGGTACCGAGATCAAATCTATCCGTGAAGGAAAAGTGAATCTACAGGAGGGATATTGCTACCTGAAAGAGGGAGAGCTTTTTGTCAAGAACATGCATATCTCACCTTATAAGCAAGGTACTCATTACAACCATGAGCCAGCCCGGGAGAGGAAACTTCTCCTCAAGAAGAAAGAGTTGAAGAAACTGGAGACCAAGGGCACAGAAAAAGGCTTTACCATTGTACCTACCCGGCTTTTTATCAATGACAGAGGGCTGGCAAAACTAGAAATTGCATTGGCCAAAGGAAAAAAATTATACGACAAACGAGAGGATATCAAGAAAAAAGATGTTAAAAGAGAGCTTGAAAAAATGCGTATGTAACACGTGTGCGCCCTTTACCCATTGAAAAAGCGTTATTTACAGCCAAAACGAAAATAAAATCCATGAATCGGAGTGTACTACTGTTAAATCAGGATTATTGTCCCCTGGCAATTTGCTCTATGGAGCGGGCCTTTGTACTGGTATTCTTGAAAAAAGCCGAACTATTGACCGAAGTGGAGGGAGATGTTTTACATACTGTTAGCCAGAGCTATCCGATGCCTGCTGTGATCAGGCTCTTCAGATATATACACATCCCGTACCGGGGAGTGGTGCTTACACGTCAGAATGTTTTTAAGAGAGATAAGTTCACCTGTCAATACTGTGGCAGTACGAAAAATTTGACGTTGGACCATGTAGTTCCCCGCTCCAAAGGGGGCAAAACCAGCTGGGGAAACTTGGTAACAGCCTGCCGTCGGTGTAATACGGTTAAAGGTGACCGTACGCTTGAAGCCTCAGGTCTGGCACTGACAAAAAAACCTCACAAGCCTACTTATATCATGTTTCTACGCGACCATGCTGAAAAGGTAAGAAAAGAATGGCAGCCCTTTCTTAACTATGGGTGATCATGTTTATTTAATTGGTATAATATTTGGACAATTAATTCTTTGAAAGGTACAATTAAACTTTACACGTTTAGATGTATCCAAGCATTAAACCAAATTATTAATACCTATGAATTCTGCTCACAAAAATTTCTTAGTAAGCGCATTTTGCGCTGTTTTTATCATACCTCTGCTGTTTTCTTGCCAGGAAGATGAAGAACTATCAGGTTCCTCCGCATCCTCAAATGAACAGCTTATCACCGATGAGGCTATTGCGGATGATCTTTTTGAAGATATGGATGAGATCAGTATGGAAGCCGCAACTTATTCTACCAATGGTCGGTCTACGACTCGGGGCGGTATTGCCGCGATCGATTGTGTGAATCGCTCAGTTGAGAATGGAGAGGACTTTAGCAAATCAGTTACGCTGACATTCAGCGGTGATTGTGAAGGACCCAAAGGACGTATCAGGACTGGTACTCTACTTATTGATCATAGTATTGACTTCAATGCGTCCACGTATACGGTGAGCACTAGTTTTAAGGATTTCTTTGTCAACGAACATCAGCTAGAGGGTACACGTACGCTGGTATACTCTGCAGAAAATAACAAGCTTATAACCGTAAAAGTGACGCTGACAAATGGCAAAGTCACCCTCTCAGATGGTAGTATAATTACCCGTAGCGGTAACTTCACCAGGATTGTTGATCGAGAGAAAGGAGAAATTACCGTAAGTGGCACTGCATCAGGAACCAATCGATTCGGAGTAGAATACGTTTCTGAAATTACAACTCCTTTGGTTTACCCAACCAACTGTGCATCGGACGGTATTTACATGCCCGCGCAAGGGATCAAATCTATCAGCCGTACCGGTAAGGCTAGCCTTGAAATTGACTTCGGAGATGGTAAGTGCGACAAAAACGTTACGCTCACCAGTAAGGGAGAAAACCGGACCGTTGAAATCAAGCTCACTCGAGAATAATAGGGTAGGTTCAAAGAAAAACCCTCTGCGCGCGCCTAGCAGAGGGTTTTTTTATGTTCCGATATGCCGTAAAACTAGCTTAGAACTTCTTTTACCTTGTCGGCTGCATCTTTTAGCAGGATAGCTGATTTTACCTTCAGTCCTGATTCTTCAATAATCTTGGCACCTTCTTCAGCGTTAGTACCCTGTAAGCGGACTATGATAGGTATATCAATGTTACCGATATTCTTGTAAGCCTCAACCACGCCATTTGCAACTCGGTCGCAGCGTACAATGCCTCCAAAAATATTGATCAAAATCGCTTTAACATTAGGATCCTTTAGAATGATGCGGAAACCTGCTTCAACAGTTTCGGCATTAGCACCCCCACCAACGTCTAAGAAGTTTGCCGGATCTCCTCCTGATAGCTTAATGATGTCCATGGTAGCCATGGCCAGCCCTGCACCGTTTACCATACATCCAACGTTACCGTCCAGCTTTACATAATTAAGACCTGATTTGCTAGCCTCTACTTCAAGTTCTTCTTCTTCAGAAATATCTCTAAGCTCAGCCAGGTCGGGATGCCGATACAAAGCATTATCGTCCAGGTTTACCTTGGCATCTACTGCCAGTATCTTATCATCAGAAGTCTTAAGTACAGGATTAATTTCAAACATAGAGGCATCCAATCCCACATAAGCCTTGTAGAGGGAGTTGATAAACTTTACCATTTCTTTTAAGGCATTACCCCTCAATCCGAGGGCAAAAGCTACCTTACGCGCTTGGAATGCTTGTAAACCCAGCGCTGGATCAATCCACTCTTTGATGATAGCATTCGGATTACGTTCAGCTACTTCCTCTATCTCAACGCCACCTTCCGTAGAAGCAATGATCACGTTACATGCCATGGCTCGGTCTAGCGTAATGCTGAGGTAAAACTCTTGGATGTTGGGATCATCGGGAGAAGGATAGTAGACATCCTCCGCTATCAATACCTTATTCACTTTTTTGCCAGCCTCACCTGTCTGCAGCGTGACCAACGTGCCGCCCAGTAGATCTTTCACTTTTTCATCAACGCCATCTAGCTTACTAACAACAACACCTCTGGAGCCAGTTTCTTTGACGCTACCTTTACCTCTACCTCCAGCGTGAATTTGGGCTTTAAGAACAAAAAAATCAGTGCCAGTTTTTTCTTTAAGTCTTTTAGCGGCATCTTTAACTTGATCACGTTTGTCAATGACGATGCCGTCCTGAATTTGGACACCATATTCTCTTAAAATGTTTTTGGACTGATATTCGTGTATATTCATGCTTTGAAATTTTCCACGAATCTATCAAATTTTAAATTTAATTTTCAATTTTAAATCGAAATCTAGCATGCTAAGGGCAGAGCGTATTGTCAAGAGTTACAGAAAGCTAAAAGTATTGAAGTCCATTGACCTGGAAATTCAAAAAGGTAAGATTGCCTCTATCGTTGGTGCTTCGGGTGCTGGTAAAAGTACGCTTTTACACATATTAGGTACGCTTGACAAGCCCGATCAGGGTCAAGTGTTGCTAGACAATGTAGAACTGTCCAAACTAAAAGGTGCTGAACTTGCCAGTTACAGGAATAAGAATATTGGCTTTATCTTCCAGTTTCATAATCTCCTGCCAGAGTTTTCAGCCCTTGAAAATGTGTGTATACCGGCTTATCTGTCAGGGAAAAAGAGTGACCATGATATTCTCAAAAGAGGCAGAGAACTACTGGATCAGCTCGGCTTACACGAAAGAATGGATCATAAGCCTTCCCAGTTATCGGGCGGGGAACAGCAACGGACGGCCGTGGCCCGTGCTCTCATGAACAACCCTGCGGTAGTATTTGCTGACGAACCCAGTGGCAACCTTGACTCTCAAACGGCCGATGAATTACACCGCCTTTTTTTTAAACTACGTGATGAGATGAATCAGACTTTTGTCATCGTAACTCACAACGAAGCACTGGCTAATATGGCTGACGTAAAGTTTGAAATCAAAGATGGCATGCTCCTGAATGGAGAAGGATAAGTTGGCTGAACAGCTGCGATTGTCCAGCTATTTTTCTACCATGGATTCTTTTACGGCTTGCACCATGTTTTTGATATGCTTGCCTGCGGCAAACATGCTTTCAAAAGATGCCGCGATTTTATGCTCTTTATCCAGTAGATAAGTGATGCGCCGGTTTACGCCCAGCAGTGGCACCAGGGCTTCATACTTTTTTGAAACTTCTCCCTTTTCGTCAGATAGCAACTCAAAAGGAAGTCGGTTAGCCTTTATAAATTTTTTGTGCGTCGCGACGGTATCTCTGCTGATACCAACCACATCAATGTCTAACTCTCTGAAAAATGAGAAATTATCTCTAAAGTCACATGCTTCCTGTGTACAGCCTGGTGTAAAATCTTTTGGATAAAAATAAAGTATGCAGGGATAGCCTGCCAGGGTTTCGCTAAGGCGAAAATTACGATCTTTTGATGAAGGTAACTGAAAGTCGGGTGCTTTTCTTCCTTTTTTTAAAGCCATATATAATGCAATTTTTTTTAAGATTTTTAAAAGTAAATAATTGTTTGTAACTGCCTAAAAATCAAATAGTTCTAAATAAAAGCATACTCGTGAAGCTTTTTAGTGAAAACGTTCCAAATTTATTAGGCAATATTTTTCTTAGTTAGTTTATGGGTTAAATTTGGCATCAGCTGATAAACCAGACTGCCTGATGGACACTAACGGAAAGACGATTCTTATTGTTGAAGACGAAGAAAATTTAAGAGTATTACTGTCAAAAATACTCACCTTGGAAGGATTTAAAGTTTTCCAGGCAGGGGACGTGGCTACTGCTAAACACATACTGAATACGGAGCAGATTTACCTGGTAGTCACCGATGTTATGCTTCCGGACATCAACGGGATAGAATTCACCAAATTCGTTAAACAAGACCACCCACTTACTGAGATAATCGTTTTAACCGCTTTTGGCAATATCAAAGACGGTGTAAGGGCTATGAAAATCGGCGCTTTTGACTATATTACCAAAGGAGATGGAGACGATCGTTTGCCATACATTGCCTCCAAAGCTATTGAGAAAGCAATGCTCCACCATAAGTTGCACGAAGCCGAGTTTCGCCCCGATACAAAATCAAGCTTTAGCAAAATTATCGGCAGCTCCCGCCCTGTCAAACGTATGATTGATCTGGCCCGTAAGGTAGCAGTCACCGATACTACTGTGCTTTTGCTAGGTGAAACTGGGACAGGAAAAGAACTGCTAGCAGAAGCTATTCATAATACCAGCCGACGACGTAAGGGACCTTTTATCATCATCAACTGCGCAGCTATTCCTAAAGACTTACAGGAAAGTGAGCTTTTTGGTCATAAGAAGGGCTCTTTTACAGGCGCAAATACAGATAAGAAAGGTTTCTTTGAAGTGGCTGACCGGGGTACCATTTTTCTTGACGAACTCGGAGAGATGAGCAATGAACTGCAGGCTAAACTACTGCGGGCTATTGAAAACCGGGAATTTTATCGTGTAGGGGACACCCAGCCGATTCCAGTAGATATCCGCATCATCGCTGCTACCAACCGAGACTTGGTGGATGAAGGTAATAGTGAGTTTCGCCGTGATCTGTATTACCGACTCAGTACTTTCGCTATCGACCTTCCCACCTTGAGAGAACGCCCGGAGGACATTGAACCAATTGCACTACATTTTCTGAATGTATTTTCTGAAAGTATCAATAAAGAAATGCTTAAAGTAGATCCTGCCTTTTTCTTCTACCTTAGGCGGTATCATTTTCCGGGTAACATACGTGAGCTGAAAAATGTCATAGAGCGAGCTGTCATACTTGCCGATGGCGATGGCTTGACCGAGGAAACACTACCCGATGAAGTTCTCAAGCCGCGGCATAAGGTGCAGTCTGAACAAAGCCTGCTGACGCAGCAAAGTCCGGTATCAGCAACACTACCGAATCATGAGTTCAGGGCGGATAGCACTGACCTCAAATCAGTAGAACAGGAACATATCCTCAGGATACTCAGTATGGTCAATGGTAATAAGTCTGAAGCAGCCAAGCGGCTGGATATCGGTCTTGCGACACTTTACCGCAAGCTCAAGGAGTATAATGTGACTTGAAATCCTGATATGTCATTATGAAAATAATCCTCATAATGATACAATTTTATCCTCCAATTCCCGGATTATCTATCCTGCACATTATTTGATTATCGTCATGCTCTCATGAAAAGAATCTTAGTAAAGTGTATTCATCTGATTTCTTTTAGTCAGAAGATGAAGATCAGGACACAAATTTTTTCGGGCTTTTTGCTCATCCTTTTCCTCACGCTCATTCTGGCGGCAGCTACGGTTTATTATCTCAACAATCTGGGAGCAGCTTCTACGAAAATCCTAGAAGATAACTATCGCTCTATCAAGGCCTCTGAGCAGGTCATGATCTCCCTATCTAAAATTGACCAGATTCTTTCTAAAGTTTGCTTGGGTAATAACTACAATGACAGTACGCTCATCTCTATATTGAATAAGGAAAAGGAAATTCTGAAAAACAACCTTGCCATCGCCCGTAAAAATGCTACGGATCAGACTGAGGTTCAGCTGGTTAGTCAGATGGAGGATGAATACGCCAGCTATGTTCACTACATTGACGACTTTGAGACAACCGTAGACCGGGTTGGGCTGTACTTCACCGTATTACAGAGACTCAATGAAGTGATTCGGGAGGATTGTGTACAGCTTGCAACCATCAATCACCGTGATCTCAGTGAAAAAGATGACTTTGCCCAGGAGGTCTATTTCAGGTCTAAAATCATTGTGTTTATCATCATGATACTGGTCCTCATGATTGTAGGAATCGCCCTGTACCGTATTCCGCATGAAATTGTTAAACCCATCAACAAAATCACGGAAAAAATCCGGGGCATTTCGCAGGGTGAGTATGAGCAAAAAATAGAGGTAGATTCCAACAGTGAATTAGGTGAACTGGCAACTGCTTTTAACAACATGGCGATCAGGCTACAGGAATTTGAAAAGCTGAACATTGAAGAAGTACAGGCACAAAAGAGCCGTATGGAAACTATCATTCGCAGTATGAAAGACGGGCTAATCATGCTGGATGAAAATGAGGACATCATTCTGGTAAATGATACCTGTGAGTCACTTTGCGGATTGGACGAAACCAAGCTGGTAGGAAAAAACCTGAGAAACCTCGCCAGTGACAATGTGGTGTTATACGAATTGGAGGTTTCCCTGCATAAGGCAGACACCAACATGGTAGATGCACAGGAAAGCCATAGCTTTTTGAAAATAGAGCGGGATAACGAAAAACCTGGCTTTTATACTAAAGAGATTCTCAAAATATATGGGAAAGACCAGCGTAAGCAAAAGTTTCTGGGGCATATCATCACGTTGAAAGACATCACTTCTTACAAAGAATCCGACGAGGCTAAGTCCAACTTTATCGCGGTGGTGTCTCACGAGCTAAAGACACCGCTCTCGGCGCTTAACATGAGCCTGATGCTACTGAGTAATACCCGCTTTGGTAAGCTGAATGAGGAGCAAACCCGGACAGTCAGTTCTATGAAACAGGAAGTTCAACGTCTGGTGAACATGGTAACAGAACTGCTAGATCTCTCTCGCGTGGAGAAAGGACAGATCAGCCTGGAAAAAGA
Source organism: uncultured Porifericola sp. (assembly GCA_964653665.1). Classification (GTDB taxonomy): domain Bacteria; phylum Bacteroidota; class Bacteroidia; order Cytophagales; family Cyclobacteriaceae; genus Catalinimonas. Next base: position 9,298 of record CAZZGE010000023.1, on the reverse strand, counting down.
GCCTATCAATCCTCGCTTTCTTATTGACTATGCACTAGCTCCGGTAGAAGCCAAGTTCCGGGAGAAAAGAGTTGAGATTATCAAAAATATAGAGCGTGGACTACCAGATATTCATGTAGATCCCGAAAAAATTTCTTGGGTGATGATCAACCTGCTCACTAATGCACTCCGTTACTCATCTGAGGGAGGTAAAGTGATTATCAAAGCTCAGACATCAGTTGATGACAGTGTAGAATTTTCTGTACAGGACTTTGGGCCCGGTATCTCGAAAGACAATCTAAAGCGCGTCTTTAACAAGTTTGTACAGTTACAGACTAACGGTAAGAAAAATAAGAACGGACTGGGTCTGGGACTGGCTATTTCCAAAGAAGTTGTGCTGGCCCATGAAGGACAAATTTTGGTTGAAAGTGAGCAGGGTGCCTGGTCACGTTTTTTCTTCAGGATACCAGTGTACAGTGATAAAAAGGTAGGTCAGGAGCAGGAGTCTCCCCGACAATTAAGATCAGTAGATTTATAAAACTGGCACACTCTGTGTAAATTTAGTAATGGTTTTTCATGTTTAATTTAGTTCTAAAAAGGTGCTGATCGTTCTCAGCACCTTTTTTCATGCTTACTGAACTTCATGTACCTCGATTGGTTTATCTATCTTTGAAGTTTTTTATCGCTACCTTATAATCAGTAATACTTTCCCGTTTATGTCAGGGGCGTACCCGTCTATGCAAATCAGTAAAGGAGTACAGTACATGCTGCTATCTACATTTTTGTTCGCATGCATGAATGTACTCGTTAAGTTCGTCTCTTATATTCCCGCCGTCGAGGTTGTGTTCTTTCGCTCTATTATATCTCTGGTAATGAGCTATGTTACCCTTCGAGTGCAGCGAGTATCAGTGTGGGGTCATAATCGGCCTTTGCTAATGGCCCGTGGGGCCAGCGGTGCTTTAGGGTTGGTGCTTTATTTTATGCTTATTCAACAGATACCTCTGGCCAGCGCGGTAACGCTGCAGTTCCTTGCGCCTATCGTCACTGCAATACTTGCCATGTTCCTGCTGGGAGAGCGGGTGAAAAGCTGGCAGTGGTTGTTCTTTCTGGTTTCCTTCGGAGGCATTTTGCTGGTTAATGGTTTTGATACCCGTGTGAGTGTAACCCACCTATTGATGGGTATACTGGCTGCCCTGGGCGCGGGTATGGCTTACACGATTATCCGAAAACTTAAGAAAAGCGAGCATCCTCTGGTTATTGTCATGTATTTCCCCCTGGTTACTGTACCTTTAGCAGGAACTTATGCAGCCTGGCATTGGGTCATGCCCCAGGGAATGGAATGGCTGACCCTGCTTGGTATTGGAGTTTTTACGCAGTTTGCTCAGTACTTCCTTACCAAGTCGTTTCAAGAAGACGAAATCAACAAAGTGGCTAGTCTCAAGTATTTGAACATACTCTATGCGCTGGCCTTTGGTTATGTATTTTTTGAAGAAACCTTTAATCTATACACGTATCTGGGTATGAGCCTGGTCGTATTAGGCGTAGTCCTTAACATCTGGTTTAAGCAAAGTAAACTTGAAAAGAAAAGATCGGTCACTACCAAAGTGAAAAATTCACCTTAGCCCAGCATGATTAGTTTTGATCTGTTATCCAAAGATGCTAAATCTTCGGCGCGTACTGGAGTGCTGCACACCGACCACGGTGATATTCGTACCCCCATCTTTATGCCGGTGGGTACAGCAGGTACAGTCAAAGCAGTGCATCAGCGCGAGATCAAACACGATATCCAGGCGGATATCATACTAGGCAATACCTACCATCTTTACTTACGGCCTGGTTTGCCCCTGCTGGAAAAAGCCGGTGGCCTTCATCGCTTCAACGGTTGGGATGGCCCCATACTCACCGACAGTGGCGGCTATCAGGTGTATTCACTGGCCGAAAACCGAAAGATACGAGAAAAGGGAGTTACTTTTCAGTCGCATGTTGATGGCTCTAAGCATACCTTTACGCCCGAGTCAGTGATGGATATACAGCGGAGCATTGGGGCTGACATCATCATGGCTTTTGATGAATGCACCCCATACCCCTGTGCGTATGACTATGCCAGTCAGTCTTTGGCCATGACTCATCGCTGGCTGAAGCGCTGTTGCGAACGCTTTGACCAGACCGAAGCCCGGTACGACTATCAGCAAACACTTTTCCCGATTGTACAGGGGAGTGTCTATCGGAATCTGAGGGAGCAATCCGCTGAATACATTGCATCCTGCGAACGTGATGGAAACGCTATTGGAGGACTGGCGGTTGGAGAGCCTGCCGACATCATGTACGAAATGACGGAACTGGTATGTGATATACTTCCAGCGGACAAGCCGCGTTACCTGATGGGAGTGGGTACACCCGCAAATATACTGGAGTCCATCGCTTTGGGAGTAGATATGTTTGATTGTGTGATGCCTACCCGTAATGCCCGCAACGGAATGTTGTTTACCACGCAAGGAATTATCAACATCCGAAATGAAAAATGGAAAGATGATCTCAGTCCTGTAGACGAAGCCTTAGGAGGATATGTAAGCACTCATTACTCCAAAGCTTATTTGAGGCATCTGGTACGTTCCAAAGAAATGCTGGGAGCACAGATTGCCAGTGTCCATAATCTTACGTTTTATCTGTGGCTTGTCAGACAGGCACGGGCGCACATTGAAACCGGGGATTTTGCCTGGTGGAAAAATGTTATGGTAGAAAAATTAATGATCAGGCTTTAGAAGCTAACGGCATGATTAAAATCCTGGATCTCTATATCATCAAGAAGTTCTTAGGGACTTTCTTTTTCGTAGTACTGCTACTGGTATCAGTGGTGAGCGTCATTGATTTTACCGAAAAAAATGATGACTTCCTGGAGCACCAACTGAGCACCGGACAAATCGTGGCATACTACGTTGACTTTATCCCTTATGTTGCCAGTCTCATTACGCCGATCACCGTGTTCATTGCAGTGGTTTTCGTGACTTCCAAGCTGGCCGGAAATACCGAAATCATCGCGATACTCAGTAGTGGCGTGAGCTTTCGCCGCCTGATAGTACCCTACATGATCGGTGCCATGGTGATCGCTGGAGCCAGCTTTCTGCTGAATGGCTGGGTCATCCCCAATGCCAATAAAGACCGCATTGCATTTGAGATAAAATATGTAAAGAGCCCTTTTTATTACGATGAGCGTAATATACACCTGAAAATAGCGCCTGACGCCTACGCGTATATGGAGAGCTATAATAACAATGCTGATGTAGGGTACCGTTTTACCCTGGAGAGGATAGAGGGTAACCAGATGCTGGCAAAGCTCTCAGCACGACGCATAGAGTGGGATTCAACCAGTAGCAAATGGAAACTCAAGAACTGGTCGCTGCATACCTTTGATGGTATGAACGAGTCTTTTGAAACTGGCACTGAAATGGATACCACGCTTAACATCCATCCCAAAGATTTTGGCAGTACCTACGGACTTTACGAGACCCTTACGCTTACTGAGTTAAATAAACACATTAGTGTTCTCCGCGCCAGGGGTGCTAATGGCGTACCACTTTATGAGGTAGAGAAATACATCCGCTACATGTCACCTTTCACGGCAGTGATACTCACCTTTATTGGAGTGATTATGTCTGCCCGGAAGGCCAGGGGAGGGTCAGGCTTCCAAATAGCGCTTGGTTTCGGTATTGCCTTCCTGTTTATCATTTTCTTCATTTTCGCCCGTAGTATCGCCGAAGCCGGATCACTACAGCCAATGCTGGCGGTCTGGCTGCCCAATATTATTTTTAGCGTTGTAGGTCTTGTCCTATACAAATATGTACCGCGCTGATGTCGGCTCAGCCCAAACACTACATACTGCTGCATCTGGTGGTCTTAATTTGGGGGTTCACCGCAGTCCTTGGCTTATTGATGACTATTCCTTCGGTAGAGATTGTTATGTACCGCACGTTGTTATCCAGTCTTTCGCTGGCCGCACTACTTTACTTTTGGAAGAAACCGCTAAGCCTTGGTAAAGGCCCTGCGCTTCAGATTCTGGCTACCGGTTGTTTGATAGGTGCTCACTGGATTCTTTTTTTTGGAGCGGCCAGGGTAGCCACCGCCTCGGTTTGCTTAGCGGGAATGGCTACCTCGTCATTATGGACTAGTTTTATTGAACCTTTTTTTTACAGGAAAAAAGTCCGCTTGTATGAAGTAGCGTTGGGCATTACTACGATTATTGGGCTTTATATCATTTTTCGTTTTGAGTTCAACTACGCACTGGGCCTCTCTATGGCCATCGCTTCCGCATTTTTAGCTTCCCTGTTTACAGTGATCAATAGCAAGTTTACCCGTCAGTACTATCATTATACCATTACTTTTTATGAAATGACCGGTGCTTTTATTTTTACTTTGCTTTTTTTACCCTTCTATACCGGACTGATAGCCAATGGTCAGGTATATTGGCTGCCAAGTAGTATGGATTGGCTGTACCTGATCGTGCTGGCATTGCTATGTACCGTTTACGCCTACTCCCTATCGGTAGAATTGATGAAGTATGTTTCAGCCTTTGCCGTCAACCTGACAAATAACATGGAGCCGGTATACGGTATTTTGCTGGCCCTTCTGATCTTTGGTGAAGATGAACAAATGACTCCCGGCTTTTACCTGGGTACGGCGATCATTTTGGCTTCTGTATTGGCGTATCCGCTCATCCGCCGTTACCAGCGAAAGAAGGCGGCTCGCGCCAAGCTGGTACGGCAGGAATTATAAACTTTGGAAATCCACATCGCCTAGCATAATCCAGCGGTAGATCCAGGGGTTACCCCCGCAACGGATGCTGGCGTCGCCGAAGATACTGAGACGGAGTTCTTTATCTACCTGTAGATTCAGCACATTATCACCGAAAGTGTGGACTTTACTGCTGTTGGTATGAAGCTTTTCCAGGTTCACCTGGTGGTCGCCAAGGGTCCTGATGACTACTTCATTCGCTGTACCCCGCCTGACGTAAAGCTCTCCATCTCCAAACAGAGAAGTTTTAAATCTGCAGACATTTACAGCATCCAGTTGTATATCATTATCACCGTAAGCCTTTAGCACGAAGGAATCCTGATGGATTTCGCCCAAATGCTGTACGCGTTGGTCGCCCATGACCACCAGTTTTTCAAGCTGCTGGTAGCTGAGACTGAGTAGTATGCGGGCACCGGAATACTTACTTTTATCACAGCCTCGCCGGCATCCTGCCAGATACACTCTCAGCGTCTTGCCTTTTACCTCCAGCCGTATATCTTCCTGTTTTACTTTTTTGTAAGTAAGCCACGCAGTAGATACCTCTCCCTCTTCAAGTAATACATCAATTTTGTCTGAAACGTAAACTCTAGAAAAAGCGGGTAACTGCTTCTCAAAGCTCTGCTGGGCTAACAAAGGGCTGCTCAACAGTACAGAAAGGAGCAACAGTGACAAATTATATTTTAGGACAGGTTTCATTTTTGTGATTCGGGATGGTGTTACCCTAAAGATGCAGGTTGTTGGCTACAGGTTGCATCGCAGCAAAAAAAATCCCGACTTGCCAGCCGGGATGTGTTTTACTTTTTCTTACTCTTGGTTTTCCGCGCTTTGGAACGTCCTTTCTTGGCCGGGGCATTCTCTGCCAGTTCCAGACACTCCTCCAGCGTGAGCGCATCAGGCTCCTTGTCTTTAGGGATTTTTACGTTTTTCCTGCCTACTTTGATGTAAGGCCCCCACCGTCCGTTAAGCACCTGGACATCTGGGTTTTCGTCAAAAACCTTGATGTACTTTTCGGCATCTGCTTTCTTTTTAGCCTCAATCAACTCAATAGCGCGATCCAACTCTACAGTAAACGGATCGTCCTCGCGCGGTAAGGATACAAATAGATTATTGTGTCTTACGTAGGGACCAAACCTACCAATGTTGGCAGTAACCATTTCTCCCTCATAGGCTCCCAGCTCCCGCGGAAGTTTAAATAAATCCAGGGCTTCCTCCAGCGTAATAGTTTCAATAAACTGCCCTTTTCGCAGGCTAGCGTACTTAGGCTTCTCTTCACCATCGCTGGCTCCCATTTGTACCATAGGACCAAATTTACCCAGACGAGCAATGACCGGTAGCCCGGTTTTCGGATCATCCCCCAGCAAGCGGTCGTTTTGTACCTCGGAACGGTCAATTTGTTCGGAACTTTCTACTTTGGGATGGAAGTGTTTGTAAAAGTCCTCTATCATGCTGTCCCACTGCTTCTTTCCGTGAGCTATTTCGTCAAATTCTTTCTCCACCCGGGCGGTAAAAGAATAGTCAATGATATTTTCAAAGTATTCGGTTAAAAAATCATTGACCACCATCGCTACATCGGTAGGGAAGAGCTTTTTCTTCTCTGTGCCAGTAATCTCAGTGAGTGTCCTGTTTTCAATTTTCTTATCCTCATCGGTAAGGGTAAGCTCTTTGTATTGCCGCTCTTTACCCATGCGATCTTCCTTAAGCACATATCCTCTCTTCTGTACGGTAGAAATGGTTGGTGCGTAGGTAGACGGACGGCCTATTCCCATCTCTTCCAGCTTCTTTACCAGGCTTGCTTCCGTGTAGCGAGGAGGATGCCGGGTAAAGCCTTCTTTGGCTTTCATAAAGTCCAACTTCAGCTTTTGACCTTCTTTGATGGGAGGCAACATACCTTTTCGGTCTTCATCATTTTCCTCGTCATCAGTGGATTCTATGTACACCTTAAGAAAACCGTCAAATTTGATGACTTCGCCGGTAGCACTGAAGTAATCAGGAAAATCTTCTGGAGACTTATTATTTGTTTGTAAAAGACTGGGGTTTTTAAAATCAATACCGATCTGTACCAGGGTGCGCTCTATTTGGGCATCCGACATTTGCGAGGCTACAGCGCGCTTCCAGATAAGTTCGTACAGGCGCTGTTCGTTTTTCTCTCCCTTAACTTTACTTACCGAAAAATTGGTAGGCCGGATGGCTTCGTGAGCTTCCTGTGCGCCCTCTGACTTGGTTTTAAACTTACGCTTTTGAAGGTAGCTATCACCGTAGCTATTGACAATTTCAGCCGAAGCCCCTTCTACTGCTTCCTCCGAAAGGTTAGTAGAGTCAGTACGCATGTAGCTAATCTTACCTGCTTCGTAGAGCCGTTGCGCCAGTGTCATCGTTTGCGATACAGAAAAGCTTAGCTTGCGAGATGCCTCCTGCTGCAGGGTAGAGGTAGTAAAAGGAGGCGCCGGTGATTTCTTGACCGGTTTCTTCTCCATGCTACGAATGCTGAAATCTGCCTCACGGCAGGCTTCCAGAAACCGCTGGGCTTCTTCTTCAGTGTCAAACTTACGGGGTAGGTCTGCCTTGAGGATGCTGGCTTTATCTACCAGAAATTCAGCGGATACCTTAAAGGATGACTTAGGCGTGAATTTTTTGATATCTCTTTCTCTTTCTACGACCAGGCGCACTGCTACTGACTGTACACGGCCTGCGGAAAGACCCCGTTTGATTTTTTTCCATAGCACAGGAGAAAGTTCGTAGCCTACGAGGCGGTCCAGGATTCGGCGGGCCTGCTGGGCGTTTACTAGGTCCAGGTCTATGCCACGCGGTGATTTGATTGCGTTCAGGATTGCGTTTTTGGTAATTTCCCGAAAAACAATGCGGCGGGTTTTCTGGTCATCAAGTTTGAGTTCTTCTTTCAGATGCCAGGAGATAGCTTCACCCTCACGGTCATCGTCACTGGCTAAGAAAATAAGGTCAGAGTCTTTGACCAGTTTTTTAAGTTGAGAAATAACTTCTTTTTTATCAGGGCTCACCTGGTAAGTAGGGAGAAAGCCATTTTCAATATCAACGGCTTTATCACCTTTGGGTAAATCCCGGACGTGGCCATAGCTAGAAGCCACGACATAATCTTTTCCAAGATAGCTCTCTATAGTTTTGGCTTTGGCAGGGGATTCTACGATTACTAAGTTTTTTGGCATATTGGCTAAATTTGGCATCAATGATACAACACAAACGTAAAAAAGTTTGGTACTGATATTATTTTAAACTACGATTCCACTAATTTCCATTCAATAGCTTGTAATGTTCAGTTTAATTAAAAAGAATTGTCATCCGTCAAATTATACATACTAAAATGGTTAAAGATTTAATACTGGTACGCCATGCAGAGGCGGCGCAGGCCGTCACTGGTGTCAAAGATATAGAAAGAGAATTAACAGCCAAAGGTTACCGGGATGCCCCGCGTGTGGGCCGCTACCTGCACGAAAATGCATTTTTTCCGGACATGATCATTAGTAGCACTGCTCTCCGCGCTAAATCAACCGCCGAGCTATTGGCCGAGCAGCTTAAGTACGAACTAAACCAGATTAGCTACGATGAAGACCTTTACAATGCCTCGATTAGGACGCTACTCAGCGCTGTCAATGCTTCTAAGGCAACCTTGAATAAGCTTCTGCTGGTAGGGCACAACCCTGCTTTATCCTACCTTGCCGAATACCTGACCGGAGATGAAATAGGTAACATGGAGCCAGCAGCTTTTGCCCATATACAGTTTAAACTGGATGACTGGTCAGCCATATCGGAAAATACGGGAACCTGTCTTGCCTATAAAACGCCCGAAAATACTATTTTTTAATATTTACTTATGCTTTTAAAAATACTGGTCAACGCAGTAGCAGTTTTTCTTGCGGCTTATCTGCTTAAAGGGGTTGAAATAAGAAACTTTGGGAGTGCGATAGTCACCGCTATTCTATTGGCGATCGTGAACGTTACGCTCAGGCCGCTGCTTATCATCCTCACTATCCCCGTCACTATCCTCACACTGGGGCTTTTTATTCTAATTATTGATGCCATCTTACTCATGCTCATTGACGCACTCCTTCCTGGGCTGAAGATCAAGAACCTGGGTTGGGCGATCCTGTTCAGCCTGCTGTTATCAGTTCTTAATAGCATTTTATCCTGGGTTATCCTGTGAAGACAGATCAAGAAAAGTATCAGTTTTTTCTAAGGCATCTGGGCAAGGGGTTGCTGTGGCTCACCGTTTTAATTGGAGGTTTTATACTTTTTAAAAAGTATGTCAGCGTTGACTATCTGCTTTGGTTAAAGCCGGTTTATGAGCGACCTGTCATTGTCTACACTATTTTTTCAGCATCAGAGCTGCTGTTTGGGATCATTCCTCCCGAGATTTTTATGATATGGGCTTTACAGAGCGGCTCGGCAGGTTCCTATATACAGCATATCATCATGCAGTCAATCATTTCATTCTCTGCAGGTATCGTTGGCTTTTTTATTTGGCGTTACTTACAGCACACACAGTTTTTTAAAATTTTTA
>CAZZGE010000022.1:0-35514 GCA_964653665.1 uncultured Porifericola sp. | reverse complement strand
AATCAGCAGGATTTGTACTCGATTCTACCATCTCCTAAGTAGTAACCAGACCTAAGCTGAAATCAAGCTGATGTTCCTAGGGTATACAACTGGTTAATTTTACGCCAGTTACAAATAGTAATCATGACTGGGCATATTCGGAATTGAATGACCGCTATTTTTCCAGTAGTAAATTTTACGATAACATATGCTGAACTACGAAGAAAAGATGGGGGTTTAATAGCATGAATATGCTCATTTATATGGGTACTGATCTGCGATGTAAAGATAAGCTACATGACCGACTGGATGCATTGATCAATAAATTGAAGCATTAAGGGTACTATTTTACCCGGATTGACTAACCGGCTTACTGATTTTGATGTTATGATGCTGATTTTCTGAACTAAAATTGTAATTATATAATGATTAAATATTTTTATTTGCTAGTGTTAGCGTGTACCTTGCTGCCTAGCTGTTCTTCTAATACCAATAATGAAGGAAATTTTGAAAAAGGAGAGGCCAATAACCAAGTGGAAGTTACGCCCCAGACGCTAGAGCTTACCGACCTTGAGGGTAATAAGTTGAATCTCAATGGATTGAAAGGAGAGGCTGTTTTTCTCAATCTATGGGCTACCTGGTGTCGTCCCTGCTTGATAGAAATGCCTTCAATAGAAAAGGCCTACCAGAAATTCAAGGACAATGGCTATGTGTTTCTCTTAGCATCCAATGAAGCTCCTGAGAAAATCAGGGCATTTGCTCAGGAGCAAGATTACACATTTCCTTTTGCACACCTCAAGTCAGACATACAGGCGTTAGGCGTTCAGTCAATACCCACTACATTTATTTACAACGAATCAGGAGAGGTGGTAGCCCGGATTACTGGTACCCGTGCATGGGATTCTCCTAAGGTAATAGCCAAACTTGAGTCATGGAAAACAGCTGAACCTTTATCCGAATGATTATAGAATTAGAATTGGATTATCTGCAATGGGTTCTTTAAACTCAGGGGGAAGTCCGAAGTTGTCATCCACAAACCGGTTAAGTTCATCACGGGTCTTGGCCGAGAGTAGTTCGGTCATGGCCTGAGCAGTAGTACTGCTGATCATGTAGGGCATTGCAGAAAACACTAACTGTCCACCTCGGCAGTGCGCAAAGAGTTGGTACTCCTCCTGACTCTCGATAGCTTCTCCACTGACAGCACAATGACTCACCCAGTGGTCGATATTCCAGTCATTTTGGTTGATTAAGGCTTGTCGGCTTTTCAAAAGGTTACTTTTATGCGTGAATTGTTCTACCCGTTCCAATGATTCACGGGAGAGTTCGCGGCGCATCAATTCGGCACAGGACATGCACATGGCGTATTCAAAAATTACATCTGAGGTCTGGAACTTTCGGTACTGGCGAACTGCTTTCTCTATCACATATTCCGTTTTTTCGTTAAGCAGGTTGCAATTGCAGTTGACACAGTTTGAAAAAGGATTATCGGATTTATGAGGTAAAAAAATATCGGGTATATCAGTAACTGGAAGATTGTAATAATTCATAGTAAGAAATAGCCTGATTTGATTAAGAAACTATGTACGTCAGTAAAGGTAACTGATTCGGAAAAATAACGTTTTCTAAATGTCGGTGATAAATCTTGATTTCTACAAGTCCGTGTGAATTACATTTTAAGATTTATCGTAAAGTTTCCTGCTTTTGTTTAACAAATTATGAGGAAATTGATTTAACATCTATATCAACTTCAGTGTATGAATCTGACAGGCAACGAAAAAGAGCATCTCAGGTGGTCTGAGTTACCGGACGGTTTTAAGCATTTGCTCAGCCGTTCTTACAAGGAATACCAGGAAATCCTATATGATCCCTGCCTTCATCCTTCGGCTCGCAAAATTCCTTCTTGGGAGAGTTGGTTAAGCCGACACAACATTCTGCTGGACATAGAAGATCGTCCGGATGTCAATTGATGAATTCAAACGATATCCGCACTTTCAGCAGTGGTACATTGCGAAAGACCTAGGTAAGTTGATTTTTTCAAAGACTACTCCCAATCATCAAATAAATATTTATCACGTATTTGACTTTTTTGTTGAGTCCTGGGAAAATCTAAATACTCAAATGTTGGATAGTTTGATTACTTATCAAAATACGCAGCTTTTGGAAAAATATGCTGATGAGATTCATTTAGACGATTTATATGATTAAGGTCAGCACATCTGTATTTACCGTAATTTCGGAGTAAATAATTTTCAGTGTGTATATGAAAAGAGAAAACTGTCACTCGAAACTAAAATGGTTGTGAAAAGTAAATATCTTGAAAAGAAAGGGTGTTATCTACGGAGTTGAAGATTACAACTTTTGACAGTGATATTTATTTGTTATAAAGCAATATAAATTATTAGTAGATAGAAAAACAATATTGAACATATTGTTTTCGTAATAATTAATAAAAAAATCTCAATCTTTACGATTAATATGCTTTGTTTTACCTGTTAACAGTTTTGCTTTTGCATACGTCTTTTCTAAATATCAATAAATATTAGGATAGCTCCATAAACAAATACTGTTTATTAAGTATTCAGAAATAAACCTGATATTCTACAATTTATCCACCTGTAAGATTAAGGTATCGTTGATTTCAAAAAATTTATGTAGATTCAAAATGACTTTTAAGTGGCTATTGTATCATAATCATATTTTCAGTAATAATTCTATGTTTATTTTTTTTAATTTGCAGATCTTCAAAATTTATGTTTTGAGGTTGTAGTATTCTTATATTTTTTCTTTAATTTTGAACCAAAACGTTAAATAGTAAAGCAACTAAACAACCTATCATGGTTTACTTCATTAGAGCATGTTTCTATTCAGTTATTTTAAGATCAAGTTGAAAGTTGTATAACTTGATTATTGAGAATAGGATAAAAATGAATACGATTTAGGGTGAATTATTTTGGTTGTGTAGGTTTTGCCATACTACCGGATTATCAAACTAATTTTACTTGATTCAATGAAAAATTTTCGGTTTAGACTCAGCGAAGCAGTTTGCCTAAGTAAAAATAACAGTTAAGGTTATGTTCATTATCTAATTGTAATTCTTAACAATTCATAAACATAATTACCATAAATTATGTCAACACACCCGACTTCATATTCAGCATATGTTTATTAATTAAAGTCAGAATAATATTTCAGCAATTTTAGATCACATTTCATTTATCACTTTTAACATGGAAGACAATTTATTAAAAGAAATTCAGGTAGTTACTGACAATGATAAGCCTAAATTTATTTCATTTGATGAAATACAGATTAAATCAGAGCTTCAAAATTTTATAACACCACTATCTGAAGACAGTCGACTGCAACTTGAGGAAAACATTAAGTTAAATGGCTGCCTGGATCCCTTGACATTGTGGGAGAGAAAGAATGGTGACCTAGTTCTAGTTGATGGTCATAATCGTTATCAGATTTGTTCTGATCACCATATACCATTCAGAGTACGTATCATCCGTTTTGGATCAGAAGAGGAAGCCAAAGACTGGATGATTAATCACCAGTTGGGAAGAAGAAATCTTAATCCAGACCAGCTCAGTTATTTTCGTGGACTCAAGTATGAGCGTATGAAAAAGAAAAGAGGAGGCTACGATAAAGTACTCTCTAGTGGGCAGAGTGGCGATAAGACGTCCGAAGTTCTTGCTCGTGAATTCAATGTGAGTGATCGTACAATCCTTCGAGACGCCGAATTTGCCAAAGGTATAGAAATCATAGCACGGGGTAATCCGCAGATGAAAAATGATATTTTGCTAGGTCGCATCAAAGTTAAAAAGAGTGATGTTCAGACCCTGGCCCAGGTAAAGGACTTGCGTCAGATTGGTAAGATCAAAAACCAATCAGACCTTTATAATAAGGCGCAAAATCTGCGTAAAGAAAAAGAAGCACACAAAGCTGAGAAAGCGCAGAAAGAGATGGATGAACGCGTTACGGAAGCGCTTGAAACCATTAAGAGCACAGAACCTGTATTTGCTAACAAAGATGATCGGGTAAAAAGAATAAAAGCTAATCTTCTTTCTGCAGTGAATAAGACAATTCAGCAAAAGGACAAGACATCACTAAAAGAAGCCAAAGCATATCTCAAACGTTTAGAAGATGAGCTTTTTGGAAAATACGCTAATGTATAAATCCAGTATTATTTTAAAAAAAAGCGGTATTAAGTACCGCTTTTTTTATGTCTTATAGAAAATTATCGTAATAACATTAGATCTCAATCGCAATAGCTACTGATGGGTGCTTGTGCATTGACATGGCCTTTTTCCAAAGCAATGCGTAGATCAATACACGCATCTGTCTTCTGACCATTGAGGTATAGTGCCAGCCCTCGGTTGTAGAAAAGCTTACCTTCGTCTGGGTAAAATTCAATAGCACGGTTGTAGTCAGCTACCGCCTTTCTATATTGCTTAAGTTTGTAATACACATTTCCCCGGTTGCTATACGCCTTTCCGAGCATTGGGTCAAGGCGGAGGGCACGTGTATAGTCGTTGAGTGCACCCTTAAGGTCAAGGTTGCGTTCCTTACTGTAAGCTCTCATTAGAAATGATTCAGCATTATTACCCGCTATAGCGATAGCTTTATCAAAATCACGTACGGCAAGACGGTGATTTCCTTGGAATTGTAAATTGACAGCCCGGTTAAAGTAAGCCTGGTAGCTTCCTTGTTCTTCTACGGCCATATCATAAGCTTCCGCGAGGAGTTGATCGTATTGCCCTTTGATGCTTAATTTATTGAGGTTCTTTAATGCAGCATAATGATCAGACGCAAAGCTAAGTGCCCTCTGGTAATCTTCAATAGCCAGGGCAGTATCTGTTTGGTGTTCGTATAACAGGCCCCGGTTTACAAAATAATCAGCTTCGTTAGGTTTTCTACGAATAGCTTGATCAAAGTAGAATAAAGCGCTATCGAGTTGCTTCGTTGACAAGTGGGCAAGTCCCAGGAAATTATAAACGTCGGCCTTCATATTGGACTGAAGCGTAGTAACTGATGAAGCAGTAAAGCCCTGAAGATCATTTTTTCCTTTGAAATAGACAGTTGTAGTTGATTGGGATGAGTCTTTCAGTAATTGATGAAAGTCAGCTAATGCGTCCTGATATCGCTGAAGTTTGTAATAATTGATACCTCGCTGAAATAAAGCATCGGCTAGTTCGGGTTCAAGGTGTAAAGCAATGGTATAGTCAGTATTAGCGTCAGCAAATAGCTGCATATCATCTTTGATGCATGCACGAAGTAGATATGCATCTATGTAGTCGTTTTTTTGCTTAATGGCTTCATCAACGAATTCAAGGGCAGCCGTTAACTTTCCGGATAGTCTGTATTCCTGTGCAGCATGGAACAAATCTCTTGCGCTACCAGAAACTGTCTGCGCCATACTTGATCCGACAGGATCAAGCAAAAAAATCATCAAGCTTACCAGGAAATGTTTCATATCAAATTTGGTGCGCAGATAGCGCTGTTATGAAGAGGTTTATCTTTACCAGAATACTATAAACTTAATATAAGTAATAACTCTATTTTGAAAAGAAAAATTTGAGAAGTGTCTGATTAGTTCCTGATATTGAAGTTTGCTGTTTGCCTATTGGTTGCAGGCTGGAAATAGCACAATGAAGAAAAATCAAGGCTATCCTAAGAGGATAGCCTTGATTGGTTTGTCATGAGTCCTAACAGTACAGCTATGGATTATAGCATGCAATAGGATATATAGACAATCGGAAAGATTAGCATTTTGTTTAATATGTACTAGAATATCTTAAACAGAAAGGAATGTTTGTTTTTCAATAATGATGCTTACTTAGTTAGTTACAATCACTATATCAAGTCTTTTGTTTTGGGTGTAATAAAAATCTTTCAAATGCATATTTAAGATGAGTAGTTGTAATTTTTTGCTGAGGATAAGAAATCATGTGCCGAAAGAGGGGTTCTCCACCTGTCCTCATGCAACTATGAAATAAGGATAGATCTAAAAAGTTATGATTCATTTCTTGAGTAAGGAATTACGGTTTGGTGGCAAAAAATACCCGTAAGAATGAGTTTACTTAGCTTAAATTATGAGAACAATCCTACACCAAAATTGCTGCTCCTTAAGTTTTATCACAGTATACCTGGGAGCTACACTTATTTTGTCATCCTTATTTTGTTACACCAGTTTAATCGCTGCTAACACAAAATCCCGATTACAAAACCAATCCATTACGTTTACAGATTCAGTGCGTAACTTCATTCAACTTAGTAATGATACACTTCAGGGTAATCCTCAAATAGCACTAAATTATGCACTTAAAGCAGCTGAACTTTTGCCAGATACGGCAAATGAAATACTCCAAGCTGAATTGAACCGTGCACTTGGAGCTTCATATACAGAAGTTGGTGATTATGGTAAGGCAATTACAGCCTTAAGAAAAAGTGCCAAATTATTTTTGAGTAATCAGGAGCAACAAAAATATGCGGGTTCGATGAACTACCTGGGGGTAGCGTATGACTATCTGGGTGACTACGATGAAGCGCTCAATTGTTATTTTGCATCCTTGAATGCACTTGATACGTCTAATGCGCGCGGGCTAATTTTCGCTCATAATAATATTGCGCTCATTTACATGTCTGACAAGGCTTACGTCAGAGCCAAAGCCAGCCTACTTACGGCAATTCAAACTGCTATCCATAACCAGCAGGAAGAGTACCTTACCTATCCCTACCACAATCTGGGGGATTTATATGCCATGCAGCTTCAGTTAGACAGTGCCTTGCATTACTACAAACTTTCTTACGAGATTGACTTGTCTCAGGGCGATCAGGAAGGTTTGGGTATCAATCATCAATCTATGGGTGAGGTATATGCTCAGCTCGGTATGCCTGATAGGGCCTTTTCACATTTGGAAAAAGCGCTGAAAATACATGAGTCTCAAGCCGACAGACTAAATATGAGTACTACCCTTATCAGCTTCAGTGAGCTACTTTACAGTACCCAGCAAATCGATCAGGCTATCGCCACTGCTAAAGAAGCGCTGTACTACGCAAAGCCTATACAGGCAAAACTTCAGATTAAAGATGCTGCTGCCATACTTGGGAAAATCTATAAAGAAGCAGGTGACTATCAGCAGGCGCTCCACTATAATGAAATGTACTACGATCATAAAGATAGCTTATTCAATGAAGCTAAAAGTAAGAAACTAGCGTTACTACGTCTTAAGCAGTCAGAAGCAGAAAAAGAACTACTAGAGACTGACAACGAACTCAAAAAAGCACGAATGGATGACCAGCAGGTGCTGATTGAAAAGCAGACATACCTTGTGATCTTTATTTTATTCGGGTTGATCATATGTGTCATTATCCTAGTTTCGCTCAATAATGCTAACCGTGACCGGCAGTTGGCTTACGAATATTTATCGGCCCAAAATAATGACATTGAACAAATCATTACGAAGCTTCAGAATTTCAACCATGATATAGAGGCCCAGAAAAAAACGCTGGAAAACTCTAATAAGATCAAAGACAAACTCATTTCTATTATCTCACATGATTTTCGCAGTCCGCTCAATTCTTTAGAAGGTATTCTGGATTTGATGTCGCAAGGGCGAATTTCATCAGATGAGATGAAAATAATCGCCAGTGATCTGAGAGTTAAGGTCAATATCACCACCAGCTTATTGGATAATTTACTCAACTGGGCAAAAAACCAGATGCAGGGCATTAAACCCGACCCTAAGACATTTGATATCAAGAAGCTGGTCGAGGAAACGACCAACCTGGTAGCATTGCAGGCATCCAATAAAGGAGTAGAGGTGAACATAGAAATTGATAAATCTGCTGATGTCTCTGCTGATTTAGAAATGATTCAACTTGTGCTCAGAAACCTTTTGAATAATGCTATCAAGTTTACCAACCGTGGTGATCAGATTATTATAAATGCTCAGCAACAAGCAAACTCCGTCATCTTGTCTGTGAAAGATACCGGTATTGGCATGGGTGAGGAACAACTGAACCTGATATTTACAGATGCATATAATTCCAGGTTAGGAACTTCTTACGAAAAAGGAACTGGACTTGGACTTATGCTTTGTAAAGATTTTGTTGAGAAAAACGGAGGCAAGATATCCGTTGAGAGTAAGGAAGGTCAGGGTAGTAATTTCTTTTTTACAATCCCCCTTGCCAGCTCTACTAATGATGGTAGCATCATAAAAAATGAGTTAACCCTTCAGTCCAACAAACATTCATTTTGAGCAGTTTTCTTGCTCCTTGTTATTTGAAATTTTACCTTATTATTGAATTTAAATGACTAAAACTTGATCCATTAATAATTTTAGTCATCGTAAAGAAAATAATCTCATTTTTTAACAAGAAGTTGATTAATTTAATAGCATGCTTATTTTGGTCAGAGGCTTACCAGGAACCGGAAAGTCTTTTTTCAGTGAACATTTTGCCCAATCCATCGGCGTTGAACTCATCAGTAGCGACCGTATGCGATCGAAGCTTGGCTTGCGAGGTCAGTATGATCAGACTGCAAAAGATCGTGTATATACTGAAATGTTCAGAAGGGCCGAGACAGTACTATCTGAAGAGAGAAATTGCTTGTTGGATGCTACTTTTAGTAAAGAGTCCAGAATTTTAGCAGCTCAAACATTAGCTAGGAAATTTGCCGTTGATTTTTTTGTATTTGAAATGACTGCCGATGAGGAAACCATACGGCAGAGAGTTAGTGAAAAAAGAAAATTTTCGGAGGCTGATCTTACCGTGTTTAGAAAAATCAGACAAGATTATGACACTGTGCCGTTCAATTTTTTGCAACTGGATTCTTCAAATAATGACCTGAAGGCAATGACTATACAGGCCAAACGATACATAGACTATGACAGTAAAAGCATTTGAGAGCTTAAAAGAGAATCTACGAATTGGTGAAAATGAGATACCTAAGGAGTGGGTTACATTTCTGGAAACCCACATCTCTTATCTTATGTTGCTGAAGCACGAAGTCTACAAGCTCAAAAAAACAGTAAAGCTTCCTTTTGTTGACTTTTTAGACCTATCAGCCCGAAAGGAGGCATGTGACCAGGAACTGAAGCTAAATCGTCGGCTGGCTCCGGCTGTTTACCTAGATGTATTACCTGTCAAAGAACATCATGGTACTATAGGTATCGGTACTTCCGCGGGCAAGACAGTTGATTACGCTGTAAAGATGAAACGGATCAACAATGAGCTGGAAATGGATCGGCTGCTGGAGCGAAAAATAGTGACACATTCGCAAGTAGAAGCGCTGGCAAAGGTAATATCTTCTTTTCATGCGCATGCAGTTACTGTCCAGAAAATATGGGAAGCCGATCGTCTGAAGTCTACTTACAACCAACTTAGAGACTGGCATTTATTTGCAAAAAACAAGTTGGGGCAAGTGTACGCCGATATCATTGACCAATCCTGTCGCAAATCAGACACTTTTATAGATCAACATATTGGTATCATCAATAATAGGAGTCAAATGGGCTATGTACGTGACCTCCACGGTGATTTGCATAGTCAAAATATTTTCCTTACTAACCCACCGGTAGTTTTTGACTGTATAGAATTTGATGAAGATCTACGGCAGATTGATATACTCAATGAAATTGCATTTTTTCTAATGGATCTGGAGTATTATAAGGCGTATACGCTGGTATCACATTTTATGAAGTGCTACCAACACCATTTACAAGACACGGATCTGGGACAATTTATGGATGAAGAACTGTTGCTGTACTTCAAAATGTACCGGGCCTCCGTAAGAGCGAAAGTGCTTATGATCAGTGCTAAAGAAGCCTCCCAGATGAAAAATAAATATCTCGGAGAGGTGCGCCAATATCTTGACCTGGTAAAAAAATACCATAAGCAACTAACATAAAAAAAGCGGAACCCAAGACCCCGCTCTTTACATATAAGCAAAATTAGTCTTTCATAACCAGCAGCGGTTTTTCAGTATGAAAAATCATATGCTGTGTTTTGCTGCCGTGAATTAAGCGGTCTATCAAGCTATGCTTACGTGGTACCATGGCTAGCATGCTTTTGTCATGTTTTTTCAAAAACTTTTCAATGGCGTCATTAACGTCTTCCTTCTCAGCCTGAAAATGGAAGGTATGGTGCGTTTTCTTCAATATTCTGTCCAGTCCGTCACCAGCCTCTAGTTCGTCGGTGGTCATTTTTTCCTTCTCCGGTCTTACGTGGAGGACATCAATACTAGCATGAAAAAGATCGGCCATGCTCAAAAGTATCTCATAAGTACCGGGCTTGTAGCTTTTCTTATAATCACTAGCCAGGACAATATTGTCAATTTTCTCAAAACGAGCAGTTTTGGGGATGACCAGCACAGGAACCTCAGTATGACTTATGATGTGAGAAGTTGTACTTCCGAATAACTCCTGTAGTGCATTGGCTCCCCGAGTACCCATCACGTTCAGGTCAATATCCTTCTCCTTGATGGCACTCAAGATATTCTCTTCGGTAAATCCAGCTGAGATCAATATCTCGTACTTGATATTCTTATCTTTGACATAGTCTTCAACTACCTTATTCATTTCTTCATTCACTTCTTTCTTAATATCGTTAGCATCAACCATACCATCCGGATACATACCTCCAATTGGATATGCTGCATCAGTGACTTCCGGTATCCGGTATGCATGAAATATGAAAAGCTGAGCATTGGTTTCTGCTGCCAGTCCCGCTGCGTACTGAAGGGCATTGTTACTGGTTGGAGAAAAATCGGTAGGTGCCAAAATTTTTTTAATCGGTTTCATGTTATAAATGGTTTAGTAATTAATGAACTGGATTATCTATCATCGGGTTAATAATAGCTTTTATAAAGTAGCCCTTGTATTTCATGAATATCCCGCAGTAAGCGTTCTTTCTCCTTTATGACATCTTTCAATAGATGCTAAGTTCTTCGTAATATAATTTTTTGAGATGCGTCAATGCTTGCGTGTAATAATTGAGCTTATAGTAACTAGTTTTGAATTACCGACAAAGTTATGATACTGTCGACTGTGTAAGCATCATGTTCCCCCGCTATCATATAATATCCCTCTTTGAAAATTCCCTTCAGACCTTTAGCACTTTGTTTGGAAACATCTTGATGCAAGGCTCTGATGATTTTGGTTAGTCTTGTTTGTACGTGAAGTTGGAACTGATTAAGGCAGTCCAAAAGATCTTGGTGGGATGCTTTAAAACGTAAAACGTGAATAAACAAACCGTACTGGTTTTCAGCTTTTTGCAGTACTCTTGTGTACTTTAATATTAGTGCTGAAAAGAGATACATAATCGAAAAATATTTTATATATTGTATTAGGTGCTAAAATAAAACACTATTTTTTCAAATTATATAATTATTATCAGTTCCATAAATGATTTTTATCATATTTTTTCCTTGACATACTTAGTATATTCAATGAAGTAATTCTAAAGCCCTTTCAATTATGAAAACTTTTCGCAAACTTGACAAACATGCTATTTACCTAGACGAACTAGTTGAGAAAGTAGCATCAGAAATGCAGCGTCCTGATGAAAAAAAATATGCTTTAAGATGCATTGAAGCCGTTTTGACAGCCATCAGAAACCGACTAACATTTGAACAGTCTGTCAACTTTTTAGACCTGCTTCCTCTTCCCTTTAAGGCTGTTTACATCAAAGACTGGAATATCCAGGACCATGTACCCGAGCGTATCTTATCCATGGAGGATTTTATTGAGGAAGTTTGCAAAGTAGTTCCCGATTTAAGCGAGACGGATTACCAAGATCCTGAGCAAGTCAAATGTGCCATAAAAGCAGTTTTTAGGGTTATGGGAATGCATGTATCTAGAAAAAACCTGGAGAAGGAACTCTCCTATTTGCCCCAGGATCTCAAGCTTTACCTAGAAGCTGAGGGGGTTGCTCTCAAGTCTAATGCTATGCTCACCAGCATCTGGCTTTCTTGACACTTACAGTTTTGAGCAAACTGTATATTACTTATATTTCGCATAAGCAAAACTAACCAAACCTATTAGCAACTTATGCGAAAAATTGAAAATATCAGAGAAGGTACCAAGATTAAAGACTACACTACTTATGCGTCACTGATACCTTCAATTGTTAACTTTCAAAATGAATCTGAAGCACTCAAAAAGAATTTAAAGGGTCGTAAGATCTGGATGATCAACTCAACAGAACAGGGTGGAGGAGTGGCTGAAATGCTTCCCCGTATGATCAGTATCCTGAGGCAGGTAGATATACAGGCGGAGTGGTTGGTACTAGATACGGATAATACTGATTTTTTTGCTTTCACTAAGAAGCTGCACAACATGATTCATGGTGCAGGAAGTGATTCCATCAGCCAACAAGAAAAAAAAGTTTTTGAGGAAGTAAACCGTCAAAATGCAAAAAAACTCCTCGATCATATCAGGCAGGACGATATCGTGGTTGTTCATGATCCACAACCCGCCGCACTGATCAGCATGATTAAAGCGCAAGTAGACATCACTACGGTATGGAGGTGTCACATTGGCCTTGATCATACCAACGAACAAACACAATCAGCCTGGGAATTCCTGAAGCCTTATCTGCTAGATTACGACCAATTTGTGTTTTCTGCCCCGGAATATATTCCTGATTACATAAGTGGAAATATTAGTATCATCTATCCCAGCATAGATCCACTTACTCATAAAAACCGACAACTTTCTATTCATAAGCTGAGTGGTATTCTGGCAAATGCCGGTCTCGCACAATCCAGACATCCCCGTATTACCAACGATTTTAATAACCCTGCCAAAATATATACTCAGGAAGGGGCTTTCAAAGATGCCCATAGTGCCCCGGATGTGGGGCTTTTATTTCGGCCCATCATTTCTCAGGTATCCCGGTGGGATAGACTCAAAGGTTTTCGTCCCTTGATGGAAGGTTTTGCTTACATGAAAGAAAACGGAGAATTTCTTAGTAAAGATCATCCACAGGCCAAATGCAGGGTGAGAGATGTGCGATTGATGCTTTGCGGTCCGGATCCGGATTATGTAAGTGACGATCCTGAAGGAGTAGAGGTACTGGAGGAGTTGACCGAGTTTTATCATAGCCTACCTGATTATATCAAAGAGGACATTATTATCTGCAAGCTACCGATGGAATCGGTCAAAGAGAACGCTTTGATCGTGAATGCTATTCAGCGGGTATCATACCTCATTTGTCAAACTTCTATTCAAGAAGGTTTTGGTCTTACCGCCACGGAGGCAATGTGGAAAACTACACCTGTTGTGAGCAGTAATGCGTGTGGACTCAGACACCAGATCAGACATAATATTGATGGTCTGATTGTTCGCCATCCCAATAACAAGGAAGAAATAGCCAGTGCACTAGCTTACTTATTGGGTGAGCCTAAGATGGTAGAGGAGATGGGTTTTATCGCACAGAAAAGAGCCGTAGACCACTTCCTGATATTTGGTCAGATTCTCAATTGGTTGCGGCTGTTCAATGAGATTTCGGACCGAAAGAAAAACGGTTTCGTTAGTGCCTAGCTCGGTGTACCTGGCATCAAAAAGTTCCTGAATTTCAGGAGCTTTTTGATGATATTGCAAATTCAATAAATCGTTGATCTTTCAGATGATCAGCTCTTCCTTTATTGAAAATAATTCTTTCTTTCTGGTGGAGTGAACGAAGTCTCTGTTGTTCTTCCTCTCTGAGGTGGGTAAAGTCTTTACACTGATCGGAACAACAGCCTTCGTAGTAGGCAGCGCAATCATCGCATTGTATAAAAAGGAGATTGCAGGTATCGTTTTTACAATTAGTATGGGTATCGCAGGGCTTACCACATTGATGACAAGCGCTGATGATGTCCTCGGTGATTTTTTCGCCGAGTCTTTCGTCAAATACGAAGTTTTTACCTCTAAACTTATTATCTAATCCCTTTTGCTTAACATCCCTGGCATATTTAGTGATACCACCTTCTAACTGATAGATATTGTTAAATCCTAAATGTTTGAAGTAGGCACTGGCTTTCTCGCAACGAATACCACCAGTGCAATACATAATAATATTGCGATCCCTGTAAGGAGCCAGTGTTTCTTTCACGATTGGTAAAGCATCTCTAAAAGTATCAGCATCGGGTAAAATAGCGTTAACGAAATGTCCGACTTCGCTTTCGTAGTGATTTCTCATGTCCACGACAATGGTATTCGGGTCATCGGTGAGTTGGTTGAACTGCTCAGCGTCAACATGCTTCCCTTTCTCCGTCACATCAAAGGCATTATCATTTAATCCGTCGGCTACAATTTTTTTCTTAACTTTAATTTTGAGAATATAAAAAGACTTCCCATACTCTTCAACTGCCAGATTGAGCCTTATACCTTTCAGACATTCTACATCCTCCAGGTTATCTTGTAGTGCTTGAAAATGTTCTTGGGATACGCTAATCTGGGCATTGATTCCTTCCCGAGCAACGTATACTCTTCCAAACACTCCTAGCGCTGACCAGTCAGCAAACAGTTGGTCTCTGAAGCCCTGAGGGTTTTCAATGTGTGTATACTTGTAGAAAGATAAAGTAATTCGCTCTTCCTGACTTTCCGCTAATTTTTGTTTTTGGATTTTACGGTCTATATGGTTGGGAAGTAACATGTATTAGTGATGATTAAGAGTTTCAGTATATTTTTTGATCATTCTCAAAAAAAATTCACGATTAAGTTCTCGGCTTTCTTTCTCCATTATGTTAGTAACTACCTCAATTCCTGCTGCCTGCATTCTTTTGATACCTCTACCATTGACTAAAGGATTAGGATCTACGTTGGCAATCACTACTTTACGGACTTTAGCCTGAATGAGCAGGTCGCAGCAGGGGGGTGTTTTCCCGAAATGGGAGCAGGGCTCTAAATTAACGTAAACGACACTACCCTCGAGTTGGCTTTTATCTTTGACATTCTCTACTGCATTGCGTTCGGCGTGAGCTTTGCCATATTCCTGGTGCCATCCTTCACCGATGACTTCATCATCTTTCACGATCAGACAACCAACCATCGGGTTGGGACTTACCTTACCGGCTCCTTTTTTAGCCAATGTGAGCGTCTGTTGCATATATTTTTTGTCATTACTCATCGCAATACTTGATTTTATTGCTATACCAACGGTTATTAATACAACGTATAACGAATTCTATTGCTTTTTGATCTTGATAGCCGAAGGTTATACTTATTGTGTCACTTTTTTTTAGGCACCGGGTCGTATCCTGAAGTACCCCAGGGATGGCAACGTATGACGCGTTTAAAGCCAAGTTTAATTCCGCTCAGGAGACCCCATTCCTTTATTGCTTGAGTCGTGTAGACCGAGCAACTGGGTGTATGACGGCAGTGGCTACCCAGGAGTGGGGAGATACTTAGCTGGTAAAATTTAATCAGCCCTAGAACCAACGTACGGAAAATCTTATGAATCATTACTGAAGTTCCTGAAAGATCAAACTCGGTTGTATATCATCGTGGTGGTATTTCTGGCTTTTGTAGGAATCAAACTCTCCTTTAATTTCCTCGAAGTAAATCTGGCATATCCCTATATTTGGATAGATACGAACAGGCTGTACACACGCGATTTCTAGCGTCCAGTAGCCATTGGAACCAATGTTTCCCAGTCCCGCTGTCAAGTGGATGACAACGCCCAGCCTACCAATGGATGAACGGCCTTCTAGTTTAGGAACATGATGTTCAGCTTTGATAGTTTCAACAGTCCTGCCCAGGTACAATATATTTGGTTCTAGTACGAGGCCTTCCTTGGGTATCTTTACTTTCTCGACCGGATTATTCTTTTTCATATCCAAAACACGGTCCTTGTAAATTAAAAACTCGTCATGCAGGCGAAGATTGTAACTATTAGGGTTAATCTGTTCGGGGGAGAACGGATCAATAAATATTTCCTTATTGATCAGTTTTTTTATTTCCTTTCCTGATAATATCATGTTAGCTTTTTAAGCGGGAAACTCATTTGTACAGTACGTACTGAAAACTAATCAGTAGGGTTTTGGATTAAGGTATGCAACGCTCTTGCCGGAATGTAGCCTAATCTAATGAATAAGTAGTATTTCCGCCTTTTTCATCCTTTAGCTGTATCCCCAAATCTGCCAACTGATCTCTTATTTTATCGGCATTGGCAAAATCACGGTTTTTTCGGGCATCCTGTCTCATGTCAATCAGCAAATGTACCAGGCCGTCAATACGCTCACTTTGGTCATTTTCAGTTCCCTCTTCCATACCCAGCACGTCAAAAAGAAAACCGCTAAATGTATTATTGATGAGTTCAAAACTTTGTGTTGAAATTGACGCCAGCGGAAGTTGCTTATTGTAGAAAGCGTTGACTTTAGTGGCTATTTCAAACAATGAAGCAATTACTTTGGCTGAGTTAAAATCATCACTCATATGCTCATAGCAGGAATAGCAAAGCACTTTGATTTCTTCATCTAATCTACTATCAACTTCAGCGGGATGGTGTTCTAGCTTGACGAGTAGTTTGGCTGCGTTCATGAGTCGGCTAAGTCCTTTCTCGGCTGCTTGTAATGCCTGATTGGAGAAATCCAGAGGACTGCGATAATGGGCCTGCATGATGAAAAACCGTACTGTCATAGGTGAAAAGGGCTGTTCCAGCTTGGGATGATCCCCCGCGTAAAGTTGCTCGAGCGTAATGAAGTTACCGAGCGACTTACTCATTTTTTGGCCGTCAATAGTAATGAGGTTATTGTGTAACCAATACCGTACGGGGTTCTTCTTAAAGGCACCATAACTTTGCGCTATTTCTGCCTCATGATGAGGAAACTGAAGGTCTAAACCTCCACCGTGGATATCAAACTCATCGCCCAGATATTTGGTACACATGGTAGTACACTCCAGGTGCCAGCCCGGAAAACCGACGCTCCAGGGTGAATCCCACCGCATTATATGCTCTGGAGCCGCTTTTTTCCATAAAGCAAAGTCATGTGGGCTTCTCTTCTCAGAGATGCCCTGTGTATCCCGACTGCCAGATTGTAATTCATCCAGCACCTTACCCGAAAGCTTACCATAGGGTTGCTCTGTGGCGTATTTTTCCAGGTCAAAGTATACCGAGCCATTGACCTCATAAGCATAGCCATTTTGCAGGATATCTTCAATGATTTTGATTTGTTCCGGGATGTGACCACTGGCGGTAGGTTCTATACTCGGGTCCAATGCGTTTAGCTTGGCAATGGCAGAGTGATAGCGATTGGTGTAGTGCTGAACAATCTCCATAGGTTCAAGCTGTTCCAACCGCGCTCTTTTGGTAATCTTGTCTTCACCAGAATCCTGAATTTCATCTTCCAAGTGTCCTACGTCAGTAATATTTCGGACATAACGGACCTTAAACCCTAAGAACTGGAAATACCGTACGATGATATCAAAACTGAGTGCAGAACGAGCATGACCCAGGTGAGGGTCTCCGTATACGGTAGGGCCACAGAGGTAAATGCCTATTCTGTCAGGGTTAAGAGGTTCAAATTTTTCTTTTTTTCGGGTATAACTGTTGGTAAGATAAACTGGAAATTTATTGAACAGGGTCTGATCCATTTATGAATGATTAAAAATATTTGATCTGTACTAGCAGTAAAAATACATCAATTGTTGATACGGTTACAGTCCTGGCAAACTCCAATTACCAGAAAGTTAGTATCCAGTTTACTGTAGCCCTTAGGTAGATCTATTTGTTGGGCTGGACTTTCTGGAAGACAAAAGATGGTCCCGCAGTGATTACATTTGAAATGTGCATGTTCTTTATCAAGTTGATCCTCATCTGTATTGAGTACATACTTATTGACGCCATCCACGTCTATGAGACGGTGTACAAGCCCTTTTTCTAGCAGTGTGTGTAGGGTACGGTATATAGTGGTACGATCGCAGTGAGCAGATAACTTTTTCTCAAGGTCAATTTCAGACAAAGCACCCTGGCTGTTCATTAGTATGTTAACAATGTTTTTTCGGCTTGAAGTTATCCTTAAACCGGCCTGTTTTAGTATTTCAGTAGTATCCATGGGAGCAATAGCTTCAGTCTTTTAGAAATATAAGTTTATGGTTAGAGGTGTCATACTCACGATAAAAACAGCTTTTTCGGGCTACTCCCTGCTGATTTCGGGTGTGGCACACTCCGCTTCCCTTTAATTTTACAAGATACAGTATAGCGTCTTGATCACAATCCACTTGGATAGTTATAACATCCAGATAGTCGCCGGAAGTTTCTCCTTTAGTCCATAGTTGTTGGCGCGAGGTACTCCAAAAGGTAGCCAAGCCACTTTGAACAGTCTTCTCAAATGCCTGCTGGTTGGTATAACCAAGCATCAAAACCTCCCTAGAGCCAAACTCCTGCACAATCACAGGGATAAGTCCTCCTCTTTTATCAAATTGTAGAAAAAGCTGTTCTTTTTCTTCTAATAATTGTTGCATCATACACAAAAGTACCACTTCATGACTAAGATTGAAAACGATTATTCATTTGCAAAGATTGTGTAATAGGAGCTTTCCAAGTTTAGCAGCATGATAAAACTTAAATATTTGTTAGCTTTATAAGTTAAATTATTAAAAATGATAATCAGAAGCACGACGTTCGTTTTGATAGTACTCCTTACACTAACTCATGTACAGGCACAGACGGTCAGGAACCTTAGTGAAAGCCAGCAGATGATGCGCATGGATGAAGGAGTAGAATACATGAATACTGGAAAATTTGCTCTTGCTGATGATATTTTCCGTGAAGTCCTTAGGAATGTAGAGGTTGTGCCGGCTGATCTATGTTTTTACTTTGGAAAAAACTCATATCATCTGAGTAAATTCAGCCAAAGCATTGACTGGCTTAATAAGTACATTGAAATCAAAGGTACTTCAGGTCGATTTTTTGATCAGGCTGTTGAATACAAGCAGCTGGCGGAAGCTGATATGAAAATGAATACTGATAAAGAAGTTACAGTACCAAGCTCAGACAGAACTCCGGAGAGAAGCCGAACTGTCGTTAATTGTACTGAAACTCCCTTCATAATGTGTCCGGTTTGTAAAGGTGAAGGTGTTGTTATTCAGGGTGGGGTATTAGGATCAACAATTTACAAACCCTGTAAACACTGTAAAGAGTCAGGCAGGATGACCTGCAAAAATTACAAATTGTACGTAAAAGGAGAGCTTATTCCTTAGTAAGCTCCTTTAAATTTTTCTGCTTTGGTGATTGTTTTCCTAATATTTTCAACCCTGTTTTCAGGAGATGGGTGGGTAGACATAAATTCTGGAGGTCTTTGTCCACCCTGGGAGGCCATCCTTTGCCAGAAGTCAACGGCTTCACTCGTATCGTACCCCGCCATGGTCATAAAATAAATTCCCAGTTCATCAGCTTCTAACTCATGTTGTCGACTATAAGGAAGGAGTACACCAAACTGTGCTCCCAAACCAAATGCAGCAAGCGCTAATCTTTGGGTAGTTTGTGGTTGCTCCTTAAGGGCTACACTAAGTGCCATGCCACTTAGCTGAACAGCCATTTGCTGTGACATGCGCTCGTTACCGTGCCTGGCAATGGCATGGGCTATTTCATGTGACATTACTGTCGCTATCCCATTTTCATTTTCGCATACCGGTAATATACCCGTATAGAATGCAACTTTTCCTCCCGGCATACACCAGGCATTGATCATATCGTCGTCTTCAATGAGATTAAACTCCCAGCTAAATCCGTCAATTCTATCTTCTAAATTTTGGGCCTTAAAATAACTTTCAACAGAGGAAGATATTTTATGACCAACATCTCGGATCATGCGCACATCTGCTTTATTGTCAGATAACTTATTTTGTTTGAGTACCTCAGTATAGTTCTGATAACTAAGTGAAAGCATCTGGCTTTCTGGCAGTGGTGTAAACTGTGACCTTCCGGTTAGCGGTACCCGCTGACAGGAAATTACCAGTATGATGGTAAGGATCGTAGAAAAAATTGATCTGTATTTCATGATAAAATAGAGAAAGGATTGATGAAAACTCTCTAAAATTAGGTTAAAAAATGAAGAGGAAAAGGCATACAGATTAAGTCTGCAAAGGTCAATTACATTATCCGGAAAAATATCTCCGTACTCCGGTTACTTATGATGGCTTTGCCGACACCTTTTAGCCAAGTTCATCTTTAGGCTTTATGTCGTGAGAAAAGGTCAGACTACTAGCTCAGTAAGTTGCTCAATCGGGACATTCAAAACCTTTGCATAAAACATTTTGAGCTTTACACTTTCATGATCCCATGACAATTTATTGAGTACACGGTTATACCCATATTCAGCCATTTCTGTACTCTCCGTATCGTGATCTAAAAGCCACATGATCTTTTCAGCGAAGTCCTGTGTGTTATTGTTTTCGGCATAGAGTGAAGCCGACTGAGCAGACGCTCTTCCTTCTTTGAGATCATATTGTACAATGGGTTTTTTCATAGCCATATACTCCATAATCTTATTCATAGTTGAAAGGTTATTCATTTCAGTAGGTTTATCAGGATTAACGCAAACATCGCAGGTATTAAGTACATCCAGCAACATCTGATCGCTGACACGGCCATAAAAATCAACGTATTCGTCTATGCCCATTTCTTTGGCCAACTTTTTAATATCTTCCAGTGAAGTACCCCCCCCTACAATGGCAAACTGGACGTCTTTTCTTTTACTAACGAGGTGCTTGACTGATTCTAAGAGTAAGTCTAAGCCTTCCTGTACTCCGATTACACCGACATAGCCTACCAAAAAATTTCTCTCTTTCTTATACTGTTTTTTTGGAGGCTGAATTTTAATCCTCTCCAGGCTGGGCCCGCTTCTTACTACCTGAACCTTTTCTGAAGACATATTACCCCTTTCAATGGCTATCTTTTTGTAAGACTCATTG
This sequence comes from uncultured Porifericola sp., assembly GCA_964653665.1. Classification (GTDB taxonomy): domain Bacteria; phylum Bacteroidota; class Bacteroidia; order Cytophagales; family Cyclobacteriaceae; genus Catalinimonas. Next base: position 14,632 of record CAZZGE010000022.1, on the reverse strand, counting down.
GTGGCAATACTATAATTGGCTGTTTTGAAGGTTAGTCTTTCAAACCATAACATTGCCTTATAAAATAAATCTTTCTTGCCAAATTTAGCAATGTATAGTTCGGGATTAATGTCATGATGATCAAATACGAACTTGACTCCCAATAACTTAAAGGGCAAAGCTGTGAGAAAAATCAGGTCCGGTGGATTACATCCGTGTATTACATGAAACCTTTTCTTAAAGAAAATTTTAAAACTCAACAGTAGTTCCCAGAAAAGAGCGGTACTATATTCCATAAGATAGCCTAACGCACCACTGCCCTCCAGAGGAAGTGGATGGCGATAGATGTCAATACCATCAATCTTCTCATAGGATTTTGTATATCCTTTCATCTTTGGGCAAATGATACTAACATCAGCGCCGTTTTCTTTAAGGGTAGATGCTTCCTGCCAGACTCTTCTGTCAAAAGGGGCAGGAAGGTTCTCAATAATGATGAGTATGTGCTTACCAGCAAATTCCAACATAGTTATCTTTTGTTAGTCTGTTTTTGTCAACGCGCACTAAATCTATGATGATTTTATTATCAGGGATCGTATGGATAGCTTCTTTAAATTCGCTCGACTTATTGCCGAAAATAATCACTTCGGATTCATCAACAACCTCCTGTACAGAGTCCCGCAAAACCCGGTTGATATGGGGAATGTGACCAGTTAAATAGTCTTTATTTTTACCCATCAGGCGAGAAAGAAGGATATTGCTGTCGTATAAAGAAAGATCATAGCCTTTACCTAAAAGGGTTTCAATCAAGTCAACTACCGGACTTTCCCGCAGATCATCGGTTCCGGCTTTGAAGGCAAAACCTAAGAATCCTATTTTCTTTTTACCCGTTTCGTATATGAACTGTAAGCCCCTTTCTACCTGGTAACTATTGCTATTCATTAAACTGCTTAATAGGGGAGTCTTCAGATCTAATGTTTTAGCTCGGTAATTAAGCCCCCTGACATCCTTAGGCAGACACGATCCTCCAAAAGCAAAACCGGGTCTCATATAGTAGGGTGAGAGATTTAGCTTGTTATCACTGGCTACTACTTCCATCACTTTTTGGCCGTCTACACCAAGTTCTTTACAAATATTGCCTATCTCGTTGGCAAAGGTGACTTTCACGGCATGAAAGTTATTATTGGCGTACTTGATCATCTCGGCTTCTTCAGGCCTCAGATTAAAAATGGGAGCATCAACATCTTTGTAAAGTCGGTTTAGTTGCTCTTCACTTTTCTTACAGTCTGTCCCAGTGATTGTGTAAGGAGGATGCCAGAAATCAGTAATAGCAGTACCTTCTCTTAGAAATTCAGGATTTGAAGCCACTCCGAAATCCTGATCATGCTTTTTCCCAGATACATCTTCAATGATTTCCACACACTGCTTAATCGTGCCGGGCACGACCGTACTTCTAATGACCACCGTATGAAAGGAATCCTTAGCTTTAATTGCTTCACCAATTTGTTGACAGACTCTGTAAATGTAGGTCAGATCAATATTACCGTTAATTTGGCTGGGCGTACCTACACATACTACAGAAATTTCCGAATTGTGAACCGCTTGAAGTACATCATGAGTGGCATTAATTCTGCCATTGCTAATGCCTTCCTCAATATATTCATCAAGATTTTCTTCTACTATAGGGGATTTACCGCTATTGATCAGGTTGATCTTAAGGTCGCTCACATCAACACCAATCACATTGTGCCCTACTTTGGCAAAGCATGCACAAGAAACTGCCCCAACGTACCCGAGGCCAAACACACTTATTTTCATAATAATAAACAGTTAGTGATTTCAGAATTAGTTAAGTAGGTTAGGATAAGTAGTACTAATAAGCATTTTTTTCTCCTCCCAAGGCATTGAGAACTGTCTTTATGATGATTTTTATGTCCAGCGATAAACTCCAGTTCTCAAGATACCAGTTATCGCAAAGTACTCTTTTCTCCATCAAAGAATTATCCTTGGTTTCACCACGATATCCATTGACCTGAGCATATCCTGTGATACCTGAATTGATGAAGTGTCTCACTTTGAAATCATTGATGATTGCCGAATATTCTTCGGTGTGTTTGAGCATGTGCGGCCTTGGACCAACAACTGACATATCACCAATCAATACATTGTAAAACTGAGGTAGTTCGTCGAGGCTGGTCTTGCGTAGAATTTTTCCCACTTTTGTAATGCGGGCATCGTTTTTAGTGGCTTGCTTTTCATCAGCATAACTATTGACCGTCATTGTTCTGAACTTGTAACACCAAAAGGGTTTACCGTTCCTACCGGAGCGTAGCTGATGAAAGAAAACAGGTCCTTTAGAATTCAGTTTAATGGCCAGTCCTACAACAGGAACAACAAATGGAAAGAGCAGGAAAATGACCAAGAAAGAAAACAGTATATCAAAAGCCCTTTTTACCTGTCGGTTGAAAAAGAAACGAAGTGGATCCCGGCGGGGTGTTACAATAGGAATTTTGCCGTCGGCATACACATGCATATCAATCTTACGATTTGAAAGACCGACCACATCTTGTACCAAACCAAAATAAATATAATTGTCATCGGCAAACTTGGCTAGTCTGTCAATTAACATGGCATGATTGGGCAGTGTGTAGAATATTTCATCGACATTTTCCCTGATGCAAAAATTTTGAACGTCCTTCAAGGTACCTAATATCCTTTCCTCGTGCTGAGAAGGTTCATCATCAAAAAAACCAAGAAAGTTAAACTGGGAAGGTGCTTTTTGCTCAAAATATTCCTGCAAGCGAAGTCCTGGTTTGGTCTTACCGATGATGATAATATTCTTCTTGGCAGTTAATAAATCCCGTAAATACCTGAAAAGCTTCAGTTCAATGACCCTGCCGACCGTAAGGTAAAAGTAGAAGATAATATATAAGCTAATAAAGTATGCGTTAGGAAATATATTAGGCTTAATAAAGTAACTGTAAGCTGAGACGATGACCACAACTGAGAGTATGCTCAACAGGTTATAACCGGCAATTCTTTTAAAGGAAGTTATATTATCTATATGATAGATACTGCAAAAAACAGCAGCGACAATCCAGGAAAGTACTAGAATAACATAAAAAGTCTGTAGTTCCTGACCAGCAGGGTTCCAGCCACTCAAGGCTAGTTTATTTGCTGTAAAAAATGCCAGTGATAATATCAGAATATCAATCACAAGCATTAAGACTACTAGCGTTTTGGAGTAAGGACTCTTTTTGAAAAGATTTAAAAAAAGCATGTTGAACTATTCAATAGTGTTATTGAACTTATGTAATATTGACTGTAAATATATTGCTAAAAAAAATTAGTTACAAGTAAATTTCATATTATTTGTTTTTATATTCACATCATTGGGGTTATAGGTGTTGATCTTTTATGTAATGAGTGCTCGTAAAGATTACTGATGATTAGTTTTTGCTCAAAAGTTACTTCTATAGTTTATCAACTTACATGCCACAGAAAAAGTAAAAATCTGAACCATTTTTTGAATTCCCCGCGATCGTTGCGCCATATACAAAGAGACATTTGAGACATAGGACGAAGATTAAAAAATTAAGAAAAGGGGTTTGCAAGTAAAATAAAACCAACTACTTTTGTACCTCCAAAATGCGATGTCCGGTGGTGTAATGGTAGCACAGCAGGTTTTGGTCCTGTTAGTCAGGGTTCGAGTCCTTGCCGGACAACTAAGATCCCGGTTCATTCAGCAATGTGAGCCGGGATTGGTTTTTTGTTACAAATCTGTTGAACAACTTTGACATGCCTACTGTAAAAATTTTCTCCGGAAACGCTACCAGCGACCTTGCAGAAAAAATTGCAAATCTTTACGGTAAGCCATTGGGGGAGGTTGAAATTGAGAAGTTCAACGATGGGGAAATATCTCCGCACTATGACGAATCAGTCAGAGGCTGTGATGTGTTTTTAGTACAATCTACGCATGCACCCTCCGAAAATCTGATGGAATTGTTGCTACTGATAGATGCAGCACGCAGGGCCAGTGCCAAGTACGTCACGGCGGTAGTGCCTTACTTTGGATATGCCCGTCAGGATAGAAAAGATAAACCCCGCGTTGCCATTGGCGCCAAGCTAATTGCCAACCTTTTCTCAGCAGCAGGAGCAGATCGGCTCATGACCTGCGATTTACACGCCGGTCAGATTCAGGGTTTTTTTGATTTTCCGGTTGACCACTTCAGCGGTAGTATTATTTTCGTACCTTATCTGAGTAAGTTACCCACTGACAATTTAATCTTTGCATCTCCCGATGTGGGTGGCGTGAAACGTGCTCGTAACTTTGCCCAGTATTTTCAAACCAACATGGTGGTTTGTGATAAGGAGCGTAAACGTGCTAACCAAATAGAGAGTATGCAGGTAATAGGTGATGTCGAAGGTAAAGATGTGGTACTCGTAGATGATTTAGTAGATACGGCGGGTACGCTTTGTAAAGCCGCCCGGATAATTAAGGAGAAAGGGGCTAATACCGTAAGGGCAATCAGTACGCATGCGGTGCTATCTGGTAACGCATATGAAAATATTGAAGGCTCTGAACTAGAGGAACTGATTGTTACTGATACAATCCCGCTCAAAAAACAGTGTTCTAAAATCAAAGTCTTGACAGTCGCTGAACTGTTTTCGGGGGGCATAAGTAAGATTCACAAGCATGAGTCTATCAGTCCGCTGTTTATCAGCAGAACACGCTTTTAACTAATAAACAAACATAATTATGAAAACTGTAGAGATTATAGGGTTTAAAAGAGCAAATCTCGGCAAAAAAGAATCCAAGCGATTACGCGAAGAAGGTAATGTTCCTTGTGTAGTATACGGTGTGGGAGAACAAGTTCATTTCTATGCTCCCATGATCCTTTTCAGGCCACTGGTTTATACACCGGAAGCGCACATGGTTGACCTCAATATTGAGGGAGAACACAAAAGATGTATTTTACAAGATATTCAGTTTCATCCGGTCAATGAGATGATTGTTCACGCTGATTTCCTTGAATTGCAGGATAAGAAGCCTTTTAAAATGGAAATTCCCATTCAATTGCAAGGTGTTGCCCCTGGGGTGGGTAAAGGTGGTACGTTGATGTTCAAAAGAAGGGCTCTCAAACTCAAAGCTTTGCCGAAAGATATGCCTGAATACATCAATGTGGATATTACTGAGCTTGACTTCGGTAATTCTATCAAAGTGGGAGACGTAGAATCAGAAAACTTCGAGATCATTGATAACCCTGCTATTTCTATCGCGGTAATTGAAGTACCGAGAGCACTAAGAGGTAAATCTGAGGACGAAGTGGAGGGAGAAGACCTTGAAATGGAAGAAGGAGAAGAAGCCTCTGCAGAATAGAAAATATTATTTATGACCCAGATCCTGTCCAGCAATGGACAGGATTTTTTATATCAAATCAAATGAAGTATCTAATAGTAGGTTTGGGTAATCCAGGACCGAAATATGAGCTCACTCGCCACAATATTGGTTTTCTCACGCTTGACAGGCTAGCAGATGAGCATCAAGCCACTTTTGAGTCGGACCGCCTGGCTGAAGTAGCTGAACTGAAGTATAAAGGCAGACAAATCTACTTGATAAAGCCCAGTACTTTTATGAATAGAAGTGGTAAAGCGGTCAACTACTGGTTGCAACAACTTAAAATCACTGTTGAAAACTGTCTGATCATTACTGATGACATTGCACTTCCCTTTGGTAAATTGAGAATGCGGGCCAAAGGATCTAGTGCTGGCCATAATGGGTTGAAAGATATTGAGGCTGTACTTGGAGGGAGTAGATACCCGAGACTAAGGTTCGGCCTTGGAAACGAATTTCCTAAAGGTGGGCAAATAGATTATGTACTGGGTAATTTTCCGGAAAGCGAACTCCAAGCTTTACCCGAGCGAATGGATAAAGCGAGAGCCATGATTATAAGCTTTTGTACTATCGGTATCAACCAAACGATGACCCAGTATAATGAATAAATGCCCAGGTACCTGATTAACTGATCATACTTCCATTTTTAACCAAATTTTCTGGCTGGATAAAACTAAGCTTACCATCTGCATCTTCAGCCATCAATACCATACCCTGTGATTCCGTACCCATCATTTTGCGGGGCGCCAGGTTAACCAGCACGCAAACTTGTTTTCCAATGACTTCTTCGGGTTGATAATGCTGGGCTATGCCGCTAAGTACCGTACGCTCATCAATTCCAGTGTCTAATCTGAGTTTAAGTAGTTTTTTTGATTTTTTGATTTTCTCCGCTGAGATGATGGTTGCTACTCGGATGTCAATTTTTTCAAAATCAGGAAACAATATTTCTTCTTTGACAGGCGTAGCCGTTGCTTCCTGTTGATTTTCTCTAGCAGCATTTTCCAGTTTTTGTACCTGGGTCTCTACCACTTTGTCTTCAATTTTCTCAAAAAGAAGGCTCGCTTCGTTTATTTTATGATTTGCTGCTATAATAGTAGGATTGGAATCTGCTTCCCATTCCATTACGTCAAGATTAAGCATCTCTCGCAGGCGCCGAGCAGTAAAGGGCAGAAATGGCTCAGCCAGTATAGACAGGCTGGCAGCTACCTGCATACTGGTATTCATAATTGTTTTAACTCTTTGCTCGTCGTTCTTAATAGCTTTCCAGGGTTCGGTATCAGCCAGGTACTTATTACCACTGCGTGCCAGGTCCATGAGCAAAGAAACTGCTTCCCGGAAACGAAAATTTTCAATTGCCTGCGCTATTTCTTTGGGAGCTTCAGCCACACGCCGAAGCACTTTTTTTTCAGAAGCCCCTGCCTCTCCTGCTTCAGGCACTACCCCCTCAAAATATTTATGAGTCAGCACCAGTGTACGGTTGATAAAATTACCGAAGATGGCTACGAGTTCATTATTATTTTTGGCCTGAAAATCCTTCCAGGTAAACTCACTGTCTTTGGTCTCCGGTAAGATAGTGCAGAGCACGTACCGCAACACATCTTCTTTACCAGGAAGATCTTCCAGATACTCATGCAGCCATACTGCCCAATTGCGACTGGTAGAAATTTTTTTGCCTTCCAGATTGAGAAACTCATTAGCCGGTACGTTTTCTGGAAGGATGTAATCGCCATGGGCATGCAGGATGGAAGGAAAAATAATGCAGTGAAATACAATGTTATCCTTTCCGATAAAGTGGATTAGCTGTCTGTTGTCTTCTTCGTTCTGCTGTTTTTTCCAATAAACTTCCCAGTCTTTGCCATGATCCAGGGCCCACTGTTTGGTCGAGGAAATGTAACCTATCGGTGCATCAAGCCACACATAAAGCTTTTTTCCTTCAGTATTTGGTAGCGGTACATCCACACCCCAGTCTAGGTCACGTGTCATCGCCCGGGGCTGTAACCCGGCCTGTAACCAAGAACTACATTGCCCGTAAACATTACTTTTCCATTGCCCTTTTTTTCCTTCCAGCAACCATTTTTCCAACCAGGGCTGGTATTTGTCAAGGAGTAAATACCAGTGTTTGGTTTTTCTCAAAACTGGTGTTTTCCCATTGAGTGTAGATTTAGGATTTATCAGGTCGGTAGCACTCAAGGAAGTGCCACAGTTTTCACATTGGTCACCGTAGGCATGATCGTAGTTGCATACCGGACAAGTACCAGTGATGTAACGATCTGCTAAGAACTGATCGTAATCCTCATCGTAATATTGCTCACTCATTTTTTCTACAAACTCCCCCTTTTCGTACAAGCGGGTGAAAAATTTTTGCGAAGTCTCATGGTGGATAGCTTCAGAGGTTCTGTGATACATGTCAAAGGAGATCCCAAATTTCTTAAAGGTCTCCTTATTGAGATGATGGTACTTGTCAATGATTTCCTGTGGAGGAATACCCTCTTTTTTGGCACGAAGGGTAATAGCCACCCCATGTTCGTCACTCCCTCCAATAAAAAGAACGTCTTTTTTTTTGAGCCTTTGGAAGCGAACAAAGATATCGGAAGGTAAGTAGGCACCCGCAATGTGTCCCAGGTGAAGCGGGCCATTGGCATAAGGAAGTGCTGCTGTGACAGTATATTTTTTGGGCTTGGATGAAGACATAATGAAATGAATATTTTTTCTGCATTTGCAGAAATGCTTAAAACAGACAATATTAACAAATGAGGTCTAGAATGCACTACGGAAATGGAAGAATATTCCTGAGTCGCCACTGTGTTTCCAGGAGTGTTCAATACGAAACACAAAGTCATAGAAGGAGACGATGTCCAGACCTACACCATAACCAAAAAGGTAGCGGTTGGCAAGCGGCTGTTCAGTAAGGTAAGGAAGGTCGTTCCATAGATAACCATGGTCAAAGTAAGCTTTGATATACATGGCTAAAGGTAAGGTATTAAACTGGTCAATGGGTACGATTCTGCTCAGATCAAACTCTTCTGCAAATAACCTCTTCCTAATAGTATTCTGTTGCATCATAAAGGCATTTCCCTCGATCGCGTCAAGTTCGTATCCCCGTATCCATATCTGGTTATAGCCCAGTCCGGTAAGATTAGCGTAAGGCTGCAGTCCCGGTGTACTTAGCATGCCTCTGGCTACTCCGGCAAAATAAAACCCTTTTCCCAGTTCGAAATAACGAGCGCCTTCCGCACGTACTCTGAATAAGTTCAGGTCGTCAAAGATGCCCAAACCTAGTTTTGAAATACTCCCTTCCCAGCGATAACCCTTGAGTGGGTAACCTACAAAGTCACGGTGGTCACTAACATAGCTGTAGGTGAGTGTAAAATATCGTTGATTATTGGTGCTGTTCAGAAAAAAGTTTGGGTTGAGCGCTGCAATAGTGTCAGTAATGCTGATATCATTGTAGCGAAGGTCAACCCGGTGGTTGTTAAAAAAGGAGGGACGGTAGCGCCATGATATCAGCCCCACCTGAGAGCGGGTCGCGTGCTTAAGTGAATCGGTAAAGATCAACCGATGCCCTTCAGTGATGTAATTGGTATTGGCATTTTCTGAAAAACTGAAGCCAAATTCTAGACCGTTTTTCTGGGCTTTATCAATGTATGGTATTTGGTATCGAATGGAGAGTTGCCGGGTAAACCCAAGTTGACCAAAGAAATAGATACGTTCGTTAAGACCACGAAAGTTATACTGGTAAAAACGCATACCGTACTCTACCCTGTTCCAATCCCGGTTTTGGTTGGTGAGCCAAACGTTGAAGTTACGGTCAGCCAACTGAAAAAAGGGCGAAGGCACAGTGTACCATCTTTCAGCAACCCGAATGATCAGATCTACCTTGTTATGATCAAGGTGAATCAGGCTAAGTTTTACATCCAAAAAAAGCTGGGTATTCATCACCTTACGGCGATCTAGCTTCAGATTTTCGGTGAGGTCTTTATAGATGTAAGTGTGACTTTCCTTGGTCTCCAGTTCTCGTAGGATTATCCTTTCCTTGGTGCGCTTATTTCCGATGATAAAGATCTTATCAACTGTAACTAGCTGGTCAGGGGCAGGTTTGTACTGGTAAGGTTTTACGGTAGAGGTACTATCTGACCATTCCAGTGTCTGGGCCAGGAGAGAGGATGAGCCAACTCCCATGAGCATAAAAACGATGATATGTAAGCTTACCGACTTGAACAAAACTGATAGTAGCTCTAATGCTTTCGTAAATTCTTGTTGCAGTTGTGCATCAAAAATCATTAGTGCCAGATTTCAACTGGACAACCCAGCAAACTTTGAATAAATTCACTGAAAGTTGGGTGCAATAATCTGCCAACTGTTTATAATCGGTAATTAATCAACTATTTGATAAAACGTAAGTTAGAGAGTTGTATTTTTACTAAAACTACGCTACTTGTAATATTTTTTACCAAGTAGGTCACAAATTTTTGTTTATAGCGTATTTTTAATTGAAATACTGAATTACTACGTTCTAAACTCTTTTTTAACTAAAAACTTTTATTGCTATGGCAATAGACTTTAACCATCCAATTGATGTAGTAGAAGACATTGATCTTCGTGAATTTGAAAAAAACTATTTCCACCCCCAGAAACCGGTGATTCTTAGAGGTTTGCTCAAGGGTACTAAAGCTTACGATGAATGGGATTTTAATTATTTCAAACAAAAAGCAGGTGACTTGACCGTTGGCGTCTTTGAGAACCGGGAGTCTGATCTTGACAAAACGCTGAAAGTACCTCATCGTAAAATGAAGTTTTCTGAATACCTGGATCTGATCGCCACAACACCCACGGATCTCAGGATTAGTCTTTGGAATATTTTCAATGATTGTCCGGACTTGATGAATGACTTTGAGTTTCCTGATATCAACACTAAGTTCCTCAAAGACTTTCCCTATATGTTTTTTGGCGGTACAGGATCCGTAGCACGTATGCACCAGGACATTGACCTTTCCAACGTATTCCTGACGCAGTTTCAGGGTAAGCGGCGCGTCGTTTTATTTTCTCCCGAATACTCAGAGCTGATGTACCGCTACCCCTGTAACGTGCATACGGGGGTCAACGTGGTCGAACCCGACTACGATCGCTTTCCTGGACTTCAATATGTAAAGGGTTTTGAATGTGAGATCGAGCATGGTGATACACTATTTATGCCCGGAGAGTACTGGCACTACATAGAATATACGGAGGGTGGTTTCGGAATGTCACTACGCTCCCTGAATCCTCATTTCTCCAAGCGTTTCCGGGGCCTGATGAATATCACGCTGCGGCAGGGTACTGACTGGACGATGCGAAGGCTCCTTGGGGAGAAATGGTTTATCATGAAACAGCAAATAGCCGATAGACGTGCCAACGCTGAAATTAAAAAAATTGAGAAAAACAGTGACAAGCAGTTGGTGCACTAATCCCCAAGATTTCATCTCAAAATCGCATCTGAATGATGCGATTTTTTTGTTTTCCTATTTTTTCATAACATTTGCTCAGTTGTGGATGCTATAAAGCCTCTTATCCAATGAAAATATCATATGTACTTTTCGCCTTCTTTCTTGCAGTAATGACCTCTTGTGGAGGGAATGATTTTGAAAAAAACCCGGTAGACACCATGATTCGGGATATGACAGATACTCCGATCTACTCTATCTTGCTTTACGATATGCGTGAAGAGGGTACTTTTTTCAGAGAGTATGAACATCAGTATCGTATCATCCAGCAGGACACGCCTGAGGCTAATCCTGAAGAAGAGATTACGGGCTGGTACCAGGTAAGTAAAGATTTCTTCAACAGTCACATCAACGATATGGGTATGGAATTAGCCGCCAAGAGCGAAGACGGTGAAGTGACTAAAACCATAAGCCCTCCTGGCTACAATAATTACGTTGGAAACTCGAAATATGGTACTTGGCAAACCGGTGCCGGTGGTAATAGCTTCTGGGCATTTTATGGCCAGTATGCCTTCCTTAGTAGTATGCTGAATCTGACTACTTTCCCAATACGTCGTTCGTATTATAATGAATACCGCAATAACTATCGAAGTGGGCGACCCTACTACGGTCCTGTTGTAAATAATGGCAGAAGAGCCTACGGTACGGGTAGCGCTTACACCACTGCCGCTAAGCCCAACAGCAACTGGCGAACGACCAGAAGCAGCAGCCGAAGTTTTCGTTCGGGTTCCCGTACTTCACGCTCTGGATCGCGCTACAACAGCTCTTCTAGTATGCGTTCACGAGGAGGTGGATTCGGAAAATAATTTCAAACCTAATTCTGCTTAACTAACCATGATGACCCTGGACGCAGCATTAACCGCTCTGATTTACCTGGCGGAGTGCTTTACACTTTTTCTTATCGGTAAATTTGCTTACAAGCTTTTTCAACAAAAAATTAAAGTGGGAAAGGAACTGGTAGAGAAGGACAATTTTGCCTTCGCTACTGCGCACGTTGGCTATTTTATTGGCCTATTACTGGCAATTACCAGCGCAGTTATTGGCCCTAGTTATGACTTGTGGGACGATATATTAAATATTGGAATCTATGGTCTGCTGGCTATATTGCTGCTCAATATTTCAATTATCATCAATGACAAACTAATACTTCGTAAATTCAGTGTTTACCAAGAGATTATTGAAGATCGTAATGTGGGCACTGGCGTTATTGAGGGGGCCAATGCCGTTGCTACTGGACTAATTATACTAGGATCAGTTTCCGGAGAAGGAGGGGGCGTACTGACTGCCCTTGTCTTTTGGCTGGTAGGTCAATTACTGCTCCTACTTACCGCCTTATTTTACAATCTGGTGACACCTTTTGATGTGCATGACCAGATAGAAAAAGACAACATCGCAGTAGGCTTGGGGTTTGCTGGTGCGCTCATCGCTATTGGAAACCTGATACGCTTCGGGCTTATGATTGATTTTGTATCCTGGGAAGAGTCTCTTATCAACGTAGGGATTGATGTCCTGATTGGTCTACTCTTCCTGCCTCTGGCCCGTCTGATGACTGATAAAATTCTGCTTCCGGGTCGTAATCTCACCGATGAACTTATTAACCAGGATAAGCCTAATGTAGGAGCAGGGCTGATTGAAGCCTTTGCTTACGTCGGAGGATCTGTGTTAATCACCCTATGTCTGTAATAAGTAGAAGGTTTGGTAAAAGCATTACCAACCAGTTCAAATCCAATGTTCTTAAAATAGCACTTTTTGCTACTGGGTTAGCCGGTATCGTAGCTGAGTACGTACTCTCAACCCTGGCCACCTATTTTTTAGGAGATTCGGTTTTTCAGTGGACCATGATCGTTTCCATCATGCTCTTCTCTATGGGATTAGGTAGCCGAGTCAGTAAAGTATTTGAAAAAAATCTGCTGCAAAAGTTTATTTATGTTGAGTTTACCCTCTCTATTCTTTCTGCATTTGCTGCTCTGATGGCGTACACGGCCGCTGCTTACACCATGTACACGGGCTTTCTTATCTATACTTTTAGCATCAGCATAGGTTTATTGATCGGATTAGAAATTCCTTTGGTGATACGTCTCAATCAATCTTTTGAAGAGTTGAAGGTGAATGTCTCGTCGGTTATGGAAAAGGATTATTATGGCAGTCTGCTGGGTGGAGTTTTCTTTGCTTTTGTAGGCCTTCCGTATCTAGGACTGACCTACACGCCTTTTATTCTGGGTATCACTAATTTTCTGGTTGCCCTACTGTTACTGTTGGTTCTGTGGCCCAATATTGCTAAGCAGGCTAAGAAAAAACTGCTTTCTCTATCGGTAGGAGTAGGTGTCATTTTGTTGGCAGGACTTGTACTTGCCAAGCCGATTATTCTGTACGGCGAACAAAGAAGATACAAAGACAAAGTCGTTTATGAAGAGCAGAGTCGCTACCAGAGAATAGTAATTACCCAATGGAAAGATGATCACTGGCTGTACATCAATGGAAACCAACAACTAAGTTCATTAGATGAGGAAATGTACCACGAACCTCTGGTACACCCGGCTATGAGTTTGTTCTCACAACCAAAAGATGTGTTGGTATTGGGTGGGGGAGACGGTTGTGCAGTGCGTGAAATTTTGAAATATCGTGAGACCAATGAGATTACACTAGTAGATCTGGACCCAGCCATGACGCGCCTGGGAAAGGAACACCCTGTGCTTCGGGCGATGAATGAGGATGCATTACACAATGAAAAAGTAAATATAATTAATGACGATGCTTTTCATTTTCTGGAAAATACCCGGCAGTATTATGATGTAGCCATCATTGATCTACCCGATCCCAAGTCAGTAGAGTTAGGACGGCTTTACTCAATGGAGTTTTACAAGCTGGCTGCCCGTCACTTGCGGCCCAATGGTGTGCTTATTACCCAAGCCGGTAGCCCTTATTTTGCGACCAAAGCGTTTCAGTGCATCAACCTGACGATGCAAGCCGCCGGTTTCCAGACTGTACCTCTGCACAATCAAATTCTAACTTTAGGAGAATGGGGCTGGGTACTAGGGGTAAAAACTGATCAGTCTCTAGACCTTAAGCAAAGGCTCCGGTCCCTGAACTATGAAGGTATAGATACCCAATGGATCAACCGGGAAGCCATGCTGTTAATCACCTCTTTTGGTAAAGACTTTTTCTTGCCCGCCTCAGATACGATTCAAATCAATACGATACATGAGCCTAACCTTTACCGCTACTACCTGGACGGTAATTGGGATATTTATTAATTTTTTTTATGACTTTCCAACCCCGGCTACCACATTTGTGTCATAAAAGTAGGGTAAATTTTATTGGAGGACATGTGACCGACAACAGGCAGTTAGACCAGTTGTCGGTCCATTTTTTTGAGGACATCCGTAACCTTACCCAACATTTCATCATCAAAATCAAGGTGCGTGACCATCCTTATTTCGTTCTTCCCAAAGGGAATTGCCAGAATACGATGATCGCTAAGTTTCTGTAAGAAAGCCGCCGTAGAAATATTGGCAAGTGAGAAAATAATGATATTGGTGTCTACTGGCAGGATCTTATCAACGTAGGACTTATTTTGCAACTCTGCAGCAATAGTTTGAGCCCGCTGATGGTCTTTTGCTAATCTATCTACATGATGATTCAGGGCGTAGATCCCGGCAAAAGCCAGGTAACCGGCTTGCCGCATACCACCCCCCAATACTTTTCTGACTCTCCTGGCTTTTTTAGCAAGTGCTTGGCTGCCTACTAACACCGAACCAACGGGTGTGCCTAATCCTTTAGA
>CAZZGE010000021.1:0-36013 GCA_964653665.1 uncultured Porifericola sp. | reverse complement strand
GATCATTGATATAGCTTAAGTTTTGCGTAAACATAAATAAATCGTTCTGTTAAAGACGCAATACACCAAATTACTCCTTCTCAACCAAATCATATCCACTTTTTGATGTAAGGGCCACAAATTAGAGGAATTTTGCAGAAAATGACAAATTCATTAAATAAATTACAACCGTAGGAGTATTTTATTAATTTTTTCTAAATACCTCACGGTAGATGGGTTTGCGGTAAAGAAACTGCAGCCACAGTACCGGCCACAACAAAAAGTCAAGAATTACAATCGGGGAGCGAAAGTGAATATCGTCAATGATATATGTCTCCTGCTCATTCTGCAAAATGCGATGCCTGTGCTCCCAGCTTTTGAGAAAGAAAGGAAGCTCAGTACCGGCATCCACAAAATAAAATTCCCGTTCGTCCAGACCATCTTCTAGAATCAGACTGGTCCACCGTTGTTTGAACAAAAAAAAGTTAAGTTCCAGGCTGACAATATCATCTTTTTGACAGCCATCAAAGCGTAAAAGCTTAACTGGGGGAAAAGGAGGATTGAGTTTCAAAAAAAGATCCCGATTGAACCCGTGCATGACCATACGATAGTCCTGCTCAACAGATGTAGAAACGGTAAGGTGCATTTATGAATCGTTAACAGATTTACTTTCAAACACTAAGCTACCCAAACAGTTTTGCATCTATGAATTTATCACACCTTATTTTCTCATTGTTATTCTTGCTAGCTCCGGCAAGGCCACAGGAAACTTACCAAGTAGATACAGAGGCCAGTACAGTTCGCTGGGTAGGTAAGAAAATTTTGGGCGAACACTATGGTACGCTCCAATTGCATGAAGGGATGGTTATGCTGGAAGAAGGAAAGTTGCAGGGAGGTAACTTTACCATAGATATGCGCACCCTGGTCAATCAAGATCTGGAAGGAGGCCAGCGCGAAAAGCTGGAAGACTGGTTGCGCTCAAAGGAGATGTTTTATGTAGAACGTTATCCCTTTGTGGTATTTGAAATTACCTCTGTACAATCGCTGGATGAGAATCAACAGTATCAGCTAGAGGGTGAGCTGATTATCAAAGGGGTCAGCCATCGTATTTCTTTTCCTGCAAACGTGCGGAAAGAGGGTAAAACCTTTATGGCAGAGGCAGAACTTATATTTGATCGCACCCGATGGAACTTGAATTACGGATCGGGAGGCGTTATCGGAGGGCTGGGTAACTTTGCCATTGAAGATGAGGTGTCTGTACAGATATCTTTGCAGGCGAATGCAGCGATACAGTAATTACCAATTATCTGATTTACACGCACATGATTAATATTGTTGTCGGTACCAACCGCAAACTCGCACTTTCTGAAAAGATAGCCCATATTTACCAACAGGTTTTACACGAAAAACAAGCCGAGTGCCGGGTTATCAGTCTCCGGGATTTACCAGACGATTTCACCGCGTCAGCACTCTATGAAAACAACGGAGCCAATCCCCGCTTCAATCGTCTGCGAGATACTTTCAAAGACAGTGATAAATTTGTATTTATCATACCCGAATACAATGGTTCTTACCCTGGTATCCTCAAGGCTTTTATTGACGGTATGGATTATCCAAGTGGGCTGCAGGAAAAAAAATGCGCTTTGGTAGGGGTATCGGCAGGGGTGCAAGGGGCAAGCATTGCCCTAAGTCATTTTACCGATGTACTGCATTACTTGGGTATTCACGTGCTAGGACTCAAGGTCAAAATGGGTGAGATTAACCGCTACTTAAAAGAAAATCAGCTTACCCACGAGATTTACATAAAAATGCTTCATGAGCAAGCTGATCAGCTTATCAGGTTTTAAGAATAGCTAATCTACGTTATCATGCAGAAATTTGTTGTTACCGATAATGCTATCGTCATCGTCCAGTGAGTACCGCGAAACGTTGCGGTCGTTATGTGAGGGCGCACTGTACAAATGAATATTTCTCCTTACGTACGCAGGTTCATTGTAAAGGTCTTCCTTTTTGAACATATTCTCACTGTTTTCCGGCGAGCTGATGCTCTTTCTTCCCCTTAGCCGGTTCTTGCGGTCATAGGCTTCCTTCCTCATCAGGTATCTTCTACTGGATGATCTCTCCTGGTAAATATGCTCCTCGTCGCGCTCATCATTCTGAGGTGACCCATCCTCGTGAGGAGTTTCTGCCTCTGAAAGGTGAGGCGGCTCGGAGGTATCGTGCGGGGGAGGCTCAGGACTTGTTTGCTTAGGGTTTTCTTCCTTATCCTTCTTGATACGCTGGCTGGAGTCCAGGTCGTAAACTCTTTTGGTTTCATCAACATCCTTTATCTCTTCGTTACTAAAACCAGAAGCAATGACAGTAACCATGATCGCTTCTCCCAAGCCTTCATCCAGGCCATGGCCAAAGATCACCTCGGCTTCTTCACCAGCTTCGGTTTGAATGAAGTCGGTAATTTCAGTAAGCTCATCCATCTGCATTTCGGCCTGCTCTCCCGAGCGGATAGAAAGCAGTATCTTTTTAGCTCCCTCAATACTTCTGTCGTCCAGCAGCGGCGAAGAAAGCGCTTCTTCTGCTGCACGCATGGCTCTATGCTCTCCTTCGGCTTTGGCCGAGCCCATGACGGCAGCCCCGGAGCCCGCCATTACGGTTCGTACATCCTCAAAATCCACGTTGATATAACCGGCTACTGTGATAATTTCGGCAATACTCTTGGCCGCCGTTGTGAGGATATTATCAGCCTGGGCGAAAGCATTGGTCACGGTGAGGTTGCCGTATACCTCTCTGAGCTTATCGTTGAGAATTACAATGACGGTATCGCAGTTGGCGCGTAATTCATGGATACCCTTTTCAGCAGCCAGCTTTTTCTTTTTTCCTTCAAACCCAAAGGGCTGGGTCACAATGCCCACTGTCAGTACACCCAGTTCGCGGGCAACCTTGGCAATCTCGGGGGCAGCGCCGGTACCGGTACCACCGCCCATCCCCGCAGTGACAAAGAGCATCTTGGTATCTACGCTCAGCAGCTCACGGATATCTTCCTTGCTTTCAATAGCAGCAGCTTTCCCTTTTTCAGGGTTGGCTCCTGCACCCAAACCTCGGGTCAGTTCACCACCAATTTGCAGTTTGTTGGGTACCGGGCTGATCTCCAGCGCCTGGGCATCTGTGTTACAGACGATAAATTCCACGTCCTTGATGCCTTGGTTAAACATGTGGTTTACGGCATTGCTACCGCCACCGCCAACACCAATTACTTTGATGATGGACTTGTACTGTGCGGGTAAATCAAATTCATAATTTCTTTCAGGCATAGTCAAATGAGTTTAGTAATTACCGTGATCAAAATCTTATATTATAGGAAAGGGCTCCTGCTCAGTAATTCCCCTTGTCGTCCACGTCGTCTATCAAAAATTTCATCGTCCTCTCAAGAACCTTGCGAAAAAAGTCCGGCTTCTGCGTCCGGTCACCTTTATCCTTTCTGGTACGATTACCTTGAGCGTTACTTTCTTTTTTCTTCATGTAGTCCAGGTTCCGCTCATCAATGGCCTTAAACCCTGCCAGTACAAGACCTACTGAGGTTGCAAACATAGGGCTTTTTACGGCCTCAATTTTACTCTTACCCAGGTACTCATTGGGGTAGCCCACGCGCGCATCGTTAGCACACATTAGTTCACAAAGTTCTTTGGAAAACTGCAACTGCGAACCTCCACCCGTAACGACAATACCGCCTGCCAGCTTATCTTCATAACCGGAGGCGATGATCTCTCCGTGTACCAATTCAAAAATTTCCTGCATACGCGCCTCTATGATGTAAGCCAGGTTTTTCAGAGAAATTTCCTTGGGCGGACGATCTCTCAGCCCACGGATGGAGACAATCTCATTGAAACTGGCCTCTTCGGCGATAGACTTGCCAAATTTCACTTTTAGAAGCTCGGCCTGTTCCTCCATGACCGAACAGCCCTGCTTGATATCATGAGTAATGATATCCCCACCGAAAGGGATGACTGCGGTATGGCGGATAATGCCATCGTAGAAAATAGCCATATCGGTAGTTCCTCCTCCGATATCTACCAGGCACACACCTGCTTTCTTTTCTTCCTCGCTCAGGACGGCCAGGCTGGAAGCCAGTGGCTCCAGAATCAGGTGCTGAATATCTAGACCGGCCCTACGTACACACTTATTGATATTATTAATTGCCTGTGTCTGGGCAGTAATGATATGAAAATCAGCTTCCAGTTTAACCCCTGACATACCTACCGGATCTACGATACCGTCTTCGTAATCTACAGTATAATGCTGCGGCATGACGTGAATGATCTCGCAGCCGGGGGGCGTTACGATGCGGTACATGTCGTTGGTGAGTCGCTCAATATCTTCTACTCTGATTTCGTCTTCCTGCGAATTGCGTGTGATCCCTCCGTGCTTTACGGAACTGCGGATATGCTGACCGGCAATACCAACATTAACGGTATTGATTTCAATACCGGACTGCTCCTCAGCATCGCTGATAGCTTTTTCAATTGCACTGACTGTCTTATCAATATTATTGACGATCCCTCGGCGAACCCCTTCAGACTTAGCTTTGCCCATCCCTAAAACCTCTAGCTTGCCGTACTCGTTTTTACGGCCTACGATCGCACAAATCTTAGTGGTTCCAATGTCTAGTCCGACGACAATATTTTCTTCTTGCATAGCTTTATTTGTTAGTCACACACAATTTGATCCTCATATTTCAGGTTTACCCGGTTGTAGTAGTTCCACCCTTTGCGGGGTAAAATCTGGTCATAAAAGACACTGAGTTTTTCAAACTTTTCGGAGATATTTTCAGCTTTACCAAATTCAATCTGCTGCTTCCCTACCTGGGGAAACATGACAATGTCTCCGTCATCGTCAATGTCCATTCCGGCAATCTGCGATTTCCAGAAGTCATCCCGACTGATAAAGTCAATTAGCTTAAATATCTGACCAGCCCTATCGTCTTCGCCGATTTTATGCATTACCAACTTTTCGGTGTAAGTACCGCTGATTAGCATTACTCGTGCGGTATATTCATCAGATACCGGCAGTATCTCACCCGCATCGCTGATGTAGGCATCTGGGGCATCCTGACGCAGCAAACGGGCCAGCGGACGATTCTGCTCGGCATACACTAGCAGGTTACCCTTCATATCACGGTACACCTCTGCCCGGCGCACATACTTGTTGGTCTCGACACGCTGCTCCAGTTCTTTAAGGTCCATTTCCATATAGCGCTTTCCTATTACACCGTTCGCCCCGGCATCGGTGATCAGCGCCTGAACATCCTGCTCGTTGACGAAGTAGTTTTCGTAGCGATTGTCTACGTCTATCAAGACACGCTCACAGACTTTATCACTGCGACGCTTCTCGGCCAGGGCGACAATCGCCAGGGTGCTGAAGGAAAAGAGCGCTATTTTTATCCACCGCTTAAGTTTCATGCCTTTACCGATTGATCAGACTTAATACTTCTTGCGCGATATGCTCGGCCGCATTGGGCCGGGCTATTTTTTTCATATTCTCCGAAAGCGTCCGTTGCTGCTGCTCGTCTTGTAGCAGGCTCAGTGCCCCACCAATCAGTTGGGCAAGAGCCTGCGCATCTGTTACCATCAGTGCTGCATCCTGCCTTACCAGCGACTCAGCATTTTTCCGCTGGTGATCCTCCGCCACATTGGGCGAGGGCACAAAAACCGTAGGCTTACGCACAAGCGCCAGTTCAGAAATGGCCAGGGCGCCAGCCCGGGAGATCACTACGTCGGCGGCAGCATAGGCCAGGTCCATACGGCTCAGAAACTCGTGCAGCCGAATACCTGATGTATCAGTCATGACACTGAGTTTCTCGCTCATCTCTTGGTGGTAGAATTTACCGCACTGCCATATTAACTGTGCACCTTGGGCTACCAGCCGACTGATACCCGCTAGCATGCTATCGTTAAGCGTTCGGGCACCGAGACTGCCTCCCACTACCAGTATGGTCTTCTTTTCTGGGTCAAGATCAAAAAAATCAAAAGCCTCTTGTCTTTTATGCTGCAAGCCCTGGGCGGCCAACGATACAATATCTTTCCGGACCGGGTTACCAGTAAAAACGATTTTTTCTCCAGGGAAAAACTTTTCCATACCATCATGGGCCACACAGATCCGGTCTACTTTACCAGCCAGAATTTTATTAGTAAGGCCAGCATAAGAGTTCTGTTCTTGTAGTAAGGAAGGGATCTTTTTTCGGCTGGCAGCATAGACCAGCGGACCACTGGCAAAGCCCCCAACACCAACTACCGCATCGGGGCGGAAATTCGCGATAATTTTAGAAGCCTTCCTAAGACTGGAAATTACCTTAAAGGGAAAAGCCAGGTTATCCACAGTCAGCTTTCGCTGGATACCACTAATCCAGAGACCGATGATTTTGTAACCCGCTTCCGGTACCTTCTGCATCTCCATACGTCCCTGCGCTCCTACAAAGAGGACTTGCGTATCTGGATGCAGCGACTGCAGCGCATGCGCAATAGCAATAGCCGGATAAATATGGCCGCCGGTTCCTCCCCCACTGATAATGATGCGATATGGTTTTTGTCCTAATGCCATTGTACAGTTTGTACTTTTACTTTTTCCTCGATATTCGGTTCTTTACTGGCGCTCAGAATGATGCCCACCGATACGCAGGTGAATAACAGAGAGGTCCCCCCCATACTGATAAGGGGCAGAGGGAGACCCGTGATGGGTCCCAGGCCTACCGCTACGCCCATATTGATCATCGCCTGAATTACGACTGCGAAGCTCAATCCGGCGGAAAGCAAGCCGCCAAAAGCTTTATCGCTTCTGGAAACAGCCCGCATACCCCGATAGAGTAAGATCAGGTATAAAAAGATGACTACTACACCGCCTACCAGGCCGTATTCTTCTATGACAATCGCATACACAAAATCTGAATGCGGGTGCGGCAGGTTATTTCGCTGATCGCTATTGCCCCAGCCCTTACCCTGCACACCCCCGGTTGCTATGGCGATGTAGGACTGTTGCGCCTGAAATTCTGGCTCCTGTTCGCCCTTGACGCTCGCGATGTACGACGTTATCCTACCCATGGCGGTCTCGCTACGCTCTCCAAACCGGATCATGAAAGCCGAGCCTCCCAGCAGTACACCCACCATGACAAAGGTGAATACGTAACGTTTGGGCACACGACCAATGAACATCAGTAAGGCGCAGGTCACAAACAGCATAGCTCCCGTGGATACATCCGAGACAGCGATCAGGCCACAGATCAGAAAGCACCAGATCATGACCGGTATCAGTGTCGTCCTGAGGTTTGTAATAGTCTGCTGCCGACGGGAGAGCATGCCGGCCAGGTGGGCGATCAGGGCCAGCTTAGCCAGGTCAGATGTTTGAAATGACTGATTAACGATAGGAATCACCAGCCATCGGGACGCGTCGTTCAGGATTTTTCCGTACATGAGGGTAAACAACAACAGCGGTACGGAAAGCCATAACGCCAGCGTAGAGATCCGGGCAAAAATCCGATAGTCTGCTTTGTGTACCAGGTACATGATACCCAGGCTGAGTGCTAATAGCAGTATATGCCGAAACAGGTAGTATTCGGTATCTCCCCCCCTAACCCGGAATGCCAGCCACGAGGAAGAGCTATATACGATCAGTACACCGATCGCTGACAAAGCCAGCACTACGATCCAGATGACGGGATCTCCCTGTAAATATCGTTTGGCAAGTATTCTGATCATAGCTATCGTACTTTAAGGGTTACCAGTGTCAGAATAGCCAGCATGATACCTACTAGCCAGAACCGGGACACAATTTTGGCTTCGTGCATGCCCAGTTTTTGGTAGTGATGGTGGAGTGGCGACATTTTAAATATCCTTCTTCCTTCTCCAAACTTCTTCCGGGTGTACTTGAAATAGGATATCTGCATGATAACGGATAGGTTCTCTACCAGGAAGATGCCGCACATCAGAGGAATGAGCAGCTCTTTTCGTACCGCAAAAGCCAGCACAGCAATGACAGCACCGATGGACAGGCTCCCCGTATCGCCCATGAATACCTGCGCCGGATAGGAATTGTACCACAGGAACCCGATGCAGGCTCCTACGAAAGCAGTGGTAAAGATTACCAGTTCGCCCAGGCCGGGTATGTACATGATGTTGAGGTACTGCGAAAAACGCAGATTGCCCGATACATAAATGAAGATGGCCAGCACCAGGCCGATGATCGCCGATGATCCCGCAGCCAACCCATCTATGCCATCCGTAATATTGGCACCATTGGATACTGCCGTAGTGATAAAAGTCACGATCAGCACATAGATAATCCAGGTAAAGCGGTTGTCCAGTTGCACGAGCCCGAAGGTGATGAAAGAAATAAATTCATCGTAATCTGCTTCATTCCCTTTTACAAAAGGAATGGTCGTCTTGGTCGCTTTTACATCTTCGTAGGCTGAAACCGGGATATCCAGGGCGGGATTATCCGCGGAAGAGATCGTTTTCAGTACCTCCTCGTCAAACTCACGGACGACCACATCTTCATGAAAGTAAAGGGTCAGCCCAACAATGAGTCCCAGTCCTACCTGCCCTACTATCTTGAACCTTCCGGCCAGTCCTTCTTTATTTTTCTTAAATACTTTGATGTAATCATCCAGAAAGCCCACCATGCCCATCCAAAGCGTGACGACGACAGCCAGCAGTACATAGATATTTTCTAGGCGGGCAAACAACATCGTTGGGATGATGATAGCCGCCAGGATGATCAGCCCACCCATGGTAGGTGTTCCCTTCTTTTGCATCTGCCCTTCCAGGCCCAGGTCACGGATGTCTTCTCCCACCTGCTTACGCCGCAACATGGAGATCAACTGACTACCGAAAGTAATGGTGATAATCAGAGACAGCAACGTAGCCATGCCTGCCCGGAAGGAGATGAACTCAAAAAGCCCTGCCCCGGGTAGGTCAAATTCGCGATTGAGATAGTTGAACAAATAATACAGCATAGTCTTACATTTGGCTGTTCAGCCCTGGCTTAGGCGCCTACTCAGTCATATTTGATTAAAAACTTCTTCTATCACCTGAAAATCATCAAAGTCATGTTTTACTCCCTTAATCTCCTGGTAAGTCTCATGCCCTTTTCCGGCTACCAACACAATATCGCCCCGCTGTGCCATCATACATGCGGTACGAATAGCCTCCTTGCGGTTGGTGATGGATAGCACTTTTCTGGCGTTAGCAGCACTCACGCCAGCCTTCATATCTTCTATAATCTGCTCCGGGTCCTCACTGCGCGGATTATCCGAAGTGAGCACAACTTTGTCACTGTACTGCGTGGCGATGGCCGCCATCTCCGGACGTTTGGTCTTGTCCCGATCGCCGCCACAACCTACCACGCTAACGACCTGCTCGTTTTTGGTGCGAACGTTCTGAATCGTCTTCAGCACGTTCTTCAGGGCATCTGGTGTATGGGCGTAATCTACAATGGCCGTGATACCTCCCGGAGAGATTACCTGCTCAAAGCGACCGTGAGCCGGTTGCACATCAGACAGTTGGGTCAGCACTTCCTCTGGAGCTTCGCCCAGGGCAATCCCTACTCCATAGGCTGCCAGCAGGTTGTATGCATTGAAATCACCGATCAGCTTAAACCACACCTGTTGCGGAGAGATATCTTTTCCCCCGATGCTCATTTCCAAACCCTGCAGGGAATTAGACAAGACCTTGCCCTTAAAGTCGCTATCGGTACGCAGAGAGAAAGTCTTCTGCACTGCCCTGGTATTCTGGAGCATCACCCTTCCCCGCTTGTCATCCACGTTGACCAGCGCAAAGGCTTCAGTTGGCAGGTCGTCAAACAAGCGCTTTTTGGCGTTGATGTAATTTTCAAAAGTCTTATGATAATCCAGGTGGTCGTGGGAGATATTGGTAAATACCGCCCCGGCATACCGGATGCCAGCAATGCGACGCTGGTGGATGGCATGGGAGCTGGACTCCATGAAACAGTGCGTACATCCCTCTTTGACCATCTGTGCCATCAGGGCGTTGAGCTGCACTGCGTCTGGTGTCGTATGTGTGGCTGGTATGACCTTATCGTTGATCTTGTTGCTGACCGTAGACAGCAGGCCAGTATTGTAGCCCAGCTTGATAAAAAGTTGCTGCAGCAACGTTACCACCGTGGTCTTACCATTGGTACCGGTCACACCCACTACTTTCATTTTATGGGAGGGATTCCCAAAAAAGTTAGAAGCCATGACACCCAGGGCTTCTGCACTGTCATTGACTTCAACATAAGTTATCCCCGGCTGAGTAGCTTCGGGCATCTGCTGACAAACAATAGCTACTGCTCCCTGGCCCAGGGATTGCTCAGTATACTGGTGACCATCCACCTGAGTACCGGCTACGGCTACAAATACGCTACCTTCCTGCACCTTACGGGAGTCAAAGACTACGTCGCGAACCTCTACATTGGTATCTCCCACGGTGGAACGCAACGAAACTTTGTAGAGTATGTCCTTGAGTACTGCCATATCTCTGTTATCCTGTTTGTAAACTAATCTGGCTACCTTTCACTACCTTTTTCCCAGGCATCAATGACTGGGTTACTACCCGTCCGTGCCCGCTGTAATGCACCCGCAACCCCCGGTTTTCCAGTAAGAAAATGGCGTCGCGCATGGTCATGCCCCGTACATCAGGGATGTACTTGTAGGAGGCAGTACTTTCTTTCCACTTCAGCCGGTTGCCATTCCGCTGTGCCCTTACCCACTCGGTAACCTCTTGTGTATCGTGCTCAATCTGTAGGCGATCTAGTATATTGCTCATATCTTCATAATGACCGGCCTGTACCACTGGAAAGACCCCCTCTTCCCGTTCAAACTGCGGGGGAAGGGCTTTATGGATATCCAGATCGGTAGCGTAGATTTTGTCAGCAACGATTTTGAATACAGGAGCGGCTACATTACTGGCATACCGCTGAAATCCTTTAGGATTATCAATTGCCACTATGCAACTGTACTTAGGGGCATCAGCCGGGAAATACCCTACAAAAGAGGTATAGTACTGTCGAGTGTAGCGTCCGTCTTCCAGTTTCTGAGCTGTCCCTGTTTTACCGGCGATTTTGTAGAAGTCGTTCTTGATATTACTGGCTGTACCGTAGTCTACCACACTTTCTAGCATGAGCTTTACTTTATCCAGGGTCTCGGACGAGCAAATCTGCTCTTTGAGTATGGCACCCTGGTAGCTTTCTATCTCTTTGCCTGCCTGCTGCACTGAGCTGACGACAATTGGCTGAATCATTTTACCCTCGTTGGCAATGGCGTTATAGAAAGCCAGCACCTGCAGGGGCGTAAGTTTGACCCCATAGCCAATAGACATCCAGGGCAGCGAAACGCCGCTCCAGCTCTTTTCGCTAGGTTGCTTGACATAAGGAATACCTTCTCCTTTGATCTGGGAGCCCAGCGGTGATGTGAGTCCCATATTTTGCACATACTCGACAAAGCGTGCCGGGTTCAGACCAAAATGATGATCAACCCAGCGGGAAATGGCAATATTAGACGAATGGGCAAAGGCATCCTGAAAGCTGATCATACCGTAGCCTTCCGGCTTGTGGTCGGTCATAATGCGGTCATAAAAACGAAAGCGTCCCTGCCCGGCATCTATGCTATCATGGAGATTCAAATCAGCCTCCTCCATCAGCGCGATGACAGAAGCCAGCTTGAAGGTAGATCCCGGCTCGGTGAGTTCGCCTACTGCATAGTTATACTTTTCGCCATAGTTACCACTGGGATAACGCGCCAGATTCGCCATCGCTTTAATTTCCCCGCTACTCACCTCCATCACCACTACACTGCCGTAATCGGCTTCGTGCGCCGACAGCGCCGACGCAAGTGCTGAATGTACTACGTCCTGCAGGTTGATATCTATGGTGGAAACAATATCGTAGCCCGGCTCCGGCTGCGTCCCTGAGCCGTCGTACACCTGTCTCCAGTTACTCAGCGCCATCTTTTGGAATGTAGCGCCGCCGTCTTTACCCGCCAGAAACTCATTAAAACTGTACTCCAGTCCTGCTCCTTTACCGTTTTCGTTGATATAGCCCACTGTACGGGCCCCCAGATTAGTAAAAGGCTTGTAGCGCTCGTTTACTTTTTCAAAGATCACCCCGCCTCCCATGCGTTTCCTACGGAAGATAGGCCAGCTTTCCATCTCCTTTTTTTCCAGGTAATTGATCCTTTTACGATTTAGAATCATGTATTTTTTGCCGTTCGCCTGGGCATTCAGAATACGCCGCTTGTACTCCACACGGGTGCGGTCTTCAAAAAAATCAGACAGCAGCATACTCAGCGAATCTACCTTCTGGTCCATCAGGGTGTCGTGACAGATTTGCGGATCAAACGCCAGCCGGTAAAAGGAAAGTGAAGTCGCCATCAGACTACCGTCATCTGCATAGATATTACCCCGTATCGCAGGAATAGAACGGTATTGCAGGTAAGACTCTTCTGCCTTCTTTCTCCACTTCTCTCCTTCTACAAACTGTATCTCCACCATACGAAAGAAGATTGCCAGTGAAAAAAGAAACACCAGCAAAAAGGCAAGCCTTACTCTGAGCAATATGTCTTTTTTGATGCTCACTTTTCTTCTACAATTAGTTTATGAGGAGGCACATCACTTTCCTGCAGCCCCAGCCTTTCCACACGGCGGGCTACTTCCGACTGCTTGCTGGAAAACATATAGTCAGCCTTGAGGGTGGTGTAGTTGGCCCTGAGGTCTTCCACCTCTTCTTCCAGTTGGCTGATCTTACGAGAAGTCTTGTCTGCGTAGTGGTTGTTACCGATATAAATCAGTCCCAGAAAAGTAAAGTATAGTACGTAGGGCACGAAGCGTACCGGCAGCCCATTGTCAAAGGACGTATCAACCCGAAAGAAGCGGTCTATTTTAGAGAACAAGCTCTCACTTTTTTCCTTCGGCTGTTTCTTATACCTGTTTTGTACTGCGGTTTTCATGGCTTATCGTTTTTCAGCAATTCTTAATCTGGCACTTCTGGCCCGGCTATTCTCCTTAAGTTCTTCCGGCGATGGTATCAGAGGTTTCCGGTTGATTACCTTCAGGGGCAGTTCCGGATTTCCATAAAAATCTTTTTCCACCTCGCCGTACAGTTTCCCTTTGTTCATGATATTCTTGACCAGCCGATCTTCCAGAGAGTGGTAAGACAGTATTACTAGCCTGCCGCCGGGCACTAGCATATCTACACTCTGCTTCAGCATCTCTTCCAGTGCACCAATTTCATTGTTCACCTCTATTCTTAATGCCTGAAATACCTGGGCATAGTACTTGGCTTCTCTGCCTTTTGGCGCAAAACGGCTCAGTACCTGTTTCAGCGCCTCTACTGTATCAATGGGGGCATTCGTGCGAGCTGCTACCAGGGCCTGGGCCAGTGTACGCGCATTGCGCACCTCACCGTACTTACCAAGCAGTTGGTGCAGCGCTCTCTCGCTGTACTGGTTCACCACTGTACGGGCTGTAAGCTCTGCCCCCTGATCCATGCGCATATCCAAGTCGGCCTCAAAGCGGGTAGAGAAGCCCCGATCTGGCTCATCAAACTGGTGCGAAGATACGCCCAGGTCGGCCAGGATACCCTCCACCTGCCTGACCCCGTACAGCTTCATGTAGCGCTTTAGGTAACGGAAGTTGGCCTGCACAAACGTGAGATTCAGCGCTTCGGCATTCCGGGCGGCATCCTGATCCTGGTCAAAAGCAAAGAGACGCCCACCCTGCAGCTGTTCCAATATGGCACGGCTATGCCCTCCTCCCCCGAAAGTCAGGTCTACGTAAGTACCGTCAGCCTTCCAGACCAGGCCTTCAATACTTTTTTTCAGTAGCACAGGTTTATGATACATCACCATCGTCGGCATTCTTATTTCCTTTATCGTATAAATGCTTTTGTACCAGTTCCGAATATTCAGAAGGGTCATTCAGCATGTACTCATCATAAATGACCGGATTCCAGATTTCCAGCACCTTTCCGCTTCCCGCGATAATTGCTTCTCTTCCCAGGCGCGCATACTGCATCATCCTTTTGGGTATTAAAAATCGTCCCATGTTATCCAACTCCACTTCCAGACTACCCCTAAAAAAATTACGTTGCAGTTTTCTTTGCTCTAGGTTAAATTGACTCAAAGAGGAGTATTCCTCGAACACTCTTTGATACTCTTCTATTGTGTAAATAATCAGACACGGTTCGTATCCCTGGCTAAGTACGATCTCATGGCGGGAGCATTCCGGTAGCTTGGCTTTGACCCGGGCCGGAAGCAGGAGCCTGCCTTTGGCATCCAGCTTGCACTCGTATTCACCGTTGAAAATCGCCATGTAATGAACATCAAGAGAAACAGCTATTTTATACAAACATAATAAAAATAAAATAGCATTCTCCACTTCTTCCCACTTTTTACCACGCTTTTTTACAATTTTTTTTAGCCAAAACATGGATTTGAAGCAAGCAGAGACACATATACTTATTAAAAGTACAAAATGGCAATTTAATCATAACCCGTGTTATTATTTGTTAGTTTGTGTTATTGATCTTGTGGAAAAGCAATAACAATTGTTATACTTGCTGAAAATGAGCAAGTTCGTTGTGGATAAGTTCTAAAGAAATTGTGGACAGTTTTGTGAATAGAATGTGAATAAATCCAGAGGCGAAATTGACGGCAAAAACGTGGCCTCAGAAAGATCCAACAAATCGCCGCAATACTAGATTGTTCATAACAAAAATCTTTAAGTTGCGACTTCAAGCGGGTAAATATTGGCATTTACTCTTTTGACCGGTTAATTGTTTTACATTTCATAGCTTTACCTATAAAATCATGTATCGTACTTCTTTCTTTCTACCGGCTATAGGGCTGGCGCTTCTCATTTCAGCCTGTCAACCTGCTTCTAAGCAGGCCTCAAGAGATAGCCCACTCAAGACCGGTATCTGGCGTGCTACCATTGAAATGCAGGACCAGCAACTCCCCTTTACCTTTGAGACGACCAGCAAAGATAGTAGCAGCTACGAAGTCTACCTGATCAACGGAGAGGAGCGGCTGCTCATTGATGATGTGCAGGTTAAGGGCGACTCACTACTGATGCCCATGAGCTTTTTCGACACCCAGATTGAAGCACGCATACAGGGTGATCGGCTGGAAGGGGCTTTTATCAAAAATTATACAGAAGGCTACCGACTGCCCTTCAGCGCAGTGTATGGCGAAGACTATCGCTTCATACAAACCGCTGCTACCAAACCTGAAGACTTTGATGGCAGATGGGAAGTCAATTTTGAAGATGATTCACTGCTGGCCGTAGGGACCTTCGAGCAGCAGGGCGAACAGGTGACTGGCTCGTTTCTTACTACAACTGGCGACTACCGATACCTAGAAGGTAATGTAGAAGGCAATACCATGATGCTCAGTGCTTTTGACGGTGAGCATGCATTCCTCTTTAAATTGCAGTTGCAAGAGGACGGTTCGCTACAGGGTGACTTCTGGTCGGGACAGCGTTACCACACTACTTTTACAGGAGAAAGAAACCCTGACGCTGAACTGCCGGACGCCAACGAACTCACTTATCTGAAAGAGAGCTACGACCAACTGGCATTTACCTTTCCCAATCTGGAGGGGGATTCTGTTTCGCTAAGCGACGAAAAATACCAGGGTAAAGTTGTCATCGTGCAGCTCTTTGGCACCTGGTGCCCCAACTGTATGGACGAGACTAAGTTTTACGCCGACTGGTATCGACGCCACCAAGAAGAGGATGTGGAAATCATCGGGCTGGCTTACGAGCGCAAGGATGACTTTGACTATGCCAGCAGCCGCGTCAGGAAAATGATTGATAAACTGGACGTCGGCTACGACTTCCTGATCGCCGGAGTGTCTGATAAAGAAAAAGCAGCCGAAACCTTACCGATGCTCAACCGGGTAATGTCCTTCCCGACCTCAATCTTCATTGATGAAAACGGACAAGTTCGCAATATCCACACCGGCTTTAGCGGACCTGGCACCGGCATTTACTACGAGCGTTTTGTAGAAGACTTTAACATCCTGATGGACAAGCTACTGGCAGAAGAAGTAAGTTCGTAAATACGACCTGCACATCGCTGCGTTACGGCAAATCGTATCACTTAGTATTCTTCACCGGCCATACTTACTGACTGCTTAGAAGGGCATCAACGCGTAGCCCTTGAGCTGGTATTCCGTAAGAATGGTTATGGCCGAGATAGACTTTTTGATATCAGGATGAAGCTTATCTTCTGCGTAGCCCCGGGCGATAAGCGACTGTCCGCAGATGTAAATTTCTACCCCGGCATTGGCTAGTGCGCTAATCAGCTCAGTATTGGGATTGTCCGCATCAAAGTGTTTGCGATAAGCCCGGCTGCTCAGCACTGAAGGCGTGGCTTTAGAGTGAATCACCGCTACCGCCTTAATATTTTCCCTAGCCACACCCCCCAGTACATGCAGATTCAATGTCCTGGCAATGCGGAAAAGTGAGGGATTCAACTCAGAAGGATCTGCCAGACCACCGGTCACATCCATAACCAGTTTGTATTCCAGCGATGCATCGGGCTGTAAATCTGCGTCAGGAATTTCGTAGACAGCACCAAAGCCAGGAACCATGGGAGCGTGCTTTTCCTGTGCCCGGGCCACACTGACTATTGCAACAAGAAAGAGTAAAAGTGTAAAGCAATGTTTCATAGTGGTGATTTGAAAAAGAAAGCCAATGATAACATGTAAAGCGCAAATAAAACAGATGACGGGAATTTTTCTTAACAATCCCTTAGACCCACCGTTAAGCATCTGAAAAACATTCATCCAAGATGAAGCAGCCCAAAATATACCTGCTGAGCGGTAACGGCAGCACCTGTGCCTGGTGGGAAGACTGTCTTCCTTATTTTAGCCAACATCAACCCGTACCCCTGGAACTCCCCGGCTCGGGTAGTAATACGTCTGACCGGTACCACAGTCTGGACGAACTGGCAGATGCCCTGCTGGAAGATACCGAAGCCGGACATCCCATTTTTGCAGTAGGTATCAATGCACTGGTCGTACTGCATGCGTTGGTACGTCGGCCCCGGCACTTTAGTAAGGTAATGCTACTGGCCCCGGTAGGCGCTTTTTTGTGGCAGCGCCGCTTCGTCAAGATCATGGGCCTGCCTACCATTCGCAAAACGATTCTCTTTCTTTTACGCAACTATCCACGCCTCTTTGCCGGTAAGTTTTCTTCTCGCCCCTGGACAGACGCGCAGTACCAGCGGATGGGCGAAGGATACCGGCAATGCCGGGCCTTTGAAGCGTACTTCCGGTTTACCCAACCTCACGTTGCCCTCAACCTTTTTGAGTGGATCAGCACACCCATAGAGATTATCTGGGGAAAAGGGGATGCCGTACTTGGGCTTAGGCAGGCAGCGGCCTGGGAAGCGATTCTCTGCCGAGCCCCGTTACAGCTTACGGTACACGACCACTGGGAGCATTACCCCTACATTGACGATCCTCGGGAGTTTGCCTCCTCCCTGGAAACAAGACTCACCGGAAAACGCTGGCTTGAGGCTACCCATAGTATAAACGCCCACACGAAAGGCGGCAGGCTGCAACTGGCTTCTCTCGCCGGTCTGAACGTACCGGCTTTTCTCACGCTACAGGCAGGTGATAGCCGGATCACGCTGGAGAACTTTCTTCAGCCATTTTCGAGTACAACTCTTTTTGCGGTACGCTCTTCGGCAGCTGACGAAGACAGCGCTGATCAGTCACAGGCGGGCCGTTACAACACTTACATTCGTATTCCTAAAGAAGAGGTTGCTGCCAAGACACAAGCCTTGCTAGAAGAAGTAGAAGAAGTGGTTGTTCAGCAATTTGTAGAGGCTCGCTACGCTGGGGTAGCGTTTGTAAGAAATGTAGCTGCCGAGGTGGAAATGGTAGCCGGGGATCTGGAAAAACTAGTTGGCGGCACGGTAGAACCTATACGTTTTACACTGACCAAAATGGACTGCCCCTGGAAACCTACTGCACACCGCCTCCCGGCAGATTTTCCTGAGAAAAGGCTCAATCAGTTTTTGAAAAAGTGCATCGCGGTATTTCATTACATGCCTGCTGATATAGAATGGGCCTGGGATGGGAGTCAATTTTACCTGCTACAGACCCGGCCGGTAACTGCCTACGCCTGGCGACGCTGCCTTACTTCGGCCAACATAGACGAGTTACTGCCCACACGGGTAAGCCGCATCATGGAGTATGCACAGCAACGGGCGGCGCTCAGCATCAGCCGCGCCTACAGTCTATGGGACGGTCGCAGCCTGGAAGACGCTGAACCATTCACCGTACCCTACGAAGGCGCATCCTACATCAATATGGATAATTTTCTCTCCCGATTTCACGACTGGGGGCTGCCCTCCCGGTTGATCGCCCGTGAGATCGGTGGGGCACTGCCCCCGGTACCTTTTCGCCTGGTCCATTTTCTGCACAGCGTGCCAGTTTTTCTAAAAATGCTGTGGAAAAGCCGAGCTTATCTCCCACAGGTTGAAAGCGGACTACAGCAGTTTGAGCGGGAATTCAGCCAATTGGAAACGATAGCTGACGAGCAGGATCAGGCTGAGCAACTGGTACGGTGGCTCTGCCGGTACTATGTTTTCATCGTACAGAGTAACATTATTATCAACGCAGCCATCTCCAGTGCCGGAGGGGCCTGGCTGGGCAGCCGTAGTACCGTTTACCGGGAATATGAACATCAACGCAGTCCGCATCGCCTGCCCTACGAGAGCGACCCTGCTACCCCTCGACAACCGGGCGCAGATGTTCCTTTACAGTCACTGCCACATTGGCCCGCACTGATCCGGCTGCTTCACCGCATCGGCTTCCCCGGCCTGAGGGCTTACTACACCGAAGTAAGGGAATGGTTTCGGGACAACAACATGCGCCTCTTTTACCGTTTGCACTTTGCGCTCGCCGCGAGTGACTGGCTTAAGCCTCATGCTTACGAACGCAGCAGGCAGGGTACTTTCTGGCAGGATGGGGAATCACTGGACGCACAGAGGCAGGGCTTCGTGATTTATCCGGGTAAGGCCGAAGGTGTGCTGGGAAAAGACATCCTGTTGTTTGATACGCTGAAAGCCGGTGACTATGATCGTTTTGTACAGGCCAGGGCGGTGATAGCCCGCAGTGGGGGTAAACTTTCGCACGGAGCCACTCTCCTGAGAGAGCTAAATAAACCTTCAGCCATTATACCGGATGTTGACACCTCGCTACTAGGCAGGTATGTCCGCCTGGTTCAGGGCAAAATAGAAGCGGTAGGTATAGAAAAGCCTGCCTGATCGGAAGTAGTATGCTATTCTCTCTACCACGAAAACAAAAAAAGCTCCCGAAGGAGCCCTTTCTGACCTAGTTGCTTACCAATAAACTTAACCTATTTGCTTTACTAGAGAGACAATTTTATCCTGTGTTTCCTTATCGCCGTAGTTGTTGTCAGTTAGTTTTCCGATACGGATACTTTTACTGTAGGCTTCAACCGCTTTTTTGGGCAGACGATTAGCCGCGTAGTAGTTACCCAGTACTTTCATGTTGTAAACAGTCTCGCGTATCTCCACTGAACGCTTGATCCACCTGGCAGCTTCTTTCATATTGACGCCTTTGGCAATACACAGCTCAGCAGCTTTCGCGTAAGTGTGCCAGTCGTCCGGGCTGGCAGCTTCTACAGCTGCCCGCGCTTCTTTTACGGTTTTGTCTACGTTCCCGGCGGCAAAAGCGGTGACATTCACAGATACGGCTACTATGGCGATGATTAATGTTCTGATTGCTAATTTCATGACTTTTTATTTTTGGGTTAATTAAAATGTTAACGTTGTTACCAATACATTTGCCAAGCGTATGCCAAAAACATAAAAAACTGAAAGTCAGTATTTTATAAAAATTATCCTCAGGCCAAGGTGTCCGCCAGAGAACACTACTGTCGCAGGAGCGAACACAAACAGGGATTGATACCCTGCAGTCGGCTCTTTCAGCAAAGTAAGATTTACTTTTAAGGCTAAAATGTTAATTTTGTAATATGTAAGACCATTTTTATAACCAATCAAAGGCAATGGCGGATGCTGGAGGATTTTCTGCGGAGGATACATGGATGTAAACACAATACTTAAAACCCAGTACGAGCTTAAGGAACTGGAGCTCAACTCACTACTAGAGGTAACCCAGTCCATCAACAATAACCTTCCCGAAGAATCTCTCTACAAGATTTTCAACTTTACACTTCGGGCCA
Organism: uncultured Porifericola sp.; assembly: GCA_964653665.1. Lineage (GTDB taxonomy): Bacteria > Bacteroidota > Bacteroidia > Cytophagales > Cyclobacteriaceae > Catalinimonas. The sequence continues at coordinate 15,776 of CAZZGE010000021.1, read as the reverse complement.
ATCTGAACATTCAGAAACTAGCGCTTTACGTATTGAATGAGGAGGAAGAGAGCGGTTATCTGTGGGAGTGTAAAACTAACTTCGGGACCGAAATCAGCTTTACCAACATCATGCTCAACGAGCATTTTCTACCTATCACTGAAATTACCCAGGTAGAAGAACTGGAAGACCCGGGCTTTTTTGATGTGTTTGATATTGCCATTCCGGTATCTCACAAAAAGCGCATGCTGGCCCTGGTATTTGTTGGTGGCCTGCAAAAGGAGATTGAGGGCCAGCCAACTGAAATTGGCACTACCTTTATCCAGGCGCTTAGTAACATTATCATCGTAGCGATAGAAAATAAGAAATTAGCCCGACGCCAGCTGGCCCAGGAAGCCATGCGTAAAGAGATGGAAATTGCCCAGCAGGTGCAGCAGTTTCTTTTTCCTAATCAACTCCCCCGGGAAAGCGGACTGCAGGTAGAAGCCAGCTACATGCCACACCACTCGGTAGGCGGCGATTACTACGATTTTATCCGGCTTACGGTCAACCATTTCCTGATCTGCGTTGCCGACGTCTCGGGCAAAGGTGTGCCAGCGGCCATCCTGATGTCTAACTTTCAGGCAGCATTACGTACGATTGTACGCCAGACCATGAACCTCAGTGAGATTATCTCTGAGCTCAACTACCAGGTCATGCAGAGTGCCAATGGAGAAAATTTCATCACCTTCTTTGTCGCCATTTATGATCAGGAGCAGCACAACCTGCATTACGTAAATGCCGGCCATATACCGCCGGTACTGATTCGTGCCAATAAGGACGTTCATTTACTGGAAAAAGGCTCAGTTATGCTGGGCAGCTTTCACCCCTTGCCTTTCCTCAATGTGGGAGAAATCACTGACGTGGATGATTTTACCCTCTTTGCCTACACCGACGGGCTTACCGAAACTTTTAATCACCAGGAGGAAGAATACGGGCTGGAAAGACTACAGCAATTTTTGCAGAAACACAGTGACCTGGAGTTACCAGACATTCACCGTGCTCTGTTTAAGGAACTGGACAACTTCAGTGAGGGTGACGAACATCACGATGATGTCACCTTCCTTTCGGTTATGGTCAATACCAAGCTTAGTAAACTTGTGACACAATAACCAAAGGGTCAGCATGAATTTTCTGAAAACGCCGCCCCTATTCAAACACCTCTTCCCCAGCCTGGTATGGGATCTCCGTAGTGCTCAAGTCAAAAGTATTTATCTCACTTTTGACGACGGCCCTGTTCCGGAAGTAACGCCCTTCATACTGGATGCCCTGGCATCTTACCAGGCCAAGGCTACCTTTTTCTGCGTGGGTGAAAATGTAGAGCGGCATCCGACTATTTTTCGGCAGGTAGTGGAAGCCGGACACCGGGTTGGTAACCATACCCACCATCATCTGAACGGCTGGAAAACTTCAACGGCCACTTACCTTGAGGATGTATCCCGGTGCGAAGCGACCCTGGCACAGCGGCACCATGACTCGCTACCTGACCGTCTTTTCAGACCCCCCTACGGCAGGATCAGCATCCGACAATTGCGAAAGCTGCAGCAGCAGTACCGGATCATCATGTGGGATATTCTTTCCGGTGATTTTGACAAAAATTTTCCGGCCAAAGATTGTCTTAAGAAAAGTATCAGCCACAGTACATCCGGTACTATTATTATTTTTCACGACAGTTATAAGGCGGTTGCTAATTTAGCGTATGTACTACCCCGTTACTTAGATCATTTTGCTTCATCAGGATACGAGTTTTCTACAATTTGACTTATCTACTTACATTTGCAACTGCTGCCACCATTGTGGCAGACCTACTGCTGATTCTTTTCTGGAAGTTCAACTTCAGAAAGTATATCAAAGGCACTGACCTGCAAGCACCAAAAGATGTACACCCCGAACTGCAACCGCTGCCCCGGCCGTCCCTGAGCGTAACACCTGCGGTAGCTATACTACTGGCCGTTCGCAATGAAGAAAAACTGTTGACCAGCTGCCTGGAGAGTCTGCTGGCCTCAGATTACCCTGAAGATCAGTTCACCATCTGGATTGGCAACGATGCTTCGGAAGACCGAACGCTGGAGATTGCCCGTAGGTATGCTGAGCAGTATCCCAACATCCGGGTGGTAGATGTAACAGAAAGACTCGGCGATGCCCGGGCCAAAGCCAATGTTTTGGCTCACCTAGTCAAAGCGGTAGAGCAAGCTAAACCCGTGGCTGACCTACTGCTGGTTACCGATGCCGATATGCAGGTACAACCTTTCTGGATGAGGGCCATGGTACAACACTGGCAAGCCACACCCAGATTCGGCAAGGTGGGAGTCGTTACTGGGATTACCCTGGTAGGTGGCCGTAGCGTGTGGGGACAACTGCAACGTATTGACTGGCTATTTGCCCTGGGCATGGTGAAAGTAGCCAGCGACTGGGGCATGCCCATTGCTACGATGGGTAACAACCAGCTACTGTACCGCACTGCCTATCGCGCTACCGGAGGCTACGAGGCCCTGCCCTTCTCTATTACAGAAGACTTTCAGATATTGCAGGCAATATCGCAATGTGGTTATCCTCACCGAAATGTTGTAGCATCACAGGTGACTGCTTTTACCCGGCCCATGCGTTCGTGGCGTGAGCTGCTGCAGCAACGGCGACGCTGGATGCACGGAGCCGTGCGCCTGCCCTGGACGATTACTGCCATTCTCTTCGTGCAGGCATTATTTTATCCCGCACTGATTTTCCTCTGCTTCTACTACTTGTATATAGCCCTGGGACTAGGGCTGCTTAAGATGGGGTTGCAAAGTTTTTTCATCGGCCAGGTAGCTCATAAGATCAGTATGCGCAAAAAATACCGCCACATACTCTACGGCTACCTTTTGTTGTACGACCTGTACGCGGCTGTACTTACGCTGCTAACCATTGCTGTCTATTACCTGCCCTTCCGTACTTACTGGAAAGGTCGTCGGTATTAACGTTTTCTGAGAAGAATCTCCTCATAATTTTGAATATACTGTTTTTACTCTATTGGTTTGCGGCGAAATCTTCGTTTGCTACAATACTATATCTTCATTAATCATATTATTTGGCATGAAATTCATAGACACACACGCTCATATTTACGATAGCCAATTCAAAGACGATATTGCTGAGGTACTGGAAAAAAGCCAGCAGGAGGGAGTAGCGCATATCTACATGCCCAATATTGACCATACCTCCATTGATGGAATGTTGGAATTGGAATACCAATACCCCGGACAATGCATTGCCATGATGGGGCTGCATCCTTCATCGGTCAAGAAAAACTTTGAAAAAGAACTTTATATTGCAGAAGAGTGGCTGAACCGCCGCCGGTTTGCGGCAGTCGGGGAGATCGGGCTGGACTACTACTGGGATACCAGCTTTGCGGAGCAGCAACAGGAGGCCTTTCGTATACAGGTCGGCTGGGCCAAAAAGCACGACCTCCCGATTGTCATCCACACCCGGGACTCATTTGACGACAGTATCCAGATTGTGGAAGAATTACATGACGAACGGCTCAGAGGTGTTTTCCACTGTTTTACCGGCAATGCCGAGGAAGCTGAGCGTATCAAAAACGTAGGTTTTTACGTGGGGCTGGGAGGCGTTTCCACTTTCAAAAATGGAGGCATGGATAAGGTTATTCCTCAGTTACCGTTTGATCAGATTGTGCTGGAAACTGACAGCCCCTATCTGGCACCGGTACCGAACCGGGGGAAGCGCAACGAGCCGACTTACATTCCGCTCATCGCTCAAAAAATAGCTGAGTACTACAAAATCGATGTGGAAGAAATTGCCGGGATAACCACTAAAAACGCTTCCACATTATTTAGTGAAGATAAATAATAGCCGGAGGCTGTCATCAGTTGGATCATGGAAAGAGAAAATTATAAAATAGTAAACATCAATACGGCTTCGCCGAGAAAACCCAAAACTGCCGTACTGATCATTTACACCGGCGGTACGCTGGGCATGTCTTACGATGAGCACGGTGCACTCGTCCCTTTCAACTTTTCCCGCATCGTGGAGAAGGTGCCTTCCATCCAGGAATTTAACATACACGTGACGGTGATCTCTTTTCCCAAGCTAGTGGACTCCGCCGACATCCGGCCGGATCACTGGGTGGATATGGCGTACATTATCCATGAAAATTACCGTCTTTACGACGGCTTTGTGGTCGTACACGGTACAGATACAATGGCTTACAGTGCTTCTGCCCTGAGCTTTATGCTGGAAGGTCTCAATAAACCGGTCATCTTTACTGGGGCGCAGCTACCTATAGGCTCTAAAAGGTCGGATGCTCACGAAAACTTTATTACAGCCCTGGAGATCGCCAGCGAGAAGAAGGATGGCAAGCCAGCAGTGCCAGAGGTCTGCATTTACTTCGGTAACCTGCTGCTGAGGGGGAATCGCAGCAGTAAACGGCAGAGTATCCATTTTGATGCCTTTGAGTCAGAGAATTATCCTTTGCTGGCCGAGGCAGGCGTTATGATTGACTATAATACCTCGGCCATTCGTTCTTACGATACCAGGCGAAAACTTGTCTACCATAAACGGCTGGACTCCAATGTGGCCATTCTTAAATTATTTCCTGGCATCAGCCGAAGAGTCGTGGAGAGTTTCCTGCAAATACCAGATATCAAAGGCGTGGTACTGGAAACCTTCGGCTCAGGCAATGCCCCGACCAATAACTTTTTGCTAGATAGCCTGGCCGACGCTATAGACCGGGGCGTGATTATCATGAACATTTCGCAGTGCAGCGGGGGGCGAGTGATACAAGGCCGCTACAAAACCAGTAAGAGCCTGGAAGATATTGGTGTAATCAGTGGCAAAGACATGACAACCGAGGCAGCCGTTACCAAGATGATGTATTTGCTGGGAAAAGAAGAGGATAGAGAAGTGCTAAAGCAGTTACTCCCTCAGCCCATTTGCGGTGAAACTTACTAAAATCCTATTCGTTTTGAAGAAAATTTTTGCAAGTACCGGGCAGGACTTGTAATAAATCGCTTAATTTTTATTAATTTTAATCAAGATCTAATTTTCTATTAACATTTATCTAAACAGATGATGTTAAATTCGTGACAAAAGGTAAGCCAAAGTTGCTTCATATTAACTAAATATTGTCTAAGCCTAATTTTACATACGATTTGTTCCCAAAACTTGCATATAGCATATATTATTGATTTATTTGTAGCTAATGCCTTGTTTAAAAAAATTACATTTTTGGATAAACTGTACATATTCTTGGAGAGGTGACCGAGCGGTCGAAGGTGCTCGCCTGGAAAGTGAGTGTGCCCTTACCGGGGTACCGCGGGTTCGAATCCCGCCCTCTCCGCCGTATCTTGAGTATCTTACTTTATCCTAAACCAATAATCTTTAAATTTATCACTACAGACTACTAAACACGTTATGAAAAAATTATTCACTCTATTATTAGTAACTGGCATCCTGACCTTCAGTGGTTCATCATTGCTCGTAGCCCAAGATCAAATGGATGCTGACACCACCGAAGTGGCAGCCGAAGATACTGCTGCTATGGAAGAGGCAGCCGAAGTTGAAGCCGCTACACCTGCTGATGAGGATCTAATTGATGACATGGCTGAAGAGCAGACTTTCCACCAGGCAGTTAAGGAGAAGTTTATCGAGGGTGACTGGAAATTCATGTCTCCTGTGTTAATCTGTCTAATACTCGGTCTGGCTATCGCCATTGAGCGTATTATCACACTTAACATGGCGACTACCAACACCAAGAAACTGTTAACGAACGTAGAAGATGCTCTGAATAGTGGTGGAGTAGAAGCGGCTAAAGACGTAACCAGAAACACTCGCGGACCTGTAGCTTCTATCTTTACACAGGGACTGATGCGTATGTCAGAAGGTATTGACATGGTAGAGAAATCTATTATCTCTTACGGATCCGTAGAGATGGGCCGTCTGGAAAAAGGATTGGTTTGGATCTCACTCTTTATCGCAATTGCTCCTATGCTTGGCTTTATGGGTACAGTAATCGGTATGATCGGTGCATTTGACGCCATTGAGGCGGCTGGTGATATCTCTCCTTCTCTTGTGGCTGGGGGTATTAAGGTAGCACTCCTAACAACGGTTGCTGGTTTGATCGTCGCTATTATTCTTCAGTTATTCTACAACTACTGCGTGTCAAAAATTGATGGCTTAGTTAATTCTATGGAAGATGCTTCCATCGCACTGGTTGACCTGCTGGTTAAGCATAAGCTTGCTGCCAGTGAAACAAGTGCTAAGATCGAGAAGTAATTTAATTTCAACTCACTAACCTAGGAATCAATTTAGTATGGCAGATTTTGTTTCAACATACGGACTGTACGCCGCCTACACACTGGCTGGCTTAGGTATCATCCTGGCCATCGTTCTTCCTCTGATCAATGCCTTGTCTAACCCCAAGTCACTGTTAGGAACACTGGTAGGGCTGGTTGCTATTGCGATCGTATTCTTCATTGGTTACTCTATTTCTAACAATGAAGTTACTACGGTATACACCAAATTTGGTATTACGGAATCATCATCACAGTTTATCGGAGGAGCCCTGATTACAATGTATCTATTGATCGGGCTAGCCCTCGTAAGCATTGTTTTTACTGAAGTCACTAAAATTTTTAAGTAATATGGCTAGAAAGAAAAGAGGTGCATCAGAAGTGAATGCCGGCTCAATGGCTGACATTGCCTTCCTTCTGCTTATATTCTTCCTGGTAACTACGACTATCGCTACTGACAAAGGTCTGGCCATCAGGCTCCCGCCTAAGCAGGATCCTAACGATCCACCCCCTGAGGTTAAGTTTAATGAGCGTAATATCTTTAAGGTACTGATCAACTCCCAGGATAGAATGCTGGTAGAAGGTGAGCCTATGGATGATGTCGGGAGACTTAGGGAAAAAGTAAAGGACTTTGTACTCAACTATGGACAAAATCCGCAACTTTCCGAGAGCCCTACTGATGCTGTGGTTTCTTATAAGACCGACCGCGGGACCAGCTACGAAATGTATACGCAGGTACTGGACGAGCTTCAGGGCGCATACTATGAGATATATGCTTCTCAGTTAGGTGTTACTGCTGAGCAGGTTCGAGATATCAACAACGCTGAGCCCAGTATGAAGGATCGTTATGACGATCTGAAAAAAGAGATACCTATGGCTATCTCAATTGCAGAACCTAGTAAAGCGGGAGGTAATTAATGCCAAAGTTCAAGAAAAAAACCGAGTCAAGTCAGGATATTCCTACTTCGGCACTTCCGGATATTATCTTCATGCTGCTCTTCTTCTTCATGGTAACTACCGTGCTTAGAGAAACTGATCTGCTAGTGATGCAGCGCATTCCCCGGGCAGAGCAGTTGAAGAAAATGGAGAAAAAGTCTTTGGTAAGCTACATTTATATCGGTAAGCCCAGAGAGACCGATAAGTATGGATCTGAGCCAAGAATTCAGGTCAACGACGTGCTTATTGAGCCTGATGGTGTTGTACAGTTTGTAAATCAGGAGAAAGATAAATTGAGTGAGGGCGAAAGAGAGCAGATAACTATGGCCCTCAAAGTAGACAGGGAAGCCAAGATGGGTATTGTTTCTGATGTACAACAGGAGCTCAGAAATGCCAACGCCCTGAAGGTGCTCTACTCTACCACGCCTGAGGTAAACGTGCAACTCTGACTTTTTTACACTACACACTTGATAGGCCATTCGATCACTCGAATGGCTTTTTTATTTTAGATGATCCGGCCACCAACTTCTAAGATGCGATTCGCCGAGGAATTAGTTATGTTTGTGCATGCAACCTAGATAAAGTAAACCTATGAAATTGTTAACAGGAAAAAACGCACTTATCACCGGTGCTTCCAAAGGAATAGGAAGAGCCATTGCCATCAAATATGCTGAACACGGCGCCAATGTCGCCTTTACGTATCTTTCCAGCGTAGAGCAGGGCGAATCGCTGGTTAACGAACTGCAGGCACTGGGCGTTAAAGTTAAGGGGTACCGCTCAGACGCCTCCGAGTTCAGTGCGGCTGAACAGTTGATTAACGATATGGTCACTGACTTCGGATCTTTGGATATCCTAGTCAACAATGCGGGTATTACCCGAGATAACTTGCTGATGCGGATGAATGAAGAAATGTGGGACAATGTGATCAACGTAAACCTGAAGTCAGTTTTTAATACCGTAAAAGCCGCTACTCGTACTTTTATGAAGCAAAAAAGCGGCTCGGTCATCAATATGACCTCCGTAGTAGGTCTTAAAGGTAATGCCGGACAGAGTAATTACGCAGCTTCCAAGGCGGGAATTATTGGTTTTACCAAATCAGTAGCATTGGAATTAGGATCCAGAAATATACGTTCTAATGCCATTGCTCCCGGCTTCATTGAAACAGAAATGACGGCCAAATTAGACGAAAAGACCGTACAAAGTTGGAGAGAAGGTATTCCTCTCAAAAGAGGTGGTACCCCGGTAGATGTTGCGGAATGTGCGGTTTTTCTAGGGTCCAATATGTCTGCTTACATCACCGGCCAGGTACTACAAGTGGACGGGGGAATGCTTACATAAAGCTAACAGCATCACATGCAACAAGTACAACTTCTTTTTGAAAACTCGCCCTGGTTACTGATTCCCTGCCTGCTAGCAGGTGCCGTCTATGCTCTGCTGCTGTATGTCAAAAACAGGGGATTCAGGAATCCCTCATGGGGAAAGACGGTCAACTACCTGCTGACCGGATTTCGGTTTGTGCTCGTAAGCCTGTTGTGTTTGTTGCTGGTGGGTCCTTTTATCAAACAGATCAAAAATACGCTGGAAGAGCCTGTTGTCGTGTTCGCGATAGACAACTCCGCCTCGATTTCCGCAGTTGAGGACAGTAGTACGCTACAATCGCTCAAAGGCATAATAGAAACTACGGCTGCTACTCTAGAGGATAATGAATACACGGTGGATTTCCGTACCTATGAAGGTTTGCAGACCATAGATTCTGTAAACTTCAGCCATACCAGTAGTGACATTAGCCAACTACTTAAAAGCATTGCATCAGACTACGAAGGCCGTAACCTGGCATCTGTATTGCTCTTCTCGGATGGAATTTACAACCAAGGCATATCGCCGTCATACCAACCCTACAGTTTTCGGGTCAATACCATAGGACTCGGTGACACGATTCCCAAAAAGGATATCAATATTCAGAATGTCTACTACAACAAAATCGCTTATCAGGGGAATAAATTTCCTATGGTAGTAGAAATTGCCAACACCGGATTTGAAGGACAGGCGGTAAACGTGAATATCACCAACCGGGGCAGGGTCGTTGGTAGTGAACTGGTGCGTTTTGGTCAGGCAAGAGATGTAAATACCGTAGAATTTCTGCTGGACGCCCAGGAGGAGGGGATGCAACGATATGAGGTCGACATACAGCCCCTGGAAGAGGAGTTTACCGAAAATAATAATACCAGCCAGGCGTATGTGGAAATCATTGAGGGTAAAGAAAACATTCTACTGTTAGCAGCTGCTCCCCATCCAGATATCAAGGCATTGAGGTCGGCCATTGAAGTCAATAAAAACTACGAACTCACCAGCGTAATTTTGAGTGTAGATAAAGTAAGTACCCAACAACTGGCCAGCGTGAAATACGACCTGGTCATCTTTCATCAGTTACCGAGTACTGGAGCTGATAACGCTGTGGTTAGCCAGTATCTGGAAAACACAAATGCATCCCTGATCATTGTGGGCAGTCAGACTGACCTCTCTGCACTGAGCCGTAATAACCAGATACTCAATATCAGCAGCGTCAATAATGATACGGACGCTGTGAGAGCGGTGTATAACAGTGCTTTCGGCGGTTTTCAGTTGGAAGGTAACCGGCAAGCAGTACTGGAAGACTTGCTACCCCTTAACGTTCCTTTTGGCAGAATAGAACTTCAAAACAATCCACAGATACTTCTGTATCAAAAGGTAGGCTCGGTAGAAACCAGCAAACCACTGCTGGTAGTCGGCGAGGTAGAAGATCGTAAGACAGCGATCATGCTGGGCGAGGGCCTCTGGCAATGGCGACTTCAGGAATATGCCAAGAACGACAACACACAGGCTTTTGATGCACTGTTGGGCAAACTTACGCAGTACCTTTCGGCCAAAGAAGATAAAAGGCGCTTCAAGGTATATCCGGAGAAAGATGTCTTTGAAGATACTGAACCGGTGGTCTTTGAAACTGAAATATATAATGAGATTTACGAAGAAATCTTCGGCTATGAAGTCTCACTGAAACTTACCGATGAAGAAGGTCAAAGCCGTAACTACAGCTATATCACCAGTGAAAGTAACACACGTTACCGCATCAGTAACCTGCCGGAGGGTATTTACCAGTACGAGGCCAACATAGATCTTGATGGTGACCCCATGAGTAGTACCGGAGAGTTTACTGTACAAAGCCTACAGATTGAAACCCTCAATTTGACAGCTAACCACCAGTTATTACGTGATCTGTCAGCGAGTTCGGGTGGTGTTTTTTTTAGCAAAGACGAAGCCGAGAATATGGTATCACAGCTTCGCACTCAGGACGCCAAGGGTAAAATTTACACAAGTGAGGCCTATCTGCCTATCATCAATCTGAAGTGGCTATTCTTTGTACTGCTTTTGCTGGTAAGTACTGAGTGGGGCATTAGGAAATATATGGGCAGCTACTAAACCTATCTACCAAAAGCAGTGGGGTCTTTTTCGTACTTGTAGTTTGTGATTCAGTCTTACCATCTTAGTTATTAGCAAAAGAATGTAGACTTGTTTTTGACAAACCAAAAAAAGCTGATTTCAAAAAACCAGCCCTTTATTGTCGTTATTTCAAAATCGAGGCATCAATAGTGCACGCTGTTGTTGACAAAGTTAGGGTAAATAGTAAAGTATTTATCGGCTACTTTTTCGTAGATGGCTTGTCTGAACTTATCAATGTTAAGCTTGTCTACCGCCGATATAAATATAGCGTCCTGATCGCCTTTTCCCATATAAGTAGACTCAAGCTGCTCTAAGGTCAGCTTAGGATGATAATCTATCTCTTCTGCATCCATGATTTCACTCTGTCCATTATCATGGTGACCATTGTCATGGTGACCATCTCCATGGTAGTCATTTTCAGAAAAGTCAGCTGCTTTCACCAACTTATCTACTTTGTTAAAGACCAACAGCGTTGGCTTATCACCGGCGCCAAGCTCAGCCAGCGTATTTTTTACTACGCTAATTTGCTCCTCGAAAGAAGGATGTGATGCATCTACAACGTGTAGTAACACATCTGCCTCGCGTATCTCGTCCAGTGTAGACTTAAAGCACTCTATCAGAGTATGGGGAAGCTTCCTGATAAAACCAACAGTATCCGTAAGCAGGAAAGGAATACGATTGATGACGACCTTTCGTACGGTAGAGTCTACCGTAGCGAAGAGTTTATCCTCAGCAAACACATCTGACTTAGCCAGCAGACGCATCAGGGTAGACTTACCAACATTCGTATATCCTACCAGGGCGACCCTAACCACTTTTTTCCTTGATTTACGGCGGGTAGCGTTTTGTTTGTCAATCTTATCAAGCTTTTTGTTGTAAAGCGCGATTTTATCACGCACGATACGGCGATCAGTTTCAAGCTCTTTCTCACCGGGTCCTCTCATACCAATACCCCCCTTCTGCTTGGAAAGGTGTGTCCACATCCGGGTCAGCCGGGGCAGAATATACTGGTATTGGGCTAGTTCTACCTGCGACTTTGCCTGGGCCGTTTTCGCCCGTAAAGAGAAGATATTGAGGATTAGCAAGCTTCGGTCCAGAATCTTACACTTAAGCCGCTTTTCTATATTACGAACCTGCGAAGGCGAGAGGTCATCGTCAAAAATGACCATATCAATTTTGTGCTTTTGCACATAAGCTTTTATCTCGTCCAGCTTACCTTTACCAACAAAATAAGTTACGTCCGGCTTTTCCAGTTTTTGGGTAAACTTTTTGTCGGTATGAGCTCCGGAGGTTTCCGCCAGAAAAGCAAGTTCGTCCAAATACTCCTGGACTTTGTACTCGGCCTGATCTTGGTGAATAAGCGCTACCAGTATTGCAGTTTCTTTGCGTTTTTCCTTTGAAAGGTTTTCTATCATTCAGATATATTTGGTAAACGAAACAGTATCATAAACTTAAAGATAATACGCAAAATAAAGTTCAAAAGCTATTACAGCGTGAGGAAAATAGACAAGCGGGGTGGAATTTTACTGCTTGAGCAGACGTAAATTATCTTGGCGGACGTATGCTGTCTGCCCACCCCACTCTATCCTGGCCCATACATCTTCCCAGCCCGCTACCCGTACACGGTGGCCTTCGGGAACTACACTCAGCACGTCAGAGCCTGCCGAAGGGGCTGTCATCAGATACGTATTACTATCTACGATAATACCGTAGTCGGGCAGGGCAGAAAAGTTTGTCAGGTAAAAAAGAAGTGAAAGTATAAGTAGGTAACTCACGCCAAACCCATAGGGCCTGGACGTATCGCTACTGGCTTTGAGCACATGGTAGGCCATTCCTGCCATAGCCAGGGCGATGAGCAGATAAATGAAGTAATATTGGTACTGCTTCAGAAAACCCCGTATATAGTCAACATCAGAAAATTCATAGCCTTGTAATTTATGTTCCTTCGAGAGGCTAGTGATTTTAGACAATACGTCTTCATCAAACGTTATCAGGTAGTATTCATTCAGATAATAAAGGGACTGGCTGTACTCACCGAGCCCTTCCTGAATGAATGCCATGCGCAGTAACATTGCCGGTGAAGCTACTTCTATCTCCTGGTAGAGCTGCTCATAGAGCATCAGGGATTCTGTGTATTGCTGCTCAGCAAAAAGCGAATCAGCTCGCTGAAGACGACTGCCATTTTGCTGTTGTGCATAAACATTTTCGACACAGAAAGCGTTAAAAATACATAGTGTAAATACAAGGGCAATTTTGCTTGATGGTCTTTGGATTTTCATCTTTGCCTTTTAACTTTGCATCGCAATTACGGAGAAACGCTCCAAAAAATCAAAAGTATTGAATCTGTAGCTCAGCTGGTAGAGCAACGCCCTTTTAAGGCGTGGGTCCTGGGTTCGAGCCCCAGCGGGTTCACATCTCTTTAAACCAAGCATTTGAGGCCTTCATATTCACTTATGGAGGCCTTTTTTGCATTTAGTACCTTGTGCTGAACTTATGGGAAAAATAACTACTAAATTTTACCTAAATAGGAGATTAAAGCCTCAAGTACAAAATAACGTTGAAAAGTACCCGCTTTACATTGAAGTTATTGCAAACAGGCAAAGAACTCAGTTCAAAGCACGGTCAAGTTTTGATTTTAACCACAATGATTTACTTTGGATAAGTGATTATTATTCTGAAGATGAATTTTCTGTTTATTCTCAAGATACTACTTCAGGACTATCCAAATATATCTATTACAATAAGTGTTTAGTTGATTTTTTACTATTAGATGTAGCTTCAAGAAAAGAATTTAATATTCATAATTTTTTAAAAGTCTATGAACTATACACTCAATCATTCTACTGCTTTGTAGAAGATACTAACAAAGAGACTTTTCGTAGATTTCTAAATCTAAATGATTATAAGGATTTGGATTACCTTATAAACTGGGAAGATGTTTTCTCTTGGATATACACCACTTTGAGAAAAGTTATTTATCCAGATTCGCCCTACTTTGCAATCTTTGAGCATTACACTCCTGCTTTATCGGATCATGCACTTGAACTGTATTTTAAATACAGTGAATCTTATTTAAAGGGTACAGGTAAAAATAATTTTATGTGGGATCTCTCTTGTTACCATGTCTTTTCAACTTTTGATTTCGTCCAATTTAGGAAGGCAATCATTGATAATTTACCAAATAATCAATTTGACGAGGCTTCTTTATCTGAGCTAATGAATTTTATTTCATATTATAAATCTGAGTTTCAGAAAAGGAAGGCTGCATATTTATCTTAAGTTTTGTGAAGTTATTTTTTTTTAACTTCACAGTTGTTTATATTTGGTTCATAGTTTTACCATAATCACATTTCTATGAACCCTAATCAAAACTCTCCCCCTCAAGTACCAGGATTCTTCTTTCCCATGGGGGATTTTAACGCATCACTAAAAAAGGAACTAAAACATGTACTCTCTGAGATCATACGTCAGGAAACAGATCCGTTGGCGGAGTACATCCCTAAAGAAGAATTCCTTAAATCCTTTAAAATTAAAGAAGGGCTTTATTATAAACTGGTCAACAAAGGCCAGTTGAAGATCTACCGGATAGGAGCAAAAAGCTACTTGCGGAGGTCTGAAATTGATGAAGCCTTGAAAAAAGACCTATTAAAATAAAAGGGGAAAGGTTTTGCAGGCCCAGTCCCCCTTTTGATGTTTCACTGGCAGTTTGAATGCCTTGACAGGATAACTATGCCAAAACAAAATTACCATGAGTACAATATTAAAAAAATTTCTCAAGAATCAAGCAAGGACAAAAAGCCTACTTGAGTCTTTTGAGTTCAGCGACGAAGCTGAAAAAGTAGCTCTTAGCATATTTAGAGCAGCTAACGCCTATCAGAATTCTATCGCATATCGTAAGTTATGCAAAAGAGATAAAATCACTTTTTCTTTTCATATCATATCTTTGACGCAACATTTACATCGTATTCAGAAGCTGCAGGAGGAGCTAAGAGATGAGAACTAACCACCTACAATCAAAGCAGTTACGGCTCCTGGAAGTTGCCGATATGTTTCTCAGAGAAGAAAAAAGGAAGGTAAGGAAAGATATAAGACCCTCTACTTACCGGACATATGAAATAAGAAATAAGAACCTTATCAAGTACCTAATGGCTACTGGTAAGAAAGACATCAAACTAGATGATGTGAATCTAAAATTCATTGACCAGATGGAGCGATATTTTCTTTATGACAGAGGAGTATCTTACGATCATGCAAGAAGAGTAATATCGCAACTGAAGCAGGTGATTAATTATGCCCATCTATACGAGTTTACAAGCAAAAACATCATTCAAGGGTATAAACTTAAAAGGTCCAAGCCAAAAGAACTAGTACATTTGACTGAACAAGAATTGGATAGGCTGATGCATATTACAATAGCTACTCCAAAGATCAGACAGGCAGCAGATTTATTTAAGTTCCAATGCTGGACTGGTTTGGCTTACGGAGACCTGACACAATTCAGCATAAAAAATTTGGAAAGAGATAAAGATGGAGATTGGATCTCATACACTAGAATAAAAAATGGATACAGTGAGGCCATCTTACCATTGCTGAAGGAAGCTGAAGATATTCTAAAGAAGTACGACTATCAACTGCCCTATCTAGATAATTCAAAGTACAATCTTTACTTAAAAGAATTGGCTGACATAATGGGCATACAAAAACGGCTAACAACACATGTGGGCCGAAAAACCTTTGGAATGATAATGCTCAATTGTGGGGTTTCCTTGGAAGTCGTATCCAAAATGCTCGGCCATAAGAGTGTCAAAACTACTCAGGATACCTATGCTCAGGTTTTGAAAAAAAGGATTGCTAAAGACATGAAAAAGTATTTTCCGGAAAGACCACTTAACACCGGGAAGCTTATTGTTTTAAGGTAATCGTCAAGCTTGTTCTAAGCCACTGCTCATCATGGGCAGTGGCATTTTTTTTCTAAAATTCAGATCCCTCATGAACCAAAGCATAGAATTAAATCAAGAGCCAACAACAAAAGTTAATGGTACCACATTTCCTTATGAAAGT
>CAZZGE010000020.1:0-36276 GCA_964653665.1 uncultured Porifericola sp. | reverse complement strand
TACTGTGGTCTGCAGAATTTTTTTTGATTACTTTTGACCTCTTCTCAAAAGTATCATCAATACAGGTATAATGACACAGTATCATACGATTTATCATTTGCAGTTTGGTCTGTTGTGTCTGAGTTCTTTTTTGTTTTTTGCCAGTTTTAACATGATTATTCCTGAGTTACCGGCTTATTTGGAAAGCATGGGAGGAGGGGAATATAAAGGATTGATCATTGCGTTTTTCACACTAACAGCCGGCATATCCCGACCGTTCAGTGGTAAACTTACTGATAAAATTGGTAGGATACCGGTTATGATCTTTGGCGCAGTGGTCTGCTTTGTGTGTGGCTTTCTGTATCCTTTGGCGGCTAGTGTGTATTTATTTCTTTTGCTCAGGTTAATCCACGGCTTTTCAACCGGGTTTAAACCCACGGGTACTTCAGCTTATGTAGCCGATGTAGTGCCTACCACCAAGAGAGGAGAGGCAATGGGTGTACTTGGGTTATGCAGTAGCCTGGGAATGGCGAGTGGCCCGGCGCTAGGAAGTACACTGGCAAATATGTATTCCTTAGATGTGATGTTTTACGCCTCTTCAGTGGCCGCGATTTTGTCAGTAATCATCTTAGCCGGTATGCGAGAGACCCTTGAGCAACGCGAACATTTTCGCCTTAATCATTTAAAGCTTAACCGGGATGAGATTTTTGAGCCACGAGTTATTGCTCCCAGTATCGTCCTTATGCTTACGGCTTTCTCATTTGGCATTGTTCTCACCATGACGCCGGATTTGAGTGATGAACTGGGTATACAAAACCGGGGGCTGTTCTACACATTTTTTACGGTAGCGTCAGTAGCGGTCAGGTTCTTTGCAGGAAAAGCCTCTGATCGTTTTGGTAGGGTTCAGGTACTTAAGGTTTCTACCACCGTACTTACCATTAGTATGTTTGCGCTGGGCTTTGCCCAAAGTGTCCCTTTTTTCCTCACTGCCGCTGTCATTTTCGGTTTAGCCGCTGGCATGAATACCCCAACTATCTTTGCATGGACCATTGACCTGAGTGATGAAAGATACCGGGGTAGAGGTATGGCTACCATGTACATAGCGCTAGAAATCGGTATCGGACTGGGCGCATTTCTGTCTGGATGGATCTATGCTAATGATGCCAGTCGGTTTGTTTACGCATACGGCTTAGGAGGTATTTTGGCAGCCATTGCTTTCGTCTACTTATTCTTTATTCCCGCACGTCAACAAATGGCCCAGGCATAAAAAAAGCCGCTCAATGGCGGCTACAATATTATTTTCATGATTTAGAGCAATTTCCAACCCACGGTAAGTTGAATGAGCCTATTTCGCATGTCCGCTGGAAAGGTTCGGCTCTGGTCTCCAGGAAGTGGAAAAGTAACTGTTTCTCCCAGTGCACTTAAGTTGTTCTCGTATTTAAGGTCAATGACCAGTTTGGAAATATCTAAACCTATACCCACTTGATATCCTACATTAGCGGATTCATAATCTTGTTTAACCTGATCTATGGCTCCAGCAGCATCATCTCTGAAATCTCCACTTAGTATGAAACTGAATGATGGTCCGGCATTCACCCTGATGATTTTACCAATTTTAATACCCACCATAACTGGAACATCTAGTTTATTATAGGTCAGATTTTGCACAGCTTCGTAATTGCTAGTAACATCCTCATCATCAATAACGATGTTGCCACTCGTTGAGGTAAACAGTACCTCCGGTTGTACATAGAATCCTAAAATTGAGACACGCGTGAATAGACCAGCATGAA
Source organism: uncultured Porifericola sp. (assembly GCA_964653665.1). Classification (GTDB taxonomy): domain Bacteria; phylum Bacteroidota; class Bacteroidia; order Cytophagales; family Cyclobacteriaceae; genus Catalinimonas. The sequence goes on along the minus strand of CAZZGE010000020.1, from coordinate 34,504 downwards.
AACCTACTTCTGCGTCACCTGCTGCAATTGCATCTACATCATCGGCGACGGTGACCTTAGAACTGCTGATACCAATCTTGGGTCCTAAAGTGAACAACTGTGCGTAACTGCTGAACGAAAACAAGGTTAACGCTGCTACGATAAATACTGAACGTTTCATAAAAAATCAGTTTGGTGTAAACTATGACTGTTTGCCAAAAAATGTCAAAAATCATACCCTAAAGTTAAAAACAGGCGGGGACGGTCTGCCACAATGTTATCCTCTATGGGATAAGCAAGGTCAAGCTTAAGATAATAACCGAGTAAAACCGTTCTCACGCCAGCACCATAGCTTTGTAGCCAGGGGTTTTTAAAGTTTCTTAGTTCAGCCCGAAAAGGCCCTCCGTCATCAATCACTTCAGTATTCAGGCTATTTTCTTCACTGAACGGACTGTTGCCGGTCCAGGAAGATCCTACATCGTAGAAACCAACAAATTCAAGGTTACGGAAGAAGTTGGAAGCAATCGGTCCTCGGTAGAAAAAGCGTACAATAGGTAGCCTGAGTTCGGCGGTGAAGGTGAGTACGTCTGTACCGTTAAACTTATTGAAATTAAACCCTCGCATATCAGTAAACTGGGTGAAGAGGATATTACTGTTATCTACCCCACGCTGAATGGCGAGTGGGTTATCTTCAGGATCTTCGTATGTCTCAAACTGCTGGAAAAGCCAATTATTCATACCGCCCAGCAGGTAGCTTTGGGCATTACTACCGAAGAAGTTTCCATAAAATACCCGGGTGGCCAGTGTCACATCTCTGAATAGTTTTTGATAATGACGCAGGTCTAATTCTATGTTGCTAAAAGATAGCGCAGGGTCATTGAGCCCCTGGTAATGGGTAAAAAAGGCTCGGAGTCGCGTGCCCTCAAAGTTTTTGAGCCCTGTTACCAACGTATTGTCAAAAACAAATCCGGTATTGATACCACCAAAATGATTGGTGTCTTCCACGCTAGAGTTAATCTGGGAAAGATCAATAAAATAGGTATTGGTGTAGAATGGATTAAATTCCAGGCGGGAAGCTACACTCAAGGGTAGTAAAGCGCCGAATAAAAACCGATTTTTTGTGTACTTCTGATTAACTCTTTCATCATCTGATGGTAGAGAAATACCGTCCCGTTCGTAACGCGCCTTGAAGTCAATACGATGTTTTAGGTACTCATATTCGGCATAAATATTACCACTCTGTAGATCTGTATACTGTACCAAACCCCCGTAGAAACGGTGGTTTTCCAGCATATCATTCATCTGTACCTGTATATTGAATCCAAATTTCCGCAAGGGATCTACCGTGAGCGAAGTTACAATGTTGTCAGCACTGAAACGAGTTTCGTACGGAATCGGGCCATCTATGCGCGTCTCACGTTGTAGTCTACGGTATCGGGCTAGGAAAGAATTACCGATGCCGGAATCATCCCTGTCAAACTGAAAGTTATCGGTAGAAATATCTTCGTCCTGCTCTTGTGCTGTGGGCAAGTCAAAAGCATAATTATCGGTGTCAATAATTTGCTCACCGGTTGGTAGGGTATCACTTTGGCTATCAAAAATGTAATCCTCAGTGTCTACGACATTTTCATCAGCCAGTAAAGAATCGGCTAAGGGTAGCACGATGACATCATCATTTTGATCATCGCCGAGAGAGTCAGGAATATTGACGATAAGTGAATCTATTTCGTCCTCTGTGACGCGGAAACCTTCCGGTTGCAGTTTGGTAGAGTCAGTAATTCCCTGATCCTGAAGCTTCTCTCTGTTTTTGCTTAGCCTTTGGGATATCATGCGAGCCTGTACTACCTCTTGCCGCTGGGTTTTGGGCGTAAAAATATTTTGATCCAGCGAAAAACTAGATTCCAGATATGGATAATCATCTTCTTCGGAAAGCATGATGAATGCCAGACGCTTGTTTTTGAAATTAATATCAAAGTCCTGGACGCTCAGCGCATAGTTGGTTACTTGGTTAAAGAGGCTGTCCTTCAAGTCAAACTTAAAGATGTTATAAATCCCGCGTTGGTCACTGAGATAGTAAATGGTTTTTTCATCTTGGGGTACCGGTTTAATGTCACGACTCACCGTATTGGTAAGACGGGTGAGCAGTGAATCCGTATCGTCTCCAGAGTAAACAAAAATATTGAAGTTATCATCTATTTCATTATTGAGTTCAACTTCTTTTGCAGGTATGTCCTGGTAGTACAGTGAGTCTTCCGGACGGTTACTACTGAATACTATCTTGTTGGTACCAGGGATAAATTTGGGATGCAGGTCGTCATAAATGTCGTTGGTAATCCGGCGCAACGAATTCCGATTTGGGTTGAAGTAAAACAAATCATTCTGACCGTTCACATCAGCACTCATGACTGCCAGGCGACCGTTCAGGTTAAAATCCAGTGATTTTATCTGGTTGAACCTTCTCAGATTTACTGTCCGCTTACTTTTTGCACCTACATTATAAAGCCAAAGATAGTTACTACCTCTATCGTAGCCCACAATGCCGAGGGTCTGGTTATTACTCCAGTTGAGCAGAGGGACATCTGTATCGTAATCCTGGTCGATTACTTTGTATCCGGAAGTATGGACCGTGCGGTTCTTTCCGGTTTTGACATTAAGGATTTTGACTTTGTATTTACCTTTGTAATTTTCTGAATAAGCCAGGAAGGTACCGTCAGGACTGAAGGCCACCTGGTTGTAGCTGAATTTCTTTCTGTTTTTGCGTCGGAGGCGGTTTTCTTTTGCCGGATACTGATAGTTTTGATCTACCTGAACTGCCATTTCGGAGTAGTAGGACGTCCATTGCCGGAGAAACAGGCGATAGGGAATACCCAGGGTATTGACGATACTGCTTTCTTCGTTTCTTATGATTCTTGTCAGGTTGAGGATATTGGAGATACTGCTCTTACCGTAGCGTACTGCAATAAAGTTCCACACCGACTGACCAGCCAGGGCAGCTTCTTCCCCAGTAAGGCGGTTCAGTTTAACGTTTTTCTCTTCCTGAAACTGTTCCCTGATAAAGTCATCCATAGGTATGCTCCAGCCTTCGGCAATGTAGCGGGCAGCCCCTTGTATAAACCAGGAAGGCAAGCTCATCAGATAGGCACTCTGGAACATATCGGTAAGGCTACCACCAAACATCATGTCGCTTATCAGCATCTCTGATATTTGCCGGACAAGTTCGTTTTTAAAGGCACTCATCGTTCCCGGATACCCAATCTCTACCTGAGATTTGACAAAGTCCGTCTGCCCTCCAACGGTGTACTTTTTACCTCCAACCCCTACATTACTTTGCAGAAGATCTTTGTTGGAATTGTAAAGAAAGATTTTGGTTTTGGAATAAGGAGCGTAACCAATGATATCGGTAATTCTCTCAAACTCCTTTTCTAGGAATTTTGCCGCAATGAGAGCATTTTCCTGCCCTTCATCGTAAAAGTAAATATCAAAGTTATCGGAGCTGTAATAGCGCCAGTTGAAGTTTTTGTATTGCACCCTGTTTTTACCAAACTCCGACTGGTCGGTTTGTGCAGTTGCTGGCATCACGAAAACAATACAAAGTGAAAGCCATGCTACTATAGTAAATCTGTTCATTTACGTCAATACTGAGTTATACAGATGATAAAATCTTTGAATATTAACAGCTTCTTCTAATGACTTATCCCCAGTTAAAGAAGCAACAAACTGTCGGGCAAAAAAGGGCGCCAATGATACACCTTTCGTTCCCAAACCGTTAAAAACTGCCAATGGTTTATGTGCCGGATGTATTCCAACAAATGGTTTACGATCTTTTGTGGCAGGTCTAACACCAGCTATATGATCTACAACTTCGTAGTGAAATTTACATAATTTTTGAAGCTTTTCCTCCAGTAATCTTCTGCCGTTTAAGGTTGGTTGGTAAGATAAATCATGGTGATGATAAGTAGAGCCTACCTTACTTACATTTCCGGTTGGCAAAACAAATATTCCGCGGTTGTACACCACATGATGCGGTTCTTCAGGTCTGATCAGTAAAATTTCCCCTTTGACCAGGCTAAATGGTAGCCACCCAAAAAAAGGGTTATTATCAGCATCAGGACCCTCACAGAAAATAACTTTTTGAACACGCTGATACTTTAGCTCTGCATAGTCTTTTTTCGGGAGAAGTTGATTGTGGTCAAATTGAAACTGCTGATATATTCCTTTATTCTTAAAGTATTCACGGCTGGCATCCAAATAACCTGAAACATTCAGATAACCGCATTGCTTCAAAAGCAGGCCTCCGTAAGAATCATTAACTTTATTAGGGTATTTACTTTTAGCTTCAACCTTTTTAACGAAAGAAGCATAAACATTATTGTTACCCTGTACCATCCAGTCATTTTGTTCTTCTCGTGATAAAAATGGACGGTAAATAGGTTTAGGATGCATAAAACTACTTTCCGTTACTTTTTCAATCCGGCGGTAAAATGTTTGCAGATAAGGAAAGAGTTCGTCGGCCATCCAGGTTTTGACCATCTTACGACCAGTTACCGGGTTATAAAGGCCAGCGGCAGCCCAGGATGAAGTGTGTTTTTTGGCCTGATCAATTACCGTTACTTTTGCTCCTGCTTCTAACAAGTGCCACGCCAGTGTAGTACCGGCTAATCCCTGACCTACAATGATATAGTCTGCTTGCATAGTTTAGTCCTGCCTCAGATGGATTTCTATAAAATAATACACAAATTTGCAATAAACATAAGGGAACTGTTGTAATAAGCTTATTTTTTTATTGTTTCATTAACACTACTTTATACCCCCGAAATTGTGAGATATATTCCCAATTTTTTAACCATTTGTAATCTGCTTAGTGGATGCCTTGGAATAGTACTCGTATCAGAAGGTAGCCTCAACGCCGGGGCCTACATGATCTGGTTGGCAGCATTTCTTGATTTCTTTGATGGCCTTACTGCCAGGGCGCTGAAAGCACACTCCAACATCGGTGGTGAACTGGATTCACTGGCTGATATGATCAGCTTTGGTGTACTGCCTTCTTTAATCGTCTACGAATTACTGAAAGTCGCTTTGCCTCCATCTATGTACTACTTGTCTTTTCTGGCATTTATTATCGCAGCTTTCTCAGCCATTCGCCTCGCGATTTTTAATGTAGATACCCGGCAGACTCATAGCTTTATCGGCTTACCGACACCCGCCAGTGCCTTGCTGTTCAGTGCTTTACCACTCAGTAATATACCGGTAGTTCAGAGCCTGATGACTAACATTTTCTTTCTTATCCTGCTGATCCTGTTGGTTTCCTATTTTTTGGTGGCCCGTATTGAGTTGATGGCTTTTAAATTCAAAAACTTTAGCTGGCAAGACAATAAGTTAAAGTACAGTTTTATGATCATCTCTATGGCGATGGTTTTTTTGCTCAATATCGTTGCCATCCCCTTAGTGATTGTATTGTACATTTTAATTTCACTTTTTAAAAAATCACTTAACAGTAAAGCGGCCAAGTCCCCCTGATTATTATTTTTGCTGCATTAACGGCTCTTACTTATTAGAAATATGAACTTCATCGCTAAGATTAATATCATGCCTAAGCAGGAAATCCTGGATCCCCAGGGTAAAGCCGTCAGGCTGGGACTGGGAAACCTGGGATTACAAAATATCCATGACGTCAGAATAGGTAAACACATCACCATAGAAGTGGAAGCTAGTGGAGAAAAAGAGGCTGCCGAAAAAGTTGAGCTTGCTTGTCAGAACCTGCTGGCCAACGTCATTATGGAAAATTATGACTACGAACTAAAAATCGTCCAGTAGCATACACTATGGGCTGTTTTTGTTCGTAGTAACATTGTTAATAGTCGTCGTATACATGCTTCATCTCATTTTCCGGCAAGTTTTCTTGTTTTGCGGATTATCATGCTGGGTAAATATGCTCTTAGCTCAGCCTCCCTCAGTACTCAATGAAGGAGTATGGTACCGGCTGGCAATTACACAAACAGGTCTCTACCAGTTAAACGGAGCTTTCCTACAGGAACAGGGCATTGATCTTTCTACCATCCAGCCAGATCAGATTGGAATATTTGGCTTTGGTGGCGGCATGTTATCTCAGGCACTAAGCGAACCCAGATATAGCGATATTCCGGAACACGACATTCTAATGCTTGGTGGGACAGACGGTCAGTTTCAGCCAGAAGATCAGGTCATTTTTTATGCGCAGGGGCCTGATCAGGAAACTTATCAGCGTGATGGGTCTGGTGCTTACCAACTGCATTATCAAAAAAATCTTTACGTCGATACAGCTTATTATTTTCTGACCCTATCGCAGGGTACAAATCAGCGCGTTTCCTCCCGACCTACCCAGGCTATTAACGGTGAACCGGCTACAACTTTCAATGATCATTGGATACACGAGAATGACGAATACAACATTCTTGAACCTGGTTCGGGCAGAGAGTGGTATGGTGAAATTTTTTCCAGCGGAGATCGTTTAAATTTCCCTTTAACACTGCCGGGGATTGTAGCAGGCTCTCTTCTTAGTGTGGAGGTAGATGCTTTGGGCAGAACAACATCAGCCTCCAGCCTGGAGGTTTCCTTGGGCCAAAACTTACTGGGCGAAGTACCACTCACGCCTATACTGGGAGGTACCTACACCGAAAAAGGAAAAGAGGCATCTGCACTATTTGAAACCACTGCAACCACTGAGTCGGAAGCTATCAGTATTCGTTACCGTTCATCAGAAGGCAGGGGCAGAGCGCATCTGAATCGTATGATAATAAACTTTAAGCGACGCTTACAATTGTACGGTGCTCAAACCCGTTTTCGTTCGTTGGCCAATACAGAGCAGCATCTCAACGGATACCGCATTGCCGGTGATGAGAATATACTTATTTGGGACGTCACTGATCCGATCCATCCGGTAAAGCAAGAGGCAAAATTTATATCTACTGCCTGGCAATTCGGGGTGCCTGCCTCCGGTCAACTTTACGAGTTTATTGCGTTCACGCCCCCACAACTGCCTGTACCACAGTGGAAAGGGGCTGAACCGGTTCACACGTTGCCACCAGCTCGTACACCAGACTTACTGATTGTGACACCTCCCTCGCTTATAACGGCTGCTGAGAGACTGGCACAGTTACGTCGTTCTCACGACCAATTGGAGGTAACGGTAGTTTCTACCGAGGCCCTGTACCGGCAGTACGCTTCAGGTAGGAAAGACATCACCGCAATCCGTAACTACGTCAAAGACTTGTATGATAGTGAGCCGGAAAAGCTGAAATATTTACTGCTATTTGGAAAAGCATCTTACGATTACAAAGACCGGGTAGAGGGTAATATCAACCTTGTGCCAACTTATCAGTCAAGAAATTCTGTGCATCCTATTTACAGCTACCCATCCGACGACTACTACGGATTTCTGGAAAATAATGAAGGGTATTGGGAAGAGAGTTTCAGGGGCGATCATACGCTGGATATTGGGGTAGGCAGGTTACCGGTGAAAGACCTGAAAGAAGCAGAGCAGGTAGTGGATAAACTTGTTCATTATGCAAAAAGCAGCCACAGCCTAGGAAACTGGCGCACCTTCGTTACTTTTTTGGCAGACGATGGAGACAATGACCGTTACCAGAAAGATAGTGAGCAACTTGCTGCACAGCTAGATCAGGGATTGCAGGGCTTGAATAACCGGAAGTTATACCTGGATGCCTTTGAACAGGATCAGTTTCCCAATCAGGAACTGGCACCTGCGGTGAATGAAGCCGTGGAAGAGGTGATAGAAAAAGGTACATTGCTTTTCAATTACATAGGTCATGGGAATGAGCAGCGACTGGCCGACGAAAACGTACTCAATGTGGGTATGATCAGCCGCTGGACTAATTATGACCGACTACCATTTTTTGTGACGGCTACCTGCGAGTTTGGCCGCTATGATGATCCTAAGCGGATATCAGGGGCCGAACGGCTGGTACTTTCACCGGAAGGCGGAGCAGTAGGTATGGTCACCACGGCGCGACCAGTATTCTCCAATACCAATTTTTTACTCAATCAGGCATTTTACCGCTACGCGTTTGTCCGTGAAGAAGGAAACTTTCTGAGGATAGGAGAAATTTTCCAAAAAACGAAAAATGATGCCCTCAATGGCTGTGACAACCGGAACTTCACATTACTGGCAGATCCCTCCATGAGGCTTGCTTATCCGCGGTATCAAATTACTGTAGACAGTATATTGTCGATCAATACTGGTGATGTAACTGATACCGTACGAGCGCTGGAACGAGTTCGCATCTTTGGCCAGATAGTTGGAGATCATGCTTCGGAACACTTAGAAAGCTTTGATGGCGAACTCACGCTGGTATTACATGATAAAGCAAGGGAAATACAGACCAGAGGTAACGAAGGGACGACCATGCAATTTAAGCAAACTCAGAACGTTATCAACCGAGTTAGAGCTCGTATTGAACAGGGTAAGTTTAGCGTAGATCTCTTGGTACCGCAAAATATCAATTATCAGAAAGAGAAGGGCAGGATCAGTATGTATGCCCGGGATGACAATTCGGTAGCCGATGCATTCGGTGGTCTGGAAGGCCTCTACGTTGGAGGTAGTCTACCCGGTGTACCACTTGATAATACTGGCCCTCGTATTCAGCTTTTTATCAATGATACTACTTTCCAGACGGGTGGTATATGTGGCACTGAGCCACGACTGTTAGCCCATTTTTGGGACGAACAAGGTATCAACTTAAGTGAGGAGCAACTCGGGCATGAGATTGTTGCCGAACTAACCCGCCTGGATAATGATGGAGCAGTGCGTTCCTTTCAGCTCAACGACTTCTATCGTCCTCAACTAAACGATTATCGGAAAGGTAGTTTACATTATCCTCTGGGAAGTTTGGAAGAAGGTAATTATATGCTAACATTGTATGCCTGGGACAGTCATAATAATGTGAGTGAGGGTAGTATTAAGTTCAGGGTGACAGGTGATGATCAACTCATCATTGAAAATCTGGCAAATTATCCCAACCCGTTTGACCGTGTCACCTCCTTCATCCTGGAGCATAATCGAGCCGGTGAAGATTTATCAGTTTTGATGACATTGTACGATATGATGGGAGACCAGGTTTTTCAGCTTGATGATACTTTTCCCAATGCAGCAGGACGGCTTACCATTCTGAACTGGAGAGTTGGCTACACCCTGACTGAAAGTTTGTCTCCTGGAATGTATATTTTCAACGTCGTGGTGAAATCAGACATAGATCGTCAAGAAGTGAGTGCTAATCTGAAAATATTTGTAACGAATTCATTATATTCAAAATAGTAAGACTAAACTATTCATGATAAATTATTGCAAAGGCTCATTGTTGACGATAGTTGCACTGCTTTTCAGTATGGCAGGTTATGCACAGTCGTACACTATCCTGGGGCAGGACGGTAACCGGGTGATCACCACCGGAGTGCCCTTCCTGGCCATTACACCCGATGCCCGTTCAGGAGCGATGGGAGACGCTGGGGCAGCCATTAGCCCTGATGCCAATGCTACTTACTGGAACGCAGCCAAGCTTGCCTACCTGGAGTCTGAAATAGGAGTTGCAGGATCTTTTACTCCCTGGTTGTCCAAGGTGGTCAGTGACATGTCTATCTCTTATCTTAGCGGCTACAAAAAACTGAACCAGGATCAGGCCGTGGCGGTCTCTATGCGCTACTTTGACCTGGGAGACATACAACTTACCAACGAACTGGGTGATTTACTACAACTGGTAAGCCCCCGTGAATTTGCCATTTCTGGTACTTACTCTATGAAGTTGGGAGAAAATATCAGTGCCGGGCTTACCGGCCGTTTTATTCATTCCAATTTGTTTGCTGGTACTACTTCTGGGAGTGGTGCAGGAGACGGTAGACCGGGTATTAGCGCAGCCGCTGACATTTCAGTATTTTACACCAAGGACGCGGTGATCAATGGCAAGCAGAGTAACATCGCTTTCGGAGGTGTCATATCCAACTTGGGCCCCAAAATCACTTATCTGGATGAAGATCAGGCGGATTTTCTGCCGACGAATCTTCGTCTGGGTACCGCTTACACTACTGAGTTGGATCCCTATAACAAGCTTACCTTTGCCCTGGATGTCAATAAATTGATGGTACCTACCCCACCTGTCTATGCGACTAACGAAGATGGTAGTATAGAGCGTCAGGATCCGGATGACCCTGACAGCCCTCCCGTAATCGTCAGCGGCAAAGATCCTAACCGAGGGTTGCTGGCCGGTTGGTTCGGTTCTTTCACCGATGCTCCTGACGGATTGGGTGAAGAGATGAGTGAGTTTATGATTTCTGCGGGCGTGGAGTATTGGTACAATGATCTGTTTGCCGTCAGGGGAGGGTATTATTACGAAGCAGCTGATAAAGGCGACCGGCGATATTTCACCGCTGGTTTGGGGCTCCGCTACCAGGTATTTGGTGTTGACTTCGCTTATCTACTACCCCAGGGGAGCCAGGCAAGAAATACTCACCCGTTACAGGAGACATTAAGGGTTTCTTTACAATTTAATCTGGATAGGGGAGTCCAGGAATCAGTCGCTGAAGAAGCAAATTAGAAAGTTAGATCAAGTATGGCAGGACATAGTAAATGGGCTAATATCAAGCGTCGTAAAGGAGCGCAGGATGCCAAACGCGCTAAAGTCTTCACCAAACTCATCAAAGAAATTACGGTGGCTGCTAAAGAAAGCGGTCCTGACCCCGATGCCAACCCCCGCCTTCGGTTAGCTATTCAAAATGCGAAAGGGGCCAATATGCCTAAAGACACTATTGAAAGAGCTGTCAAAAAAGGCACTGACACTGATAGCGCTTCTTACCAGGATGTTGCTTATGAAGGTTATGCTCCCCATGGCGTGGCTGTTTTCATTGAGTGTACTACCGATAACCTGAATCGTACTGTAGCTAGTATTCGCTCCACCCTGACCAAACATGGAGGTAGCCTCAGCAAAAATGGGTCTGTTGAGTTCCTTTTTGAGAGAAAAGGCATGTTCACATTCCGACGTCCTGATCATATTCAGGATGAAGAAGCGTTTATACTGGAATTGATTGATGGCGGTGCAGAAGAAGTAGATTTTGATAACGAAAACGGTTATATACAGGTAAGCAGCGCTATGGAAGATTTTGGCAATCTTCAGAATAAGCTGGAAGGTATGGAAATTGAGACTGAAACGGCGGAACTGCAACGTATACCAACTACCTACGTTAGTCTGGACGATGAGGCATTTGTCAGTGTCATGAAGTTAATAGAAATTTTGGAAGACGATGATGATGTCGCCAAGGTTTACCACAACCTTGACGTGAAAGACGAGCAGATGGAACTATTCTAAAGTTTATCGGGCCCCTGCGGCTCTACCAGAATAACGTCTTCCTTTTCCACGATCACCTGTCCGGCCACCATATCTTTAGATTTTCGCACATACTTTCGTGGCGTGACAATGACGGGGCACAACGTATCTGTTTTTCTTTTGGAATAGTAGGCCGCTAATGATGCCGCCTTTTCCTGCACGGCGGGTGGTACTGTTTTTCCTGCCTGATGCTTGATCAGTACGTGTGAGCCGGGTACATCTTTGGCGTGGAGCCACAAGTCTTCTTTCCAACTGTGCTGACGCAGCATGGCATCATTATTCACCGCATTTTTACCCACCCACACCTGGAAGCCACCGATTTCAAAGGCTTTGTAAGGAAGCGTAGTTTCTTTATCCTGGGACTGTTGGTTTAACTGATAATCTTTAGCGTACTGCCTGATTTTCTTTATATCTTCAAGCTTCTTTAACTCCTCAAGGTGTTGGTACATTGCGAGCAGCTGCTCTTCTTTTTGTTCAATATTTCGTTGAAGATTTTCAATCTCAATTCTTTGATGCTTAGCTTTCCGGTACAGGATCTCAGCATTTTTTTGAGGGGTTAACGCCTGTTTGAGCTTAATTTCAATGGGGTTATTGGTATAAAAATTATTGAGCACCACCTTACGGCTGTTAGGAGGAATTTGGTGCATATTGGCCATGATGATATCCGCGATCTGACTGTAACTGGTGCCTTCCTTAAGTTCCTCCAGTTTTTCCTGATTTTTCTGGATGTAATTTTCTGCCTGTACAATTTTCTTGTTGATAAATTTCTGCAGTTCCCCCCTTTCCTGCATCTGATGCATGTCCCGGACGTATTTCAGGAAAAAGTGATTGAGCACTGAAATTGGGTCATCAAATTTGGCCTCAATATCGCCCAGCGGTAAAAGCGAAAGCCGAAAATCACCCTGATATACAATCGTGTAAAAAGCCTCAGGCTGCATCAGCTTCTCCAGCATCTGGTTCAGCATTTCCCACTTTTTTTCTAGGCTGGCTTCATCGTAGCCATGCGCTTTGAGGTAAGCCGCCGGAATAGGGCCTAGCGTAGGATATAGTTTATTGGGATTTCCTTTTTTGGCCGAAAAAGCTTCAAAACTATGATCTATTTGAAGGGGGAGGCTGTTCAAGGTCAGCGTTTGATCTTTGGTAAGTTGATGATTAAAAATGTCTACTATCTCTTGCCCGTACAACAGCACTACATTGGATCGGTTGCCATGCATTTTAAAAAGTAATTGATACTCAGGATTACCTTCAAGCGCTACTATGAAACTTCGGTCCTGTGACGTTTGCCGGACACTGATTACCTTCCGGTCCAGTGCTTCTGAAAACAGATCAACATTGTTGCGTTTACTGCGTCGGAAGTCATCCGGGAAAAAAAGACAGCTAAAGTTACTTTTCAGCAGGGCTTTGATATAAAAATCTTCGTAGGGAGGATTTGGGTCAGAAAAGCCAAGAATAAGTTCGTCCTTGTTTTGGGTAAAACAGGCCGCCAGAGTAAGCCCCAGCAATTTTTTTTTCAGGGTTGTACTTAGTTGACGAAAGAAAAAATAGTTGTTATGCAAAATAAGGCTGATTATGAAATTTTTTGCTGTACAAAAGAACGGATTTTCTGCAAGAGATCTGCTTCTTCCTGGTCCGCATCAAACCATTGAATATCAGGGTCTTTACGAAACCAGGTCATTTGTCTCTTGGCGAAACGGCGGGTATTTCGCTTAATAAGTCTGAAGGCTTCCTCCTGATCATATTGCCCATCCAGGAAAGGAAAAATTTCTCGGTATCCTACCGTTTGTAATGCATGACACTGGCGGTCAGGGTACAATTGCCGAGCCTCTTCTAACAAACCCTGGCTAACCATGGCGTCTACCCGTCTATTGATACGCTCATAAAGAATGGCTCTATCCCGCCTCAGGCCTATTTTTATGATATGAAAAGGACGCGTTGCTTTTTTTTGCTGGTCCTGAAAACCGGATAGAGGGCGGCCCGAAGATACAATGATCTCCAGGGCTCGCAGCACACGTCGCGGGTTCCTGAGGTCTGTCTGTTCATAGTACACGGGGTCTTGTTGTCGTAGCTCTTCCGATAGCTTCTCCAGACCTTCTTGTTCATACCGCATCTGCAGTTTTCTTCTTAAACTATCGTCAACTTTCGGCATGCGATCTATGCTTTCGCAAAGCGTCTTTATGTACAATCCGGAGCCTCCGGTAGCCAATGCTACCGGGTTTCTTTCGTGGATCTCACGGATCACCCGTAGCGCATCTTCTTCAAAAGCTTTGACGTTGTAGGGCTGATAGATAGAAAGAAAATCTACCAGATGATGTGGCACAATATTTCGCTCAGCGATAGTGGGCTTTGCGGTGCCGATTTCCATCTCTCGGTAAAACTGCCGTGAGTCAGCTGAGACGATTTCGGTGTCCAGCCATTGTGCAAGTTGAATGGCAACTGATGTTTTGCCCACAGCAGTTGGGCCAAGGAGTACCAGCAGGTATGGACGTTTAAAAGGAATCATTGCCTGAAATATAAGTCTTTGTTTAATGATTCGTTATTGAATAAATTAAGCATTTCTATTGTTTATGGGGCTATTTTCTAAACAAGAAATAACATTTTATAAATCCAGATCAGACTTCCTGCTATCTCACGGTAACCAGCCGGTTTTGTTTCTGGAAGTGCAGGGAGATGCTCGTGCTGTACATATTCAGTCACAGCAAGCGAATTCCCTGTGGGAAAAGGTTTTTTCTTCCGCCTATCCAACATCTCCATTACAGCAGCCGGTGAATAAAAACTTGATTTTTCAGGCAGTGCGGAAATATTCCCCTGACAATAGAACAATGCAACAACCTGTACTTCTGAATGATGCGATTCAGGGACAGGATTCCATATCATACTCCCTTTTTTTACTAGACGTGCTTAACAAAGGTCAACATTGGATTAAACATGTGGCATTGGTTTGCAGGGCATCGCTGGATAAAAAAAGGCAATTGGTACCGGCTGAGCATCTACAGGATGCCCTTAAGGACTCTCAGATACTAGCGGTCAGTGTAGATGAGCAAGGCTTCATCACGTACGCTAACCAAGCCATGGAAGAGGCGCTGGAAGAGCGATCGGTTCATCTCTTGGGGAAAAATCTTTTTGAAGAGTTTATCCCGCTTCGTGGCGAAACGTTAAGTATGGATAAATTCCTCACAATGTCTGCCCAGCAGGTTATACATGTCAATCTGAAGATAAGTGTACAAACCAAATCAGGTAAGTTGATTAAACTGCATCTTACTAGCATCATTCACCATCAGCATGGAGACCATTTTCAGGGATTAACCATACTGGCCGAAAATATTACAGAACAGAAAGAGGTGCAGCGCGATCTGCAGGTTAAAAACCGGCAATTGGCTGAGCTTTTCCGGACAGCCCATGACCTAATCCAAATATTCACTGACAGCGGTAAAATACTTTTTGTCAATCAATCCTGGATAGAGAAACTAGGTTACCCGGATGAATCCTGGACAGATGTCAACTTCTTTGATATCGTACACCCACAGTACAAGCAGGCAATGTTGAATTTCCTGGAAAAGGTCAAGCAAAGTGAGACTGGCAACGGAAAGTGTTCAACCGTACTGTTAAACCAACAGGGACGAAAAGTGTATGTGGCAGGTAATGTCAACGTTCGCAAGCGGGGAAACCAGGCGGTAGAGTTTAGGGGTATTTTCCACGATACCAGTGAACAGGTACGGGCAGAACACGCTCAGGATCTTTACAATAGCATCGCAAAACTCGCTATTTACAGTCCTGACTTGGACGCGCTGTTCTCTGGAATGCAAGCCGAACTCATGAAGGAGCTTCCCGCTGATCACATGTACGTCTGCCTGTTGAAGGAAGATGAGGAAATGCACTTCGCCTATGCACCTCATACAGGACAGCAAGGAGATGATGACCGGATCCAAACCAATGAAAAATCCCTCATACGCCACGTACTGCAACAGCAAAAGGCTGTAATTTACCGGAGCGAGGAAATTCAGAATCTGGTTGCCCAAAACATTATTAATCCATCAGTTGCATACCCGGAAGTTTGGCTGGGCGTTCCCTTACGGAGCAAAGGACGAGCTATTGGATTGCTGTCCATTCAACACTATGCCGACGATGGTACTCTTAACGTTCGTGAACTTGAGCTGCTAGACTTTGTTTCTGGGCAGCTGGCACAGGCAGTGGAACGAAAAATCAACGAAGAGAAACTCAGTGAGCAGACGTCTCGCCTCAACGCTATTTTTGAAAGCAGCACGCACCTCATTTGGTCGGTGAATCTAAATTTCTACTTTACGTCATTTAACAATAATTTTTCTCAAGTGGCCCAAAAAAAGTACGGCAGTTTACCCACTCGCGGCCAACTTTTTTGTGATGAAGATGATGGTGCTAACCAACAATATTTACAGGACTGGTACAAAAGGTATCAGCAGGCAACCCGGGGCTTCCCTTCGGCTTTTGAGATGAAATTTGATGATGATACACAGGGCGAAAAATGGTATCAGGTGTTCATCAACCCCATTTATCGGGAAGATGGTAAGATCTACGAAATTTCCGGTATTGCGCACGACATTACCGTAAGAAAAAAATCTGAACTCAAATTGCTGGAGAGCGAGGAAAAGTTCAGGAATATTTTTGAGTCCTTTCAAGATATCTACTTCCGTTGTAAATTGGATGGGACTATCACACTGATTAGTCCGTCTATTAAAGAACTTACCGACTACGAAACATACGAGGTCGTTGGAAAAAATATCACCAATTATTACCTCTATGACAGCCGTACCAAAAACCTCATCCGGCAATTGGTTAAAAATAAAAGAGTCAGAAATTTTGAAGCCTCAGTCATTCAAGCCAACGGCGACCTGATGCAGTGTATCTGTAATGTACGACTGATCTATAATTTTGACCGCAAGCCGGTAGAAATTGAAGGTACCATCCGGGATATTACCCAGCTCAAAAAAACCAATCAGGATCTGCAACAAGCCAAAGAACTTGCGGAAAATTCACTCAAGGTTAAAGAGGCATTTCTGGCAAACATGAGCCACGAGATTCGTACGCCGATGAATGGCATCATCGGTATGGTGGACATGCTGGGAGATACTACGCTCAATGCCGAGCAAGCCGATTACGTGGAGACTATTCGTAAGTCGTCCGAAACATTACTCAATATCCTCAACGATATTCTAGATTTGTCTAAGATTGAGGCCGGTAAGATGAAGTTAAATCGGAGCATTGTCTCTTTAACTGCGGTGTTGGAGAAAGAGCATGCCCTGTTTCTCCAGCAAGCCCGGCAGAAGCAGATTACTTTTTCTTATTCTTTAGATAAGAAGTTGCCGGAGTATGTCAGGATGGATGAGACGCGTTTTCTACAGGTGCTATCCAATCTTTGTTCTAACGCGCTCAAGTTTACCCCTGAAGGTGGAGCAGTGAGCATCAGCGTTAGTGATGACTCTCACCATGCTGATAAAAAACTTAATACGAATGAAAAACTACTGAAAATTTCCGTCCAAGATAATGGCATTGGTATCTCTGATCAGGCTAAGGAAAGCCTGTTTCATAATTTCAGCCAGGTGGATACCTCTATCACCAAAAAATATGGGGGCACCGGCCTCGGTCTTTCTATCTCTAAGCAGTTGAGTGAATTAATGGGTGGAAGGATAGGTGTAGAATCGGAAGAAGGGAAAGGGAGTATTTTCTGGTTTACCTGTCTGGCAGAAGTGACTGATAAGCCTCAGTTCAAGGAAGACATTCAGACTGATGCAGCAAATTTCCTTGCGGAGCGCAAACCCACTATTCTGCTGGTTGATGATAATCCTGTCAATCGGAAGGTAATTTCTCAGATTTTGAAGAAAATAGAGTGTCAGGTAAAGACTGCTGAAAGTGGGGCAGAAGCCATCGTATTGGTACAACAACACCCTTACGACATCATACTGATGGATATACAGATGCCGGAAATGGATGGTGTGTTAGCTACTCAGAAGATACGTAACCTGCATCTTGCCAACCTGCCCCCGATCATTGCCATGACTGCTTATTCTATGCAGGGAGATCGGAACAAGTTTATGGGTGCCGGACTGGACGAATACCTTTCTAAACCGGTCAGACCCAAGAGTATGATTCAAAAACTAGCCAATATTTTACGAAAAACTAATCCTGAAAGCTCAGATCTGAGCACAGAAGATGTTGTTTGCTCAGAGAAGATAATTGACTTTACGATTCTGGGTGAACTGGAAAAATATGGCGGAAAAGAGTTGATTGCTGAAACCCTGGAGGATTTCAGGCAGGAGGCTGATCAGCTTATAAATTCTTGTATAGCTTCATTTAAAGTTAGAAATTATGACGATATTTTAGTTAAATTGCACACATTGAAGGGGAACGCCAGTACTTTGGGCATTAACAGACTTGCTACTTTGGTCAAAGATACGGAGTCAGTTCTCAAAAGGGATGAACGCTCCGGCTTGGAAAATCAACTTGAAAAAATACATAATTCATTTCATGAATTTGAGCATGAGTTCACAAAATTTTTAAACACTACAACCAATGGATAATACAAAAAAGGTACTCATCGCGGAAGACAGTTCCGTGATTCAAAATCTTACCAAAAAGGTACTACAATTTCAGAATTATGAAATTGATTCTGCTAAAAACGGTGAGGAAGTCATCAAAGCAGTAAATCAAAAGAAATACGATATCATCCTGATGGATATCGGTATGCCCAAAATTGATGGTATGGAGTGCACCAAACAAATCAGAGCTATGGATGACGCTGGTAAAGCCAAAGTGCCCATAGTGGCGATTACCGGAAATGCGCAAAACTACTCGGAAGAAGAGTTTAAGAGCGTAGGAATTGATGTATATATTCCCAAACCCATAGATTTTGATAACCTGGTAGATGTTGTGAAGAAACATACTAGCTGATGGCAAGAAGCGAGATTAAATACACTCAACACTTTTTAAACAAACTGGAGGACCTTTTTGCAGAATCAGACTACGTACTCCGCTACGAAAAAGGTAACTTTAAGTCTGGCTACTGCATTCTCAAAGACACAAAAATTGTTATTATCAATAAATACTACCCGCTGGTAGGAAAAATCAACTGCCTTTTAGATATCATCAAGCTGGTTGACCTAAATATTGAAGATATCAGTGACAAAAACCGCAAGTTCTTGTTAAACATCTTGGAAAGACCTTCTACAATTTGAAACTAACATTTCTCGGTACGGGCACTTCCCAGGGAGTGCCGGTCATCAACTGTAACTGCGACGTGTGTTCGTCCATAGACCACCGTGATAAGCGGCTGAGGACATCTGTGCATTTACAGGTTGAAGGTAAAAGCTTCATCATTGATACCGGTCCTGATTTTCGTCAGCAGGTGCTCACAAATCATATCAATAAGCTTGATGCTGTCATCTTCACCCATCAGCATAAAGATCATATGGCCGGCTTGGACGATGTTCGGGGGTTTAATTTCTCGCTCAACAAAGATATGCCAGTGTATGCCCGGGCAGAAGTCATAGAGCAACTCCAAAAAGAATTTGCCTATATTTTTGCTGCCAAAAAATACCCCGGGGTACCCAGGGTAGTTATCCATAGCATTGAAAATCGTACTTTCCGAGCAGAGGGTGTGCCATTCACCCCGATAGAAGTATTGCATCATAAAATGCCCGTTTTCGGATACCGGGTTGGAAATCTTACCTACATTACCGACGCTAAAACGATTCATGAAGCGGAGAAAAAAAAGATGAAAGGCACGGAGGTTTTGGTAGTGAACGCACTTCAGCACCAGCCTCATTTGTCCCATTTTACTTTTAAAGAGGCATTGACGCTCATCAGGGAAATTAATCCCCGAAAGGCTTACCTTACGCATCTCAGTCACAATATGGGGGCACATCTGGATGTAAATAAGCTCTTACCCGACCATATTGAAGTTGCCTACGATGGATTGTCCATTCAAATATGATTTAATTTTTTTGGCTTTCAACACTTTATTTTCTAAGCCCTAACTTATCTGATTACCAGGCTAATAATGGGTTCAGATTAAAACAATGCGTGAACTGTTGTCCTATTCAGTATACTTGCATTAAGAATATTTAATCCCCAATTTAGAGACGCTACGGTTACTTTTAGCGCATAATTATCTTCAATAAAGTATTTTATGGCGATTAAAAATCAGAATGATTACACGGAAGAAAGCATACGTTCACTGGACTGGCGCGAGCATATTCGTTTGCGTCCTGGTATGTATATTGGTAAGCTGGGAGATGGCTCTTCATTTGACGATGGTATCTACGTGCTGGTCAAAGAAGTCATTGATAATAGCATTGACGAACATGTGATGGGCTACGGAAAGAATATTGACATCACGGTGACCGATAAACGGGTAGAGGTGCGTGATTATGGGCGCGGTATTCCCCTAGGTAAAACCGTGGATTGTGTGTCCAAGATCAATACAGGAGGAAAATATGATTCTAAGGCTTTTCAGAAGTCAGTGGGGCTTAACGGTGTGGGTACCAAAGCTGTAAATGCATTATCCGATTACTTCAAAGTACAGTCTTATCGTGAGGGTAAAACCAAAGTCGCTGAGTTTGATAAAGGTATCATACAGAACGATGCTAAAGTTGTAAAATCGGGTGAAAAGAACGGGACGCTCATCGTGTTTGAGCCAGATGATAGTGTCTTTCGTCACTACCACTTTCGCCCAGAGTTTTTGGTGAACCAAATCTGGAATTACGTCTACCTGAACGCGGGACTTACCATCACCCTCAATGGTAAGAAATACCATTCAGAAAACGGACTACTGGACCTTTTGTCCAACAAGACTTCTGAAGATAATCTTCGTTATCCGATCATCCATCTCAAAGGTGAAGACATTGAGCTCTCCATGTCGCATACCAACCAGTATGGCGAAGAGTATTATTCATTTGTTAACGGGCAGTATACTACGCAGGGTGGTACTCATCTTTCTGCTTTTCGAGAAGCGATTGTCAAAACAGTCCGTGAGTTTTACGGTAAATCTTACGATGCTGCTGATATCCGGGCTTCCATTGTAGCGGCTATTTCGGTAAGGGTGCAAGAGCCGGTTTTTGAATCCCAGACCAAGACAAAGCTGGGCTCACAGAGTGTAGGTCCGGATGGCCCCACCATGCGCACCTTTGTGAATGATTTTGTCAAGAAGGAACTGGATAACTACCTGCACCAACATACCCAAACCGCTACCGCTTTACAAAAGCGTATACAGCAGTCGGAAAGGGAGCGTAAAGAGATTGCTGGTATCAAGAAACTGGCGAACGAAAGGGCTAAAAAAGCGAATCTGCACAACAAAAAGCTACGCGACTGCCGCATCCATTTTGATGACAAAAAGCGTGATAAAGCAGACGACACCATGATCTTTATCACCGAGGGTGACTCTGCTAGTGGCTCTATCACTAAGTCAAGGGATGTACAGACGCAGGCGGTCTTTAGCCTGCGCGGTAAACCGCTGAACTGCTTTTCCCTTACCAAGAAAGTTGTTTATGAAAACGAGGAATTTAATCTGTTGCAGCATGCTCTTAATATTGAGGACGGGCTGGACGGCTTACGGTACCGAAAAATTGTCATCGCCACTGACGCTGATGTAGACGGAATGCACATCCGCCTCCTAATGCTTACCTTTTTCCTACAGTTTTTTCCTGACCTGGTGAGGAATGGCCATTTGTTTATCCTGGATACCCCTCTTTTTAGGGTGCGTAATAAGAAAAAGACTATTTATTGTTATTCAGAACAGGAAAAGAGACAAGCCATAGAAGAACTGGGAAAAAATCCGGAGATCACACGATTCAAAGGATTGGGTGAAATTTCTCCCGATGAATTTGGGGGCTTTATCGGGGATGATATCCGGCTGCAACCTATCATTTTGGATGATAAAGTAAGCATTAAAAAATTGCTAACCTTTTACATGGGTAAGAATACACCTGACCGACAAACCTTTATCATAGACAATTTGAAAATTGAGAAAGACCTGTTAGATGAGATAGAACCAGTAGTATAAGCTTACCGCGTAGCATGGGACTTTGTAGCAGACTTACAAATCGGGAGCGTGTCATTATATCATTTTTGGCTGTACTTGTTTTACGCAATGCTTTAACCATGATTACTTCCCGTAACCTGGCAGGCTTTTTAGGTGATTTTAAATCAATACTGAAACACCGGCTTATACCAACATCTGAACTGATCATAATACTGAATCTTTACACCAGTATGCTGAGAGAAAGGTGAAATTCATTCAGCTATTTGAGTATAGCCATTATCCTGACGATTACGCTCAATTTGCTGAAGGTAGCACAACCTATAAGGTTGGCTAGCAATCAATCAGAAAAATTAGAGAAATGAGTGAATACCAAGAAAATCAACTACACGATAGCGAAGGCATAGATGGTATGTACGAGAACTGGTTTCTTGACTATGCCTCTTATGTCATTCTTGAAAGAGCCGTACCGGCGATTGAAGACGGCCTGAAGCCTGTACAGCGTCGCATTTTGCACGCCATGAAAGACATGGATGACGGGCGTTTCAACAAAGTTGCCAATATTATAGGCAATACGATGCAGTTCCATCCGCACGGGGATGCCTCCATTGGCGATGCCATTATCGGCTTAGGCCAAAAAGATTTATTGATTGATACCCAGGGTAACTGGGGCGATATCCGCACCGGAGATAACGCCGCTGCTCCCCGGTACATTGAAGCCCGTCTCTCTAAATTCGCGCTAGACGTGGTATTCAATCCACAAACCACGGAGTGGCAGTTGTCCTACGATGGCCGGAAAAAAGAACCTGTGACCTTTCCTGTCAAGTTTCCGCTACTGCTTGCCCAGGGGGTAGAAGGCATTGCGGTAGGGCTATCCACTCGCATCCTGCCCCATAACTTTTGTGAGTTGATACAGGCCTCAATTGACCTGTTGAAAAATAAGACAGTAAAGCTGCTACCTGATTTTCCCACCGGTGGGATGGCAGATTTTTCTGACTACAATGAGGGGCAGCGAGGTGGTAGGGTCAGGGTTCGGGCAGTCATTGAAGAGTATGATAAAAAAACACTGGTAATCAAGGACATACCCTATGCTACTACAACTAACAGTTTAATTGATTCCATTATAAAAGCCAATGATAAAGGAAAAATTAAAATCAGAAAAGTCATTGATAATACGGCCAAAGAAGTAGAAATATTGGTATCACTGGCACCCGGACAATCTCCGGAAATCACCAAAGATGCCCTTTACGCATTTACCGACTGTGAAGTATCCATCTCTCCAAATACCTGTGTGATCGTAGATGATAAACCGATGTTTCTAGGTGTTAATGAGTTATTGAAGATCAATACCGATCAAACAGTTGATCTGCTACGGCGTGAGTTGGAGATCAAACATCAAGAGCTCAAAGAAAAGATTCTCTTTGCCTCCCTGGAAAAGATCTTTATTGAAAACCGTATTTACCGGGATATTGAAGAGGCAGAAACCTGGGAGGAAGTACTCCGACGGATTGATCAGGGGCTGGAACCTTTTAAACAGGGTTTCTACCGTGAAATTACTGAAGATGATCTGGTACGGCTGACCGAAATCAAAATCAAACGAATTTCTAAATACGACAGCTTCAAAGCTGACGAACTGATGAAAAGGCTTCAGGAGGAACTAGAACGTACAAAATATAATCTGGCCCACATTAATGACTTTGCTATTCAGTATTTCAAAAATCTATTGGACAAATATGGTAAAGGCCGGGAACGCCGCACTCAGATCAAAAACTTTGATAACATTGCTGCCCATGTAGTAGCCGCGAGTAACGAAAAGTTGTATGTAAATCGTAAAGATGGCTTTATTGGCTACGGCTTAAAGAAAGACGAATTTGTTACCGAATGCTCTGACATTGACGACATCGTCGTGTTTCGGAGCGACGGTAAATGCGTAGTAAGCCGTATTTCGGATAAAGTATTTATGGGTAAGGATATCATCCACGTGGATGTTTTCAGAAAGAATGATGAGCGCCGTGTGTATAATATGATCTATCTGGACGGTAAAAGTGGCCGTTCTATGGTCAAACGTTTTCAGGTACTGGCAGTGACCAGGGACAAAGAGTACGACCTTACCAAAGGCACTCAAGGATCCAAAGTACATTACTTTTCGGCCAATCCTAATGCTGAAGCTGAGGTTGTTAAGGTAAATCTATCCGCTCGTTCCCGGGCCAAAATCAAAGATTTTGACCTTGACTTTGCCAGTATTGATATCAAAGGCCGGGGCGCAAACGGGAACATCCTGACCAAATATCCTATTCGCAAAGTTACCAAAGTAGCCGAAGGAGAGTCAACCATGGGTGGGCTTGATATCTGGTACGATGAGTTTGTAGGTACGTTGAATACAGAGGAGCGGGGCCGATATCTGGGAAGTTTTGAGGGCGATGATCAAATCTTAGCTATTTACAAAGACGGTTGCTACGAAATCAAATCTTACGAACTCACCAATAAGTTTGATCCTGACAGCATTGTGGTGCTAGAAATGTTTGATGCAGAAAAACCGATCACCGCAGTGTACTACGATGGACATTCTAAAAACCATCTGGTTAAGCGCTTTCTAATAGAAACGGCCTCCTCTGATCGTAAATTTTGCTTTATTACAGATGCACGAAGCTCCAAGCTGTTGCTGGCTACTACGCTAAAGCAACCTCAGGCAGAACTTACCTACAAAAAAGAGGGTAAGCGCCAGCACGATAAACAAATTGTAGACTTGGATGTCATGGTGGATGTCAAAGGTTGGAAGGCGTTAGGAAATCAAATCACGCCCCATAAAGTCAAAAAACTAACGATGATGGAGGATCAACCCCAAACAATTAAAGCTGCTCCAAAAAGAAAGAAGCCGGATGAAAACCGGCTTAATAGCGGGGATGCTGTAGAGTGGGTTGTGGATAATGATAAGGGAAACGATCATTCCGACGAGCCGAAAAAATCCAAGGATCAGCTTGGTTTATTCTGAAGTTATTATCTGTTCTTGTTTGTTGATAAATTCAATTTTTACACAAGCTGAAATATTCTTAGCTTAACAGTCGACGATTTTACATTGACAAGTTGCCCTTGTTTTTAACCACATTTAATCTGATTATGAAAAAAGGTACTGGAATTTTTTTAACATTAGTGGGTCTGGTAGGTACAGTAATAACAGGTATAAACGCCATGGACCAGTCTGAAAGCTTTAGTATTTTTGGTGCAGATGTCGTAATCAGTCAGGCGGACTATACTCCTGTATTTATTAGCCTTGGGGTGTTAATCATTGGAGTTGTACTATGGGCTGGTAGTAAAAAGTAACCCCAAAAGACTGAGGCAGCCAAAATTTGGCTGCCTCAGTCTTTTTATACCGACTCTTCCTCTCGGAGTTCACCCATCAGGTCAATGTATCTACTGTACCGATTGGTTATTTGCTTAACATATTTGTAAGGTTCAATACCCCGACAGTAACCGTACTTGACAACTTCGTCCCTGTAATATTGCCGTTGTGATTTTAGCAGGATACAATCTTCTACATTATTATCCCAGATGAGGGAGTCTTTGCCGAGCTTCACTGCCAGTCTCTGGGCATCTTTGATATGGTAAGGACCTGCATTGTAGGAGGCCAGCATAAACTTTACCTTTTGGTTCTTGTCAGTTACGTGATTCCAAAAGTCGTTCAGGTATTTGAGGTAGGCGATACCGGCTCGTAAATTTTCTTCTGGATCATTTAGATTGGTCACACCAAATGAACGCGCTGTTCGGGGCATCACCTGCATGAGTCCTCGTGCTCCTGCCCAAGAACGCGCTTTGGTACTAAATCTGGATTCCTGAAAAGCCTGCGAAGCGAGTAAACGCCAGTCCCAGCCTAAGCTATCTGCGTATACCTGTAGAAGGCTGTCAAATTCTGATATCTTTCCTGTTTTTGCCAGAGAAGAGAATTCGTATTCATGTCTTTTTAGAAATTTTTGTTTGTTTTTAAAATAGCGATTGTAAATGACATTAAAAGTGGGGCGGCGCTTCACTTTGGTAAGCCAATTATTGACAGCCTCCAGCAGAAGAGGAGAAGACGAACGTACTGCCCAGGCAATATCTTGCTTACCTGATACCGGTAATTGCACATCCACATTTCCATAAAGAGACTGGGTGAGTTCGGCAATATTATTATCTGCTACAGTATAGTCAATGATGCCTTCTGATACTTCTGCAATCAGAGCACCGGTCTCTTTAATGCCCGCCGACTTTCTAAGCCTTACCCTACCATCAATATTGTCGGATAACTCTTTGAGTCTTTCAAAGTAAGAAGATTTTTTCCTGACATATACTCTCTTACCCGCAAGTTCAGTAGTGTCTCGTAGTAGAACAGCCTCAACCTCATCCTCACTCATTTCTTCCCAACCATCAGGTTTTTTTTGAATTAGACGTTGTTCTACCTGACGCAGTGGTTGTGTAAAAGCCATTTGGGTTTTGCGGATTTCGGTGATTGCCAGGTTATGAGCGATAATGTCACCGTCACCTCGACGAAGCATATTGGTAAGTTCATCTATATCTTTAGCAACCTTAATTTGGAGATCCAGGTCCAGCGAACTTGCCAACCTTTCCAACAACTCATATTCAAAGCCCATCGTTTTACCTCGGTAGAGAAAATAGCTGGTAGGGCTGTAGGTTACCAGGGCTATGAGCTTACCTCTTTTCTTCATCTGTGGTAAGTCATAGGAAATCTCATCTGAGAGGGGTTGGTTACATCGCGTTTGGGAGAGACATATGCATATAATGCTTATAAAAAAAAATAAACTCGCTTTTCTGAATAACATGATAGGTACAATTTGTCAGTGTTGTAACTATTCAAATTAAACGATATAAATTTCTTTTGTTCAAAAATATGCTTAAAAGAAGTTTAAATATGAATTAAGGAATAAAAAGTCTGGTTTATCTTAGTTTACTGGTCTACATAGACTGGTTTTCAATAGAAGCCAGTTTCACCAGTATTTTGTATTCCTCCTCCGAAATATCTCGGTAAATATAGTGGATGGGATTTACCTTTTTACGATTTTTCATTACTTCGTAATGGAGGTGTGGCCCGGTTGAAGTACCGGAATTACCCGAGTAGCCTATCAATTCGCCACGTTTCACGTTTTGACCAACTTCTACGTTAAACTCAGACATATGGGCATATTTGGTTTTGAAGCCAAATCCGTGATCAATTTCTACTTGTTTACCGTACCCGTAATAGTGGGTGGACACCCGAGAAACGGTACCTCCTCCAGCAGCGTATATCGGCGTACCAATGCGGGCAGCAAAGTCTAATCCGGTATGCATCTTTCTTACTTTGTAGATCGGGTGATAGCGCATGCCGAAGCCGGAAGAGAGGTAGGAATCATTAGTAGAAATAGGAGCAATGGCAGGGATGGAAGCAAGCATTAAATGCTGGTTTTTGGCCAAGGTTAGTAGTTCATCATAAGATTTTGTCTGGATGTACATGCTTCTTTTGAGCTGGTCAATACTCTTGACTCTGTTAATGATCATGTCGCTTTTTTCCAGTTCAGCCTGCATCAGTTCTCGGTATCGCTGTGCTCCCCCTATACCGGCGGAGCGGATAGACTGAGGTATGGGCTGCTGTTCGTAGATAGTCCGGTAAATATTGTCGTCTCTTTCCTGAAGCTTGGCCATCGTTGCGTTGGTCTCATTTACCTGTTTTTGCAAGATGGCATAGTAAAACTGAAGTTTATCATTTTCTTCCCGCAGTGAGACTTCTTTGGGAGTGTCATAGAAGCTCATGTACACTACGACCAGGGCTACTGCAGCTACCAGGATTAGCGAAACTGAGACAACTGAGTCCAGTATAATATCTTTGGTGGTAGGTACGATCTTCTCGTATTTGCAAGTGTCGGAATCGTAGTAATACTTTGCTCTTGACATGGATGATTATGATTAATTGCTGCAAAAAATCCTTACTGTATTGCCTTTGGCTGTTAGTAATCAAAAGTAAAAGCACAGTCAGTGTTCCTATCATCAAAGAGAAGCCAAAAATTACATAAGACTGATCGTAACCCTTTCCATCTTATTCCCGAATATATCAAATATGTCTGCTAAGAGGCTGTGAATTGAGTCTTGAAGTCATTAGTTTCGCACTTTATCCAGTAATGAGCTGGACATTATTAAATTAATTTTATAAAAATGAAAACAACCTTCCTGGGCATAGACCATCCTGCAGTGGCCAGTAATGATGTAGATGCTTTAGCTGACTGGTACTGCGACGTACTCGGCTATGAAAAGTATCACCGCGACGATAAGCCCGTCTGGATGCTCAAGGCGCCTGACGGCAGCCTGATTGAAGTCATGCCCAAAGATGGTACATCCCGCCCTCATCGTACCACCTGGACACCAGGCTGGTCGCATCTAGCGCTTCGGGTGAGTGATTTTGAAGGCTCAGTCAAGTTACTGGAGCAATATAATGTCAAATGGCTGGGTGAAGCAGTTGAAGCGATTGGTGGTGGTCGGGTACGATCTTTTGAAGACCCTGAGGGAAACATGCTTCAGATTGTGGAAAGGCCATCCTAAAGCCACCAACTATTTTTTCTATTATCAAGCAAATGCAGATAAAAGCTACAACCGACGATGTAAAAGAAGAAATAGGTAATACCCTGGAGGTAGTAATAACAAAGTTTGAATCCTGGTACCAGGGGCTCATTGAGCTTTTGCCCAATATTGTTATTGCTTTACTCCTATTGATTATTATTTGGTTGTTGGCTCGGCTCACTCGAAAACTTTTCTACAAAGTAATTGTAAGAGCTGCAGCTGATCCGTCGGTACAGGATATCTTATCCCAAATCATTTATTACGTCGTCTGGTCGGTAGGATTCTTCATCATACTGGAAATCTTACACTTGGACAAAGCAGTGACCTCACTGCTGGCAGGAGTTGGGGTATTGGGTATTGCATTGGGTTTCGCTTTTCAGAATATCGCGGCCAATTTTGTTTCAGGAATCATTCTTACGTTTCGGAAACCTATCCGCGCTGGCGATATCATTGAGATTCAGGGAGTCTATGGCAAATATATTCGTTCTAATTTTCGGATCACGGTCATTGAAACATTCCAGGGACAAGAGGTTTATCTTCCCAACAAGGACGTATTGCAAACAAAAATTATCAATTACACGATTTTGGGCCACCGTCGTATTGACCTATTTATGGGTGTATCATACGGTGATGAACTGGAAAAGGTCAAGAAAGTTACCCTGGATGCGGTAGCAGCAGTAGAGGGTGTACGCGTAGACAAAGGGATTATTTTTGATTACAATGAATTTGACGATTTTTCTATCAATTTCTACGTCCGCTACTGGATAGACTTTCCTGGTCACATCAGCATTTTTGACATACGCAGCAATGTCATCAATGCCATCAAGAAAGCCTACGATCAAAATAGTATCACCATTCCTTTCCCGATCAGAACGCTGGATTTTGGGATCAAGGGAGGGCAGCCTCTTTCTGAAATGCAATTGACAATGAACAACCGGCCGAACAACTGAAGATTCATTTTTTATTATTTTTAAAACTTTCGTCCTTGTGATGTTATGTGGCATGCCAACCCGAAAAGGTTTTCTATGCGGCGATCCAAAAACTCTATTTCATTTTCATAAAAAGATTATACCTCCTTTGACTTATCATTTTCATGGCATATTGGTCACCCCAAAATTAAAAGGGTGGAGTAGGTTTAGGAATTCTCAGTGGCCACAGCTTTTGTGAGAGTATCAAACAATCGGGCAACAAAGCCTCTGGTGTATGGTGAACCTCGTCTACCCTTAAACTGGTAAAAGACCGAAATTGGTAGGCTAGGGGAGAGAACTGATCACCGAGTGGTCGTTAGGCTCTGCCTATGACCAGCAGGCAGTAGAAGCGCATCCTGATCATCAAACGGAGGATGTGCGATGGACCTTGACAAGGATGGTGAAAACGAGATTATCGAAGCCAGCGTAGCTATGTAAAATTTAAATCATGCCCATCTCATGTAGTTTGACGAAGTTAAAGGTGAAAAATACTAGTAGGAGTACACGATTGCTATTGTTTGGGAATCCTGATATTCTGCACCCAAATGATATCATACCCCACGATTTTCATACTGGTTCAGGAGGCAAAGAAGCAGTGATCGCTAACAAGTCCCAACGGGAGATTTTTTTGTTTCTGGTGCCGAAAAAACCTCAGGGTGGATGATAAATGAACCGCATCGGATCTTTTCCTCAAAGTGATCAATCAGGTGTAGAGGTCGTTAATATCAATGGTGAGGGTCAGGATGATATTATGAGTGGCATCTACTGAATTGAAGCGCCCACCGATCCCACCAAGAATGCCGGAGTAATCCATCAGTACGGGCAATGGAATGATCTTTCACGACGATTGGGTGGTTTAAACCAGTACGGCATTGCTGATTTTGATGGCGTTAGTGCCTTAGAAATCATCGCTGCAGAAGCTAAAACACGCCAGCACGTAAAAAAATAAAGGATGAAGTCGTGGACATCCGTCAAGATGGTTAAATTTTATTGCAAGAGCCTATTTCGGTTTACTACTTTCAGTCAGATGACGGATGATTGTAAGCGAGCAAATCTTTTTGGTTTTAGCAGAAGAAAGCCTAACGATACCTTTTCTCAAGCGCACGCCAACCTCGCCTTTGCCATTCAACAGGTGACTGAGGAAATCATTCAACAGCTTGCTTTGAAAGTGATTCAGTTGACTGGCTGCCGAAATCTGGTGATAGGGGGCGGAG
Source organism: uncultured Porifericola sp. (assembly GCA_964653665.1). Classification (GTDB taxonomy): domain Bacteria; phylum Bacteroidota; class Bacteroidia; order Cytophagales; family Cyclobacteriaceae; genus Catalinimonas. Next base: position 4,389 of record CAZZGE010000020.1, on the reverse strand, counting down.
TGGCACTGAATTCGGTCGCCAACAGTAAGCTCCTGGATTTACCAGGTTTAGATCGCTTGTGGATTCAACCTGCCGCCGGTGATGATGGTGGGGCATTGGGTGCGGCCCTGGCAGTACATCATATTCTGAACGAAAGGCTACGGCAGGTACTTGAGCCCGATGCCATGCAGGGTGCTTATTTAGGGCCAGCCCCTTTCTAAAAAGTAAATCAAAAACTGCTTACGCAAGTATGAAGTTTCTCTCGAGGAACTGCAAGATAATCAAAACCTTTGCAAGCGTACTGCAGAATTATTGGCCGAAGGTAAAATTATCGGTTGGTTTCAGGAGGGGATGGAGTATGGTCCCCGGCCCCCGGGCACTGGGCAATCGTAGTATCTTGGGTGATCCGCGTAATTCTGAGATGCAGCAAAAGATCAACCTGAGTATCAAATTCAGGGAAAGCTTTCGGCCTTTTGCTCCCTAAGTGCTGGCAGAGGATGCGCATTATTATTTTGAACTGCCGGTGCCTTCACCGTATATGCTGCTGGTCAGGGAGGTGAAACAGGAGCGAAGAAAACCAACCAAGCCACCAGCAAGCGAAGAACTCATGGAAAGACTGCGACAGTCGCGTTCTGATATTCCGGTAGTGAACCACGTAGACTATTCGGCCCGTATACAGACCGTTGAGCAAACTTCCAATCCTCGCTATCGTCAATTACTGGACGCCTTCAAAAAGTTAACCGGCTACGGAATGCTAGTCAATACCAGTTTCAATATCAAAGACGAACCTATCGTATGTGCTCCCGATGATGCTATTTACTGCTTTTTAGTAACGCATATGGACGTTTTGGTGATTGAAAACTTTATAGCCCGTAAAGAAAAGTGAAATAAGAGTGGCTTGCTGCTGCAGACGGTATTTTATAACAAATCCGTTATAAGCGATCAGCTTGACGATGTGGCTATAGTCATTAAAATGTCTTTTGTCACTACTTTTTCTGCAATACAAAGAATCTGTGCCATACTTACCTGGATGGCGGTTTTGATTGCACTTTTTTAATTTGTTATCACGATCCAGAGACTGATACTTCCTGACCTCTCGGGAGAAGCTGTAGGTAATGCTGCCACTGACTGTTGCCCAAAACCCCCATTACCAAATGAAATAGTGCAAACAGTTCCAGGGCAAACGGGAGATAACCTAAATATCCAAGAAGTGGCATTTCAAAGACATACCAGAAGTCTACAAAAGGAACCGTATAATACCACTTTGGGCTGGAGTAGATATTCCACATTTCCCAGAAAAAACCACATATCAGGCAACCGGCCCAGAGGGTAATTACTTCTCGCCAATCACGTTCTGCCGTGTGCTGTACCAGTGTGCGATGACCTAACCACTTATTTATCGGGTCTAGAACCAGGTACAGTGACATCCAGATGAATGCTGCAGAATATTTTGGGAAAACCAACACGGTAGCAAACATCAGAAGTCCCAGTGCAAATAAAATGTATATAGACGCCGAAGACTTACCGATACGAGGACCTTTTCCCAGTCGCTGAACTCCTTTGAAAGTTCCTACTAATTCACTGGTGCCAAAAACGGCCGGAATGACCGTAGAAAAGCTTATACTGGCCAAGAGAAAATATTCCAAATCACTAAACTGTACTCTCTGAGTATAGTGCCAGTACTGGGCTCGTTCGTTGATGATCTCAAACAACCACCAGGCAGGTGCTGAAATAACGAACAGAAAAAAGTAGCCGGTAATACTTCGGCTGATCAGGGAGTGGCCCTTTCTCAGATACGTAACGGCATCTACCAGCAGGCAATAGCCCAGCCAGAGCGGGAAAAAGCCCAAATGGGTCCTTAACCCATCAAAATCCCAGTTGATGTACCAGAAAATAGCGATAAATAATAACCCCAGCCAGCCACGCCAGGGCAAACTTCTGATGATGTATTGTATAGTCTGCATGGGTAAATAACCTTTTTTTACAAAATTTAGAGGAAATGGTTAGATTGTAAATAGTTTACTCATTAATTTTAAAAATTAAGTTTAGATCGGTATTATATTCTGTATCTTATATGTTTGACGTTATGATGTATTAATGTCAACCTAAATCTAACCGTAAGATGATCCATAATTCGCGCAGAAATTTTGTCAAAGGTATAGGCTCATTGTTCGCCTCTGTGGCTGTATCCCCCACTACTGCATTTTCAAGAACCACATTACCCGATAAGCAATTAGCTCGATACGACGAGGCCTACTGGGAAATGGTAAAAGACCAGTTTACAGTAAAACCGGGCTATGTCATGATGAATGCTGCCAATCTATGTCCCAGCCCTTATCAGGTATATGATGTTGTGAGCCAACTAGATCATGCACTGGAAAGAGATGTTTCCTTTCAACATCGCAGTGTTTTTAACGAGTTGGAAGATGAGGTCACGCGGTCGCTGGCTGATTATCTGCACGTAGACAAAGATGAAGTAGCGATAACCCGGAATACTAGTGAGAGTAATAATATTGTCGTTAACGGTCTTGAACTGGGGCCGGGTGATGAAGTGCTGCTCTGGGAGCAAAATCACCCAACCAATCTGTATGCCTGGCAACGACGAGCGCACAGAATGGGTTTTGAAGTCAAAGTGATTTCACTACCGGCAGCACCCGAATCCACCGAACAAATTGTTGATACATTCGCTGCGGCTGTCTCTGATAAAACCCGACTTATCGCATTCTCACACATATCCAATGTCAGCGGGTTACGCTTGCCAGCAGGCGCAATTTGTGAATTTGCCAGAAGCCGTGATATTATGACCCTGGTAGATGGTGCCCAGTCTTTTGGCTGTATCAATGTAAATCTTCGGGAGATTGGCTGCGATTTTTATTCGGGTAGCGCCCATAAGTGGCTGATGGGGCCCAAAGAAATTGGGGTTTTGTATGTGCGAAAAAATCATATTGCTAATCTCTGGCCCAACATCATCGCAGCAGGCTACGAAGGGATACCCGATGATAACATTCGCCGCTTATCCAGTTTTGGGCAGAGACATAATGCCTCGCTGGCAGGTTTTAAGGTAATACTGGACTTTCACCAGCAAATTGGTAAAGAGGCAGTAGAGGCGAGAGTACTTGCGTTAACCCAGGCGCTCAGAGAACAAATCAGTGACAAGGTAAATAACGTGGACTGGATAACGCCTGAGCAAGATGCATTTCGGGCCGGGGTGCTCATTTTTAAGCTTCCGGGGCAGGAGGAAAGAAAGGTGTTTACGCAACTATACGAATCGCATCACATCGCCTGTGCACCTACCGGTGGCATCAGGTTATCTCCTCATATTTATAACACCCTGCAAGATATCGATACTGTTACGAATGCCCTTGATCAGTTGACTTGATTTAACGCCATTTTCACCAAAAGTCAGTGTACGCACCCTGACGGAGGATACTTACTAGCCTTTCATACCACCATCAATAAACTTATCATAAACCTAGCAGGTTGTTCAGGAAGCTTACCTTACAGACGTGATGAACAGTAATGAAGAAAACGCCATGATTCTCCATGATGCCACAAGGCCGTTCGCCTAAAGCGACAGAAGCAAACAATTACTAGCTGACAGCCTCCTTCGGGGATCATTTGAAAGAAACCAATGACCCACGTTTGAGGGCTATCGCGCTCACCTATGTGGGCGCGGCATCTGGCCCTGGCCAGCTTTTATGAGCTTGCCCAAGCCGATCGTACCCAGGTAGCCAAGCAAACCGCAACTTGGTTTCTGGTGACGGCTGCACAATCGTAGCTACTGCTGGCCGAAGCCGCTTCTCGTGATTGGATCAATGAATCTGCTTCGGCAGTCCGATGCTTCGGCAGTCCGATGCTTCGGCATTCCGATGCTTCGGCATTCCGACTTTCGGATGGTGTTGAAAACCTGCCAGAGTTCTTCTTCGGAAAGATTGGTATAGCTGGTCCAGATAGAATAGATGCTATTGGCTTTGTCTTCTTTGCTTTTCTTGGGTGGCAGCTTTTCCCAGGTCATGCCGGTAGCCTTGCCGTCCTGCAGTTTCACATTGATTTGGTAATGGCTTGATACGCGGTTGTGCCTTTCTTTCACCCGTCCTATACGCTCCCATACCTTGTTAATACGTTTGACCCCCTTTCTTGTCGTGTGCCGAGATAATGTAGGCCAGCTCTTCTTCCAGTCTTTTGCAGAGTTTGCTGTCTATGGGCTGTTTTTTTGCGTTTGGCTTCACTTTGCACATACAGCCAGGTTCGGACAAAGTAAATCTGACCGTATAACAAAGTTATGAAACTGTAAAACTTAAAATTCTAATTAGTTCGGGAAAGAAACTCAGCTGTAGTTTGAGGTTTGAGTTAATAACATAGGAATTTGTCTTAACGCACAAAACCTTCTAATGGGTTAATTAGTGCCAT
>CAZZGE010000019.1:0-36357 GCA_964653665.1 uncultured Porifericola sp. | reverse complement strand
CAAGTGCTTGGCTGCCTACTAACACCGAACCAACGGGTGTGCCTAATCCTTTAGAAAGACACACTGAAATGGTGTCAAAGATTTGGCCGTACTCCCGGGCAGATTCCCCTGATACAATCAGTGCGTTGAACACACGAGCACCATCCAGATGGAGTGGTAAGTCATACTTATTGCAAAGTAATTTTATGGCTTGAAGTTGTTCTAAACGGTAAAATGAACCTCCGCCTTTGTTGACGGTATTTTCTAAAGCTATCAGTCCCGTCTCAGGCAAATGTACATCATCCGCATTGATGGCTGGTTCTATGAATTCAGGGCTCAAGACTCCTCTTGGGCCATCTACCAGTTTAACGGAGCACAGAGAGTTGAAGGCAATGCCTCCTCCTTCGTAATTGTAAATGTGGGAGCGCTTATCACAAATTACCTCCTGTTGAGGTTGGGTAAGTATCCTGATTGCGATTTGGTTGGTCATCGTTCCGGAAGGGCAAAAAATACCTGCTTCCATTCCAAAAATAGCGGCAGTTTGTTTTTCCAGTTCAATGACACTGGGGTCTTCTCCTAGCACATCGTCACCCACCTCGGCCTGCATCATGGCTTCCAGCATACCTGGCGTAGGTCGGGTCACGGTATCACTTCTGAGATCTATCATGGTGGTCATGGGTGTATCGTTTTTCTGAATGAAGCGTGAATTTCAGGTATACTTACATAAATTTCAATAAATATTAGTTCAACATGCAACCTAGAAGAGCTGCTAGTCATCTTTATAGTGAAAGAAGCATGGAGATGAGACTTGAACTCAGCAACAGTAAAAATTTGGATCAGTTAGTCATAGTATGTATCAAGCAGGACAGAAAAGCCCAGCGCTCGTTTTATGAGCGTTTTGCGCCGGTGATGTACACGGTATGTTTGCGCTACGTAAGAGATCCGTCTGAGGCGGAAGATGTACTGCTCAAGGGGTTTATGAAGGTTTTTCAAAACCTTAAAAAGTACCGTGCTGAGGGTAGTCTGGAAGGTTGGGTACGCCGCATTATCATCAATGAGGCACTTATGTACATTCGACGGCAAAAGAATATGTATCTAGAGGTAGATGTGGAAGAAGCCAGTGACGCACAAGATGTACATCCTGACCATCTGGCTGAAGAAGATCTGTTACAGCTCATTTACGAACTTCCCGTTGGCTACCGCACAGTTTTTAACTTATACGCCATTGAAGGATACAGTCACCGGGAAATAGCTGAAATGTTAAATATCAATGAAGGGACTTCCAAGTCTCAGTTAAGCCGGGCACGGCAAATTCTTAAGCAAAAAATCAGTAAACTGGATATGTCTGTCAGGCAGAACAATCAACTAGGATAGCTATGAAAAATTTTGATCACAAGTTTTCAGAAAAACTCTATAGCCATAAGACAAGGCCACCGGCTGATCTTTGGGATAAACTTGATAGTTCACTTGATGATGAACGACAAGAGAAGAAAAAGCTTCTTTACTGGAAAGTAGCTGCGGCCGTCATTTTTCTTCTATTGGCAGGAAGCGTTGTGTGGTTTAATGTTGATAGCACCTCTGGTGCAGATAAAACCATAATTGCTGAAGAAAAAGTTGAACCAGTACAGAAATTTATTCCGGAAAAGCAAAATACACTGGCACTTCAGCTACCTGACAACGTACCCAATGCTACAGACGATCATACGCCGCTGGCAGTTGACCATCTACCTGTTAATGTGGTAGAACCAAAAAATCATGTACGCTCCCGTACATCTAACGAAAAGAATGACCCAAACAAAGATCAAATAGATGTAAGGACAGCCATAAAGCCTCTGGAACCTGTAAAGCCTGGCATACCTGAAATAGAGCGTCAGGAACTGGCTACAATAGCATCTTTACCCAAAACTACTGACCTGGTCAGGATCATTTTCAAGCCCGGAAACGAATCTGATAAAATTCAGGAAATCAATAAGCCGCTGGAACTTCTGTCGGATCTGAAAAACAGCAGTATCAGTTTTTCCGAGATTCGTAGTGCTAAGTCAGAATTACTGACGAAAGTGTTTCATAAGCTCGATTATGAATTTTCTCGTTGACAACATTAACCCATAAAATATCATGAAACGAAACGTAGTAATAGCATTATTCCTTGCTGGCTTCTCCCAGGAGTTACTTGCCTATAGTCAGCCTGACACAGTCATCATACAATTGTCTAATCGCGAAGAAATAGTGATCGTATCCAGTAGTGGAAATGAGGTTCAGCAGCTTAGCCGATTAGACCTAAACAAAATGATACAAGAACTTGACGTACAACAGTCAGGGAAGGATACAGGTACGGTAATCATCATGGAAGACGAAACAGGTACTCGCTACACGCTGGATGATGACAGCAATAACGACGACAAATCCTCTACCATGGAAGAAAAGATAGAGAGACTGGAACGTGAGTTGGATAGATTAAGTGAGTCTCTGGATGAAAGCTTTGAAAAGCAACCCCAAAGTAAAGAAGAGCAAGTTCAGTTTAATAAGCAAAAGAAGAAAGGTACCAGTAGTACTTTTGTGATGGAATTTGGTCTCAATAATTATCTCAGGGAAGGGGGGAGTTTTCCGGATGCAACCAACGAATTATATGCGGTAAATCCTGTAGTGTCCTGGTACGTTGCTCTGGGGAGCATGAATAGTACCCATATTGCAGGTCCGCTATCCCTGGATTGGGGGGCAAATGTAAGTTGGTATAATTTCAAATTTGATAATGTACGAACCCGGGTGCTCAAGTCTGACGCAGGAGTAGTCTTTTATGAGGATCCTACTATGGGTTTTGAAGCCATCAAGAGTAAAGTAGTGGTTCCTTACGTCAATGCTATCTTGGTCCCTATGTTTGTTTTAGGAAAAAGACGAAGCGGTGACTGGTCACCATTTTCCTACCATGAAAATGATGGTTTTCGTATAGGGTTAGGCGCATATGCGGGTTACCGGGTAGGTGGGCGCTCTAAATTTGTGATCAAAGACAACGGTAACCGAATTAGGGAAAAAGACAGGACTAATTTCTATTTCAACAACTGGCGATATGGTGCCCGTTTACAGCTTGGTTTTAAAGGAGTTGATTTATTTGCCAATTATGATCTTAATGAACTCTTTGTTGAGAACCGCGGTCCTCGGCTCAATGCCTTTAGTTTTGGTATCATATTGTGATACAATAGACTCAACAAGCGAGGTGTAGGATGCCTCGCTTTTTAAGGTTTCCATAAATAATTTGGCATGAAAGCCGGGCACGGATTGTACTTATTCTTTCTGCTGACTTTATCGGGGCGTTTTGCAAACTGCATCTGTAATACCAAAGATATTTCGTGTGAACCACCCGATGCTGCCGGACCTAGCTTGGAGACGGTCATATCGTAGCTATATCCAAAGTTTAAATTATTCATTGATAAGCCAAAAGACACTACCAGCGCATCATGGTTAATCGTTCTGGGCATGTCCTGCTGTAAAGGGATACCGCGGTACCACAAGCCTAACATAATCATACGAAAATAATAATTGAATCCCAGATCTAACTGGTCAAAACGGCCTTGTCTTCTGAAGTTGAAAGATGGGTTAATACTAGACTTAGCACCACTTTTGAGTGGTCCTTGTTTGAGGCGGATCTTCCAACCCGCATGTACTGTCATTCGCATCGGAAGTTCGCTCTCGCCCCCAAGTACTGACTGATTGGGCTGGTTGATATGATGGAAAGCAAATCCTGCCCAGAAGCTGTTGTTATAAATAAGCAAGCCACTTCCAAAGTCAAAGTTATTTCGGTTATCCAGGTTTCTGACGTCCGGATCAGTCGTAGGTGCATTAGGATTTCCAAAAGCAAGTTGATCTCCGAAAACTAGTTTTGAAAAATCCATACTCCGAGAGAAATAACCCAATTGCATGGCTGGTACTGCTCTCAGTTTGTCAGTGAGTGGAATGGTATATGAGTAGATTGCTCCTACGTTGGTAGAACTCATATTTGCTGTACCGGCACGATCTGCAGAAAAGATAATCCCCAGACTGCTATTAGACGATGGAAGGTTATAATCGTAAGCAAATGCATAAGTAGAAAAAGCTCTGGGAAGGCTTGACCAATGGTTACGATAGTTGATACTGGCCCGGTGTTGCCCGGTAGTTCCGGTAAAAGCAGGATTTAGATACAAAGGAGCAGCATAATACTGCGTAAACTGTGGATCCTGAGCGAATAGCCTGTTTTGAAGCCCGGACAGATATATGATTAATATTGCTAAGGAAATTTGTAAAGCTTTCTTCATACTGTTTCTCCTTATCTGATCAGACTGAGGTCTCCTACAATGGAGTCAGATTTTCCGTTGGTAAATTCAAGCTTTAGTTTGTACACGTAAACATCCATTGCACATAACTTACCTTTGTAATAACCATCCCATCCATAGTTTTTATCACGGCTTTCAAAAAGTAACTCGCCCCAACGGTTAAAAATCATCATATGAAAGCTGGTGACTCCTTCAAAGACTGGTAAGAAAACATCATTTTTACCGATACCATTTGCATCTGAGCCACCGGGGCCAGATGTATTGGGAGTAAATGCATTGGGAACATTTGCTTTTCCACCATCTTTAATAATCACTGCACTCTGCATGGTGAGTGTATCAGTACACCCCTGTTCGCTTTCAGCAATGAGCGTCACATCATACATCCCAGTTTCAGCGTACACATGAGATGGCTCTAGTTCTGTAGAGGTATTTCCATCACCGAAATCCCAGTGATACCTATCAGCGCCAATGCTTAGGTTGACAAAGTAAATAGGTTCAGTCTTAAATGCCTCCTGAGGTCTTAAATTGAATGCTGCTCGAGGTGTTTCGTATACTTCTACGCTAAACTCCTTTACCATTTGTTCAGTGATACCCATGCTATTACTAGCCTCTAGGGTGACCGTGTACTGACCGGGCTCGTAGTAGGTGTAACTGGGGTTTTCTTCGGTTGATACACCTTCTCCCTCCCCAAAGCTCCAGCGATAAGTACCGGGCTCAGCAAATCTTGTTAAATTCCTGAACTGAACCGTTAAAGGACGACAACCGGTAGGAGGCTCGTATGTAAAATCAACTTCCGGATGGAAAGGCTCAATAATAATGTTCCTAACTAAAGTATCAGCGCACCCCAAGGAATTAGATGCAATCAGCGTGATATCATACGCTCCAACTTCATCATAAACGTGAGTAGGCTCTTCGGCTGTTGAGGTATTTCCATCACCAAAATCCCAGTAGTAAAATTCTGTACGTTGACTTTGATTGAAGAAGCTAATCTCTTGCCCGGGTAGATAGGCCTGTGCCAGCCTTATTCTAAACTCTGATTTTGGTCCTTGGTCCAGGTCAACGATGATATCTACCTGTTTTTCCATGACTTCTCCTAGTTCGTTGCTGGCTTGCAATGATATTGTATATATACCAGATTTATTATAAATATGCACAGGGTTTGCTTCTGTAGAAGTATTGCCATCGCCAAAGTCCCAAAAAAAAGTTGAGGAATCAGCGTAGTGTGTTTCGTTAGTAAAAGTTACCTCTAGCGGCAGGCAGCCTTCAATGGATGTGAACGAAAAATCTACCTGAGGCAAAGTTTGATTGATAATGACTATGGCAGAGTCTTCTTCGTAACAGTATTGTCCTTCGGCGCGCACCCTTACCATGTACTCACCTGCCTCCTCATAAGGGTGGCTTTCGGGCGTCGCTTCAGTTGTACTGGTGCCGTCTCCCCAATCCCAGTAGTAGTTCCAGTTACCTTTATTGGTGTTATTAATAATGTTGATAGTGGTGTTAGGAATTTCAGTGATGCCTGGATCAAGAGAAAAGTCTAGTCCAATATCTTCCTGTGGATTTACGGCGATCTCTTCCTCTGTCAAATGACTTTGACAACCCACTATATTGGTAGTGACCAATGAGATCCTGACAGGGTAGGCATTATTGCTGTTTTTCTGATAAAGTAATTCTAATCGTTCTTCTGTGTAATCAGGGTCATTGATAGGGCTAGGACTGACGGTCCAGTTATACTTTAGTCCTGCTTGTTCGGCAGTCAATGCGTAGCGAACCATATCACAGTCTTCATCAATAACTTCATAGGTGTAGTTTCCAGATGGAAGGGGATTTACTTCTACGACCTGATGTGTGCTCGTAAAGCAGTAGCCTGCTTTATGAGCAGTGAGCACAACTTCAAAAAGCTTTCTCTGGTTACTGTAATTTTCTAGTGTATATGAAAAAAATGATTCAGTCCCCACAACTAAGGTATCGGTAATGGTAGTACTATCTTCTAAATTGACAATTTTCCACTGGTAAGTATCGGGGTAGAAATCTCGAGTATTGGTAGCGACTCTAAAATCATAAGTTCTGGGTGAACAATTAGTATTCAGACCAGATTGGTTTAGAACAATAAATTCAGAAGGTGGGGCAGAAAAAACTTTGATGAACTGTGGAGCACTGACAGCATTGCATCCGTTGTTACCTTCAGCCTCTACCCAAACTTCGTATTCATGATCAATAAAGCTAGTTTGGTTGTTAGTGAATGTGTACTCAAGAGAATCGGCGGCCGGATTTACCATAATGCTATCCAGCGTGTTGTCTCTTAGGTTGCGAATAAACCACTGGTACCTATCAACCTGTGCTGGCTGGCTGCCAAGGTCAGTATCCATGGCCAAGTGTACGGTCAGAGGAGAGCAGCCTTCCGTGCGATCTGCGGTAAAGTTTACATCAGGTGAAGGAAGTACTGTTATATCTCTTTCTGTAATGCCAGAGCAACTACCCTGATCAGTGCTTACCCGATGTGCTACACGGTAGGTGCCATAAGGACCCAAGTGATGTTTGAAGTTAGCGGGGCTGTTTGAAGCATAATCTACATCAAAAGTAGCACCGTCGTAGTCAAAATCCCACTCATAAAGTATGATCTGATCACCGTTCACCGATTTCGCTAAGCTAGCCTGTGAAGTAAAGCTTGTGCTGTCAATTTCGCACACTGAATCAGCAATGAAGTCTGCAGATGGCTTTTGATAAATAAAAACCAAAGCAGTATCACGAGATTCACACTCTACACCCGCAGCAGAAGCGACGAGTTCTGTCATGTAGACCCCTGGCTGAGTGTAAATTCTGTCAATGTGCTGCTGAGAACCACTTCCCTCAGTTGAATCAGACTTAATGCCGTTTTTGTCATAAAAAATCCATTTCCAGGTAGAACTGGCAGGATTAAAATCGGTAGATACATCATGAAACTTTATTTCAAAATTTTGAGGATTAGCTGGATCATAACATAGTGGACTTAGTGGATTATCCTGGAAATCTGTAACATCTATTGCAGCATTGGCAGTGGGTAAAATGTCAACATATCTGACTAATTGACCTCCGCAATTATTGACAGTATTGTTGTCATTCGCAATTAACCTTATGAGTTTCTTCCCGGGAGATGAAAAGGTATGCTGTGGGTTACGGCTGTTACTTTCTAAGGGTGTACCTGTACCTGTTTCATTATCAAATATTTCCCATCGCCAGCTTAGATTCGAATCTATATTCCCATCTCCGTCATCATCAATACCACCAGTAAGGTTTTCAAAGTAAATTTGTTCACCTATACAAAATGCACTATTAATCGCACCATAAGCATCATTTTTCCTTGTTTGGAAGTCAGGGTCAGACTGTTCTACGACGATGATTCGGGCAGTTCGGGAAATAAAAGTACTGTCTCCACCCGGCGTAATAGGATTCAGGTAGTCACCGTCAGTGGTGTCGGCATCATAGGGATTACAAATGTTCCAGTTTCTGAGTGTAATCTCAAATTCTTTTCCCAGGTCTGCTGGAGTAGTAGTCGGCACATAGACGTTATAGCTGTTTTGTCCGGAATTTTCTACCGGGCCGGGTAAGACCTCCACTGGCCCTTCAAAGGCATAAGGCTGTATTCCTCCATCCACTTCAACGTTACTCAGCCGGTTAGCAGGGTTACCGGTGCCATAAATCCATTGTATCCACCTCACTGGATTATTGATTTTATCATTTTCACCCGAAGCAGGTACGCAATTGAAAATAGTATTGTCGGTAAAAGTAACATTGGCATCGTTACCCACACAGATGCGGTAGACTTCAGGGTCAATAAGTAACTGGCCTCCGTTTTCGTCATCTATGTCCCAGACTGTAACGTTCTGTGATTGATTGGAACTGGTACATCTAAGGCCGTCTATTCTAATGTAAACGGTAGGTGAATAGTTACAATCATCACCTCCACGAGGGTAGACATGCGTGGCTAATGCTTCATATTTATTACTACCAACATCAATGGCAGGAATTATCTCTGGCGTGGGGTCATCTCCCCAGAATATTTCTAGCTCTACAGTAGCTGGTGAACCTGAGACAGTGTACCATACCCTCCATTCAAAATTATGAGGCGCACATAATTGAGGAGGACTTTCTACATTGTTACCAGGATTTGAATACAAAGAGCATTGAGCTACTGCAGGGGGTTTAAAAAAAAGGTTCATCAGCAATAGTATGTATAGCACTAAGATGTACTTATTCTGTATTGCTTTGTATGCTAACGCTCTCACTCGTTTCGTCTTATTCATAACCGAAAAATCACTCAGTTAACTAAAGGTCTTTCTTTAGGAGGTTCTCTTTTGCTATAAAAATAGTACAAAAATTAAACCTAAAAAAAACCTTGAGTATTTCGGCATATTGTAAGAGTTTAGAAGAAAAATTACGATTTAAAATAAATATAAAAATATGATTATCAGTATTTTATGTAAAAAAATCTTGATTCTAAATGTAACTTTAACAGTATTATTTTAAGATTTTGGTAAGTATTAGCTTGAGCTTTGAGTAAGGTTAAATGCAAAAATCTACTTCTTACTATCTGGACTAAAGTTGATAGTGAGCTGATTGCCTGCCGGAGAGTTGATTGCTGATAAAGAGGAGATACCAATACCAAGAAGCCTTACATATTGATTTTCCAGGTCAATATGAATCATTAAACTTTCAGCGTATCGTTGGATCTGTTTCAAATTATCAAAGGGAAGAGGAGAGGTGGCATTACGTGTTAGTACAGTAAAATCTTTATATTTTATCTTAAGGGTAAGGGTATTGCCAAAGGCTTGGCTTTTTCTCACTCTGGTAAAGAGTTTCTCACTTAATGCAGCAATGGCTGATGCTAGCTCTTCCTTTGTTTTCAGATCTTCTGAAAAGGTTCTTTCTACACTGATGGATTTTCTGATACATTCCGGATTTACCTCTCGATCATCATTTGCTCTTACGATGTTGTAAAAAAAACGGCCTGATTTACCGAAGCGCTGCGTCAATTCTGAGAGAGGCCTGAGCTTAAGGTCGTACCCTTTATGAATACCAGCACTGTGCATTTTTTGGGCGGTAACTTTTCCGATACCGTGAAATTTTTCTATAGGTAAAGATTCCAAAAAAGCTTTTGCTTCATTGGGTAAAATGACCGTAAATCCATCTGGCTTATTCATACCTGAAGCAGTTTTAGCGAGAAATTTATTGAAGGATATACCTGCAGAAGCAGTGAGGCCAGTGGTTTGAAAAATCTTCTCTTTGATCAAAAGAGCAATTTTCATGGCTGATGGGATGCTTTTTTTATTAACGGTAACATCAAGGTATGCCTCATCAATAGAAAGGGGTTCTATCAGGTCGGTAAACTGCTGAAAAATAGCTTTCAACTGTAAGGATATTTCCCGGTAAACCTCCATTCTTCCCTTCACAAAAATTAGGTCAGGACATAACTTCCTGGCTTTCACTGAAGGCATAGCTGAACGCACCCCGAATTCTCGAGCCTCATAGCTGGCTGCTGCGACAACACCTCTATGGCTGCTGCCGCCTACTGCTACCGGCTTGCCCCTAAGCTCTGGGAAATCTCGCTGCTCAACCGAAGCAAAAAAGGCATCCATATCAACATGGATGATTTTACGCCTGACTTCAATTTTTGACACACCTAATTTTAGAACTATTTTTACAGTAAGACGTTCTTGTTTTGATATTGAGCAGCACCTAAGCCAGTAATGAAACGTTCAAAGAAAATTTTTCTGTTGATAGCATTACTTTTTATCCTCGTGATGCTGTATTTCAGTTACGACATTGCGAAACGTACTACCTTTCCGGGTTCCAAACCTAATCTAAAGGAAAGGATCGCTCCATCTGACGACAGTATTCAATAAACCATGTTTAAAGAATAAAATTCATTATTTTGGAAGAGAAAAAAAACAAGGTAAACCTAGATCACATTGATCTTGAAAAAGAAAGAGAAAAGATAACTGAAACACCCGGTACCCTGGCGTTTCCCCACACAGTAGGGGGTGCCATCATTCGCCCTGAAGATAAAGGGAAAATTAAGGGAAAAGCTGTATCAGCTATGCGCCAGCAGACAGATCGGCAATTGAAACAGCTATATGATCAGATGCAAACATTGGTAGGGCAGGCCAACCAATTAAAAGACAGGGTCGAGGTTTCGGAAAGGATATATACCTCTCAAATGAATTTTGATCCGGTCATCGGAGATACCTATTATCTATACGAAAGATCAGACGGTACAGATGTGCTGTCAATGATTGGTCCGGACGAATGGGGTAAAACTATGCCGTTCAATAAGCTGGTAGGCAAGGCTACTTTGTTGTCAGATCATACATGGGAAGTAGAGGGGTAAGCTCATGAGCTCTTTTTGCGTTCTTGTCGCTGTACATCAAGAATCCCTTCAATGCCTTTTTTTCTCAGGTGTCTTTGTGTGATAAGATATACTGCAAAGTAGCTTAAGCAGGATAACAGCATGGCGATGAGTGCATTCCCAAAGATAAACTTACCAGAATAGTGGTACAATTGATCAAAAAGTGCCAGATCAAAATGAATAGATGGGTTTGGTGTAAAGAAGGAGTCACCTAGTTCATAACTGAGCCAGTAAAGCGGGGCTACCAACACAGGATTCCAGACAGTAAAAGAAACCAAAATCCCGAGTTTGTTGATCCTTTTAAAAAGGAGCGAAATAAACAGCGCAATAAAAATACCAAATCCGGGAGTAGGAAGGATGGCTATAAGCGTGCCCAGCGAAAATCCCATAGCAATGTATTCTGGGCTGCTTTTACTTTTTAAAATCTCTTTTATCTGCTTAATAATCTTTATCTTGTATTGATTTAGTCCCATATCTTTTTCCGTAAAATATAAATATAACTCATTTAGATGATATTTGTTTCATTTTTTGCTTTTTTATTTCAATAACAATAATCTACAGTTTTGTCCCAACCTTTAGCAGAAAAGTTTAGGCCTACTCGCCTGAATGAAGTCGTGGGCCAAGACCATCTGGTAGGAAAAGATGGTATTCTTAGAAAAATGCTGAAGTCTGGAAGGTTCCCATCCATTATTTTCTGGGGACCCCCCGGAGTAGGCAAAACTACACTGGCACAAATTGTCGCTCATGAATCTAAAGCACAAATATTCTTCCTGAGTGCTATAAGCTCCGGCGTCAAAGAACTTAGAGATGTAATAAACAGGTCCAGAGGCATCGGACAGACTATTTTGTTCATAGACGAAATCCACCGCTTCAGTAAATCGCAGCAAGACGCTCTTCTGGGTGCAGTTGAAAAGGGGAAAATCAACCTGATTGGGGCCACTACAGAGAATCCTTCGTTTGAGGTAAATGCGGCTTTGTTATCTCGTTGTCAGGTGTACCATTTGTATCCACTTTCCATGGATAATCTACAAAATCTTACGCAAAAGGTTCTGGCTGACCCATCTCTCCAGCACAGAATTACCATTCTTGAAAATGAAGCTCTTTTTCGTCTGTCAGGAGGAGATGCTCGCCGATTACTTAATTTACTGGAACTGGTCATCAATAGTGACGAGGGAAAAGTAAGCATTACTAACGAACTGATCACCCAGCTAGCCAATCAGAAAGTAGCACTGTACGATAAGGCAGGGGAGCAGCATTATGATATTATCTCCGCTTTTATTAAATCCATCAGGGGTAGCGACCCTAATGCGGCGGTTTACTACTTGGCAAGGATGATTGAGGGAGGAGAAGACCCCAAATTTATAGCCCGTCGTTTACTCATTCTGGCTTCAGAGGATGTGGGCAACGCTAATCCTACTGCTTTGGTCTTAGCGACCAACACATTCCAGGCGGTATCAATGATAGGATACCCGGAAGCCGAGATCATTCTGTCGCAGTGCGTTACTTATTTAGCTTCATCTCCAAAAAGTAATGCCAGCTATCTGGCTATTAAAAAGGCGCGTAAACTGGTACAAAAGAGTGGTGATTTAGAGGTGCCCATCCACATTAGAAACGCACCGACACAACTCATGAAAGAGGAGGGCTATGGTAAGGGATATAAGTATGCGCATGATTATCCGGGAAATTTTGTGTTTCAGGAGTTTATGCCCCTTGAACTCAGTAATCAGAAACTATATGATCCGGGAAATAATGTCCGAGAAAATGAGCTAAGGAAACGGCTTAAAGCATACTGGAAAGAAAAGTATGGCTACTGATCAGCTTCTGTCTTCTGAATGTAGGAGAGGTCTAATTTTGAGACGTCTACCAAGAATCGGTTCTTTAATAGGCGCTTTCCCAGAAGTAAAGGATATTTCATTTTTACCCGGTCCGCCAGCGTTAATTCAGCCAAAAATGTTTCTCCGAATAACGCGACCTTTGTTTTGATAGAGTATCGGTATTCTGAATGACCAAACGAGCTCTTTATTTTCTTTTCTTTAAAAAACGTGGTGCGATACTCGTGGTCGTTGTAGGCTTCATGTGAGGGATCTAATAAACGGAAAGATATCATTTCTTCTCCATCTACCTCCATCAGTCTTATTCGGTGACAGTGAATGGCAGATGTTTCAGCGCCTGTGTCAATTTTGCACGGTAAATCATAAAGTTTAAATCCAGGCAGGTCTATACGATCGCGGGTGCCGATTATTTTTTTTTGCTTTTTTTTCATTGCTGCGGTAAAAAAGTTTTTCTTGTAGGTGCATTAAAGCTAAGCAATTTAAAACCAAACCTAGACTTATGAAAATTGCGATTTTGTCTCGTAATGAATCTTTGTATTCTACCCAGAGCTTAAGACAAGCTGCTCTGCGTAAAGGCCACGAAGTCCTTGTTATAGACCATCTTAAGTGTAATATTATCATTGAACAGAAAAAGCCTACTATCTACTACAAAGGAGTCTACTTAAATGATATAGATGCGATCATTCCCCGCATTGGAGCTTCGGTTACTTTTTATGGTAGCGCGGTGGTTCGGCAGTTTGAAATGATGAAAGTATTCAGTGCAGTAGAATCTCAGGCGCTGATTCGCTCCCGCGATAAATTGAGGAGTCTTCAGATGCTTTCTCGTGCCGGCCTGGGCTTACCCAAAACCGTTTTTACCAATTATGCCAAGGAGACGGATGAGATATTGAGTGAGGTTGGGGGAGCCCCGGTTATCATCAAATTACTAGAAGGTACTCAAGGTTTGGGTGTGGTCCTGGCGGAAACCAGAAAAGCCGCTGAATCGGTGATTGAGGCCTTCAATGGTCTCAAAGCCCGTATTATTGTGCAGGAATTTATACGCGAATCCAAAGGCGCCGACATTCGTGCATTTGTGGTAGATGGCGAGGTAGTAGGTGCTATGAAAAGAACCGCAAAAGAAGGAGAGTTCCGTTCTAATTTGCACCGGGGCGGTAAAGCTGAAGTAATCCAATTAAGTGAAGAAGAAACTTTTGCCGCCACTGAATCAGCTCGTAAACTGGGGCTGGCTGTAGCCGGGGTTGATATTCTTCAGTCAGCCCGCGGACCACTGATCATTGAGGTAAATTCTTCTCCCGGATTGGAAGGAATAGAGAAGGCGACCAAAGTGGATGTTGCTGGTAAAATCATTGAATACCTAGAGAGAAACGTAAACTAATCACCGACACTACTCCATCAGGGATAGCAGATCACTAGTACCAATAAATCGACTACGGTTGGTATTGGATAGCACTATAATGGTTTGCTTCTCGTCCAGCAGGCGAAAAAAGTGCGTACGATATCCTTTCCACCAGCCACTGTGAAAGACCATTTTGCTACAGTCCGGCTGCTGGTTAATACGCCACCCCAGTCCATAGTTATCGTGGGCGTAGAGTTCGGGGTGCGCCGCAGTAAAAGCCTGGTTCATACTTTCCTGAGAAATGAGCTTTTCCTGGTAGAGTGCCTGATCCAGTTTGAACAGATCCTCAACTGTAGAATAAATTCCCTTGTCGCCAGCAACCCCATTCAGGTAATTATCTTCGGCAACCCTGCCTCGGTGATATCCGACGGTCGCTTGCTTGTCGGCATCTGTTTCCAGCTTGGTGTACACAAAAGTATTGGCCATACCCAGGGGTTTGAAAATATACTGTTCCATGAAATCGTCAAAACCCATGTCTGTTACTTTCTCTACAATAGCCGCTAACAGGGCATAATTTGTATTGCAGTAATTATAGCGATAGTCCGGTATGTAATAAATATTGGGTCGATAGGTTTGCAAAAGACATACGACATCTTGATTTGATATTGGAACGTTTTTGTCTGTCCAGAGGTCTTCAGAAAAATACATGTAGTTGGGTAGTCCCGAACGATGCGTCAGCAGCAGACGAACGGTGATGTCCTGGTAAGGAAATTTTGGAAAGTATTGCTGTATCGAGTCATCCAAAGACAAGTAATTTCTTTCTTTTAGCCAGAGTACGGCCAGTGCAGTGAGCGGTTTAGATATAGAAGCGAGCTGAAAAGAATCATCCAGCGTGAGCGTATCTTTCTGCTGGCGGTTGGCATAGCCATAGGTTTTTTTGATAATCACATTTCCCTGATCAGCAAAGAGGATGGCTCCATTGAACTGACGCTTTTGATATTTAGCTGTAAAAAATTTATCAATTTGTTTAGCTTTATTGCTAAGCCAAACTGCATAGCTTGTGTCATAAGCGATTTTGCATGAGTCTGGCTTTATATCATTTTGAGAAACCTCAGTTTGAGAAACCTCGGGTTGTGTGGTTTGACATGAACTGAAAAATACCATGCCTGCCATCAGGCTAAGCAAGGATTTTCGTAAGTCGCACATAGATCAGGTGTAAGTTTTTTAATAAATAGAGCATAAAACTTCAACTCCAAACTTATGAAGTATAGAAGACTAGGGAAAACAGCGTTACACGTCTCAGAAGTTTCATTAGGTACCTGGCAGGTAGGCGGTACCTGGGGAGAACCATTTAACGATGAGCTAGCAGATCAGATAATTAATACTGCGATTGACCATGGTGTTAACTTTATAGATACAGCTGATGTGTACTCTGAGGGGCTTAGCGAAAAGGCGGTGGCCCGCGTCGTCAAATCGCGTCCTGAAGAAGTTTGTATTGCTACCAAATGCGGGCGACGTATGCAACCCCACACGGCTGAAGCCTTTTCTCCTGCAAAACTGGTAGGATACGTTGAAGACAGTCTTCAGAATATGGAGCTTGAGTGTATTGACCTTATTCAGTTTCACTGTCCTCCATCTTCCATCTATGAGCAGGATGCCTACTTTGAAACATTTGACCGGTTGAGAGAGCAGGGCAAAATTCAAAATCTGGGAGTCAGCGTGGAGAAGGTTGAAGAAGCGATGAAAGCCATAAAGTATGATAATGTAAATAGCGTACAGATTATTTTTAACATGTTCCGTCTGAAGCCTGCGGAAGCATTTTTTAGCAAAGCATCCGAAAAAGACGTAGGTATCATTGTCAGAGTACCGCTGGCTAGCGGACTACTCACGGGTAAATTTACCAGTGATTCTTATTTTGGTAAGGGTGATCACCGTCATTTTAACCGAAGTGGGGAAGCTTTTGATAAAGGAGAAACCTTCTCTGGTATTGATTTCCGTTCCGGTCTATCAGCCGTTAACGAGTTGAACCGGATTTTTGCCGGGAGAGATGAATTACTGGCCCAGTTGGCTCTCAAGTGGGTACTGATGTTTCCGGAGGTAAGTACGGTCATCGCTGGTGCTTCCCGTCCTGAGCAGGTGCAGCAAAATGTAGTAGCTAGCGACCTTAATAACCTTGCTCCTGCGGAAATGCAAAAAGTGGAAGATATCTACGACCGATACTTTCGCCGGGAGGTTCATTCCCAGTGGTAAGCATATCTTTACATGCTCTTTGTTTGTAATCAAAGATTGGCCTTCTGACCATTTTACAGAATACAGAACTGTAGACATACTGCCGTGATGATACTTTTGTCACGTATATCTGGTAAGTGGGTTTTTATGCCTTGTAATAAAAATTGTAGATTTTGTAGGAGCTTATCTTGATTTAGTACTATTATTGAAGTGTTGGCGAAGACCATTAAAAGAACCTATGGCTTCAATACCTGAATTTTTTGGTACGTTGGGCAGAAAAAAGGCGGCTCATCTTTTGAGAAGAGCAACTTTCGGTCCTACCAAAAAGCAAATAGATGAGTTTGCAGCACTAAGCCCCCAGGCTGCTGTGGAAATGTTACTCCCACAACAAAATGAGCTACCGCCACCTCCATTAGACCCGGCTACGGGTCAGAGTTGGGTTAATCCAGCACCTACAGACCAAAACAGCGGTCAGGAGACATTGATGGAACAGGTAAAGTGCTGGTGGCTTCATCAGATGGTTACCTCTCCGCTTACTGCGGTAGAAAAGATGACCTTTTTCAAACATACCCATTTTACGAGTATGGCTTCTCGGATGCGACACGCTCCGTCGCTATATTACCAGGTCCAGCTTTTCCGATATTATGCATTGGGTAATTATAAAGAGCTGTGTAAAAAGGTTTGCCTGGACAATGCTATGCTTCGGTTTCTGGACGGGCATCTTAATGTAATAGGCCGACCTAACGAAAATTTTGCCAGGGAGTTCTTTGAGCTTTACACTGTGGGGAAAGGCCCCTCCCGCGGCCCTAATGACTACTCCACTTTTACTGAAGACGACGTAGTGGAAGCCGCCCGCGTCTTTTCAGGTTATCAAGAGGATAAAGATTTCACCAATCTTGATCCAGATACAGGTTTATCGCAGGTGCTTCTTATGGTCAATGAGCAACAACTTGCTCACCGACACGATAGTGGCGTCAAGCAGTTTAGCCAAGCTTTTGGAAATCAGCAGGTGGCACCTACTGAAGTTATTGACGGAAAGGCTACCATGCCTGCTGCTCTGGATGAAATTTACCAGCTGGTAGAAATGATTTTTGATCAGGATGCTACCGCACTCTATTTCTGCAGGAAATTGTATCGCTACCTGGTCTACTATGAAATTACGGAAGAGGTAGAACAAAAAATCATTGTTCCTTTGGCGCAACAGCTGAAAGATGCCAATTACGAACTACGGCCGGTACTGAACACATTATTCTGCAGTCAGCATTTTTACGACGCTGACAATATGGAGGATAAGGATGATAACATCGGTGCGATCATCAAGTCACCCCTGGAACTGATCATAGGTACGTTTCGCTTTTTTCAGCAGGGTATGCCCAGTCAGGACACTGATTTGGTAAAATTTTATGAAGCCTATCAGCGGGGAGTGCTGAAATCTCTGAGTGACCAGGGGCTTGATTTCCTAGAACCATTTGAAGTAGCAGGCTATCCGGCATACCATCAGAGACCGGGCTTCCACCGAAACTGGATCAGCACCAACTACCTGGCCCGCCGATATGAATTCTCCCGTCTTTTCATTGAGGGTGTGACTAACCAGGATGATGTACTGCTTTATAAATTTGACATTATAGCGTACGTTAATAATTCGCAGCATATCTCTGATCCTAAAAACCCTGAATTACTTGTTCAGGAGCTTACTAACTATCTGTTACCTCAAGATATTTCTGAGGAGAGGTTTCAATACTTTCTCAACACCATCTTGCTAGATAATCTCTCAGAAATCAACTGGAGATTTGAATGGGAAGCTTACCAGCAGAGCGGAGACGATACAGCCATAAGGGTACAACTTGAGAATCTGCTCCATACGATCATTCAGTCACCCGAATTTCAACTCTCTTAAAACCAACTTCATGAAAAGAAGATCTTTTCTTAAAAATATCTCCAGTACCGTAGGCGGAGGGCTTGCCCTAAACGGCCTTCCTCTCAGCGTCATGGCACGTACTGGCGAAATGCAGCGCCTGGCAGCGTCTGCTCAGAACGACCGGGTGCTGGTAATCATACAACTACACGGTGGTAATGATGGCCTGAACACCCTGATTCCTATCAATCATTACAGTCAGTATTACAATATACGCCCAAATATCGCCATTACTGATCACGGCAAACGACCGTACATACCGTTAGACAGTACGTTACCCGAGGAGCAATTAGCCGGCCTTCATCCCGACATGGTTGGGATCAAAGAACTGTATGATCGGGGTAGGGTAGGTATTGTACAGGGTGTGTCTTACGAAAACATTAATGGCTCACACTTTAGAAGCCGGGATATATGGTTTATGGGAGGAAGTTATGACGAATATCTGGGCTCAGGCTGGATGGGCCGGTATCTGGATTATCTTTATCCTGGCTATCCGGACGCTTATCCTACCCAGGAGATGCAGGATCCACTGGGCTTAGAAATTGGTAATGCCGTGTCCTTGGCATTTCACCGGGCTAATGGTATACCCACTGCCGTATCAGTCAACAATCCCCAGCAATTTTACAATCTCATTAATAGTGTGGGGGGAGATCCACCAGCATCGGTAGCCGACACGCACTACGGGCACGAACTGCAGTGGATCATGGATATTGAAAAGAAATCCAACCAATATGCCGGGCGCTTACGTGAAGTGTATGAAAAAGGACAGAACAGCGATGTGCAGTATCCGGCAAAATATCCTTTCAGTGCACCCAAGCGTTCGGTCAATAATCCACTGGCTCCACAGCTGAAAATGATAGCTCGACTGCTGAGCGGCGGCTGCCAAACCAAGATTTTCCTGGCTCGTATTGGAGGGTTTGACACACACGCCTCACAGGTAGAAGACTATGATGCCAGTATGGGAACCCACGCTGCATTACTCTATCACCTTTCTGAAGGAATGAAAGCCTTTCAAAACGACTTACTGAGACTAGGTCTGGAAGAACGGGTACTGACAGTAACGATGTCAGAATTCGGAAGAAGAGCAGCTTCTAACGGTAGTTGGGGTACCGATCACGGTACGTCAGCGCCCATGTTCATTTTTGGTAGTGCGGCCAAAGCCGGTATTACTGGAACCAATCCCGATCTTTATGATCTTGACAGAAATAACCTGCGTATGCAACATGATTACCGTCAGGTATTTGGCGCTATCGTGCAGGACTGGTTTGAAGCAGCTCCGGAAGCTGTGCAGAAAACTCGTTTTGAAGACTTTGTTCTCGCTGATCAGAAACTGGATATTATCGGAAACCCTGTACTCAGTACAAAGGATACCTTCATCCATTCGCGCTTTTTTCTAAGCGATTGCTTTCCCAATCCAGCGTCATCACTAACTTCTTTTAGCTATCGCATCAATCAGAAAGCGTTGGTGAAAATACAACTCATAAATGCTCAGGGAAAAGTTATAAAAAACATACTCAGAGGGGTGCGCAATCCTGGCGAAGAACAGCTAACTATTGACGTGAGCAAACTGACCCCTGGAATCTATCACCTGCTGATGCAATCCGGTAATTTTAAAAGCAGTAAGACCCTAATGATTAAGTAAGGTAACAAAGCTTTTCTGTAGACCAGCTAAAACTACGGAAGCATGACCGTGAGGGGTTATTCCTTAAGGCAATGTAAGAAGCATTAATAACGGATTTTGTCACAGGCTGCATAGTATCGGACAACCGGACTATACGTTTGTTAGTAAACTGTAACATCAGCCTAAATTTCACTGCAGTCTGCTTCACTCTAAGCTTACATTTACCTGCCCTATACCAGCTTTTACTTCTATTTCCATGATATGTCCACTGCTTCCGTAGCTTGCACTGGTGTAGACTCTTCCATCTTTATTCAAGCCGGGGGCATTGATAGACCCTATAGCGCCGGTTACTTCCATGCGGATACCCATATCGGAAGGTAGAACAAGGTTAAGCTCTCCAATACCTCCATTAAATTCTGCTTCAAGGTCATTATACCACTGGCCAGTTAAGTTTACAGATACCTCACCAACCCCTGCATTCAGGCGGATTTGAGGTACCGAGGTATTGGCAAGGTTAATATTGTGTTCACCTACCCCTGCATCTATGTCAATACTGTTTAATTGGAGTCCTCGTAAGTCCAGTTCTGTTTCTCCGGCCCCAATTTTTACATCCAGATCTTGAACAATGTTATTATTGAACTGAATGTTCCAGTTGTTTACAAAGTCTTCATTGATATTGAAGTTGATGCCTTCTGATTCAGGCTGCTCTATGCGGAGCCTACCAGTCTTTCCGCTGAGCGTGTACTCAATTTCTGGTTTCCATTCTTCCCGGTTGGAGGAGATTTCGGTGTCTACCAAATTCTTTGCGCCACCTCGTATAACCAAGGTGCCGGCCCGCATGGATATATTGGTGTTTAAAGTTTCGGCCCCGTCTCTTTTGATAGCCTGAGATATTTGCTGAGTGGGACCTTCTGACGCATCCCTCTCTGATCGGCTACTGATCTCACAGGCGCTCAGGTATACAATACTAATTGTTGATAATAGTAATAGAGCTTTCATACGGGAAAATGTTCTTTAAATTGAAAATTATAGAATAAATCTTTAATTTAATTTTCATTGGTAAAAGATATTTTTGTAGCCGGGGGAATGGTTTCGTGTGTAGAGTAGCGCTCAAAAAATTCTACAATGCGGTTGAGGCGGTCCATACGAAGTAGTGGATTTCCAGAGCGAGAAAGTTCGTGACCCTCGCCAGGATAGCGTACATATTCTACCGGACGGTTCAGTACCTTCAGGCTTCGGTACAACAGTTCAGACTGGCGTACACCGGTGCGTAAGTCCAGGTCGCTATGCATGATGAGCAGTGGGGTGATAATATTGGCTACAAAGGTTTGCGGAGAATTGGCTTCCATGGATGCCCGGGCTTCCGGTTCCCAGGGGTAACCCCCAAAATGATCAGGTATCAGTCGCCATGCATTTCCTTCACCGAAGAAAAATTCCAGTTCATACACACCTCGCTGAGCGACTGCCGCATCAAATCGGTTCGTTTGCGAGACGATCCAGGCCGTCAGGTAACCAGCGTAACTACCTCCGGTCAGGAACTGCTGCTCCGTGTCCATCCAGTTGTGCTTTTGCAGTGCGTCGTCCAGTGCCGCCAGTACATCGGAAGCCGGGCCTTCGCCCCAGTCACGGTAATTGGCCCTGCGAAATTCATCACCGTAGCCGCTGCTGCCGATAGGATTGGCATAAACTACTGCATAACCCCAACTGCAGAGCAACTGAAACTCATGCCACATGGTAAATTCTCCGGGTCCCCACATGGAGGAAGGCCCGCCGTGCATCTCCAGCACCACCGGATACGCCTGCCCGTTCTGCCGGTTGACCGGTTCCATCACCCAGTATTCTACTATGCGACCATTACTTTTCACTGTAAATCGCTCCGGCTGTACGATCTGCTTATCGGCAAGCCAGCCGCTGTTCAGATCGGTGAGTTGCTGGACATTACGCCCTTTGTCGTCGCTCAGGTAGATCTCCCAGGGGTTACTGACCTGCGTGGCGGCGTACACCAGTACATCGCCGGCAATGTCATAATCACGTACCCCAAGTTCTTCACCAGCTAATACCCTGGCCTTTCCACGCCGGATGTCCTGGCTGTAGATGGGATTAAAACCTTCGTTAGAAGCACTAAAGTACAATGTGCGATTATCTGAGCCCCACCGGATATTGCCCAGTCGGCGATCAAAAGCTTCAGTCAGGATTTCTGCTTCAGAGCCATCAGCCATGCAGACTCCTAACTCGGTCTGGGCATAGGTGATGTCGTTAAGGGAGCTTGCGCTAAAGGCGATCATTGTTCCATCGGGAGAGAAATTGGGGCTATTGAGGCGCATTTCGGGCATTGCCAGTAATTGCCGAGAGCCCGAACTATCCACCATGACTTCCCAGATTTCATGCTCTGTGATCCGGTCGGGCATACGGTCGTAGGCGAAAGAACTGCATACAATACGGCTTCCATCCGGAGACCAGTTGGGTGACTGGAAATTTTGGTAACCCTCTGTTATTTGATTTGCTTCCGCACTCTGACGGGCCTCCGTGACAAAGAGATGCTGAAAACGCACTTCATTGTCGAGCCCCAGTTCTCCCTGAAAATCCAGGCGAGTAATTACTTTAGGTTTTTCCTCACTAGCATTTTTGGCCAGCCAGGCTCTCACACCTTTGACGTCGCCATCGGGATTTACCTCCATGGATTTGGTAGTATTACTGAAGTCGGGCGTATCGCCGAAAGTACGGCCGGGACGTTCGTAACCCCAGGCGGGCTTACCTTCCAGTGCTTCCATCGGAACAGAAGATGTGAACAGGATTTGAGAACCATCTGGCGACCATTGTGGATTGGAGGCACCGTGATTGGCATTGGTCAGTACATATGCTTCTCCACCGGTGAGTGGTAAGATCCAGATCTGTGACTTATCACCATCTTTGCGGACAAATGCTATCTTGCTTCCATCCGGCGACCAACTGGGTTGGCTGTCACTACGATCGCCGAAGGTAAGTTGTTGGGTATAAGGATTGTCGTTGTCAAGATTGGCCATCCAGATATGGCGCTGGTATTTGTAGTCGCTTTCTTCGTCTTCGGTCATGCTGGTAACTACGTATACCGCACGGCTGCCGTAAGGTGAGATACTGATCTGGCTGGCAGTCTGTAGTTTGAGGAGATCAGAGGTTACAATGGCCTGCTTTTGCTGAGCAAAGGCCGGTGAGAACAGAAAAAGATAGATAATCAAAAGGCTTTGAAAGGTTCGCATAGTGATTTAGGTAATTTTTTCCTAAAATAGATTTTCGCTTTGGTAATCACAATCAACCAATGAAGTATCTGCTCACTCTCTTATTAGTATTTAACTGTCTATTTCCATATGTTCTATCGGCCCAATCACAGCCCAACATCATCCTCATCATGGCCGACGATCTGGGCTATGAAACGCTGGAGTGTAATGGTGGCTCCTCGTACATCACTCCCAATCTAAATGCGCTGGCCGGCACTGGTGTTCGCTTTACCCGAGCCTATGCCACGCCCCTATGTACTCCTTCCCGTGTAAAGATCATGACCGGTAAGTACAACTTTCGGAACTACGTCCGCTTTGGCTTGCTGGACCAGGAAGAACGCACTTTTGCAAACCTGCTCAAAGATGCCGGTTATGCCACAGCCATCGCCGGGAAATGGCAACTGGATGGAGGGGAAGAATCACCCCATCATTTTGGTTTTGACGAATATGCGCTTTGGCAGATACGCAGCGGCGACTTCTGGTACCGCTACAAAGACCCTAAAGTATATCGCAATGGTAATTTTATGGATAATAACAAAGGTAAATACGGCCCGGATGTATACACGGACTTTCTCCTGGACTTTATGCAACGCAAGTCCGCTGAAGAACAGCCTTTCTTCATCTACTACCCCATGTGCCTGGTGCACGATCCTTTTCAGCCGACGCCGGAGCAGGCTAATTTTCAGGAATACACCATCCAGGGACTAAATCACGAAGCCTATTTTGATGATATGATGACCTATATGGACAAAATTGTAGGCCGTATCGTAGATCAGCTGGAAAACCTGGGGATTCGTGACAATACCCTAATTATCTTTACTGGTGACAATGGTACTGACCAGAATGTGGTCTCTTTGATGGATGGCAAAGTGGTCAGGGGAGGAAAGAGCATGCCCATTGAGCGGGGAACGCACGTGCCGCTGATCGCCTCCTGGCCGACTTACGATCAGGAAGGACATACCAGCGATAATTTGGTAGACTTTACCGATGTGCTGCCGACTTTGATGGAAGCCGCCGGGGTGGGCGTTCCTGAAAATTTCCTCACCGATGGGCGTAGTTTTTTACCTCAATTAAAAAGTGACGATACCAATGCCCGGGAATGGATTTTTTGCGACTATGATTCGGGTAAACCTCAGTTTCCGGTAGCCCGCTATGCGCAGGATTATCAGTACAAGCTCTATGGTGATGGTTATTTTTATGATTATGTAGCTGACCCGGAGGAACAGGTACCCATCAATCCATACACCTTGAGCAGGCCCGTGCAGGCAAGGTTTCAGAAGCTCAAAGAGGTTTTGATTAATTTTGAAGAGCAGGCCAAAGAGCAGTAACACAGAATTTTTCAGACTTTTATCCGTTTGTAAATTCCAAATAAAAGTTAAAAATTAAAGGCTGATTCATAGCTTTTAATAGCCTAGATAAATCAACATGCAAACGCTACTCACCTCATTTTCATTACTGCTGGTTTTTATATTAATGCAAGCCTGTCAATCGGATGATACAGAGCAGTTTTCGGAAAAAGAGCAACAGCACTACACCGAATGGAGCAGCTACCTGGGTGATCCCGGCCGCTCACATTTTTCCCTGCTGAATGAAATCAACAAAGACAACGTGCAACAACTGGAAGTGGCCTGGACTTATAATGCCGGGGAGCAGGGTAAAGGAGATGGCTATATTCAGGCCAATCCGCTGATCGCGCGCCAGACACTCTACGGCGTATCTCCCGGTCTTAAGATATTTGCAGTAGATGCCGCCACCGGCAAGCGTAAGTGGGAATTCAATCCCTTTGAAGGTACTGATAAGAGTAGTTTCACCCGAGGTCTAGCTTTTTGGGAAGACGGTAAAGACCGCCGTTTGTTATTTTGCGCTGACAAATACCTCTACGCCCTGGATGCTGACAGCGGGATGCCGGTTGAAGAATTTGGTAACAAAGGTAAAATTGATCTCACAAAGGGGCTCGGCCGTGATATTGAAGGGCTGAATTACAGCTACAAGGCCCCAGGTACCATTTACAAAGACAAGATTATTATGGGCGCGATCACGGCGGAGCGGCTGCCCTCTGCTCCCGGTCACATCCGGGCTTTTGACGTTCGCAGTGGGGTGCAACAATGGGTTTTCCATACCATTCCTCAACCAGGCGAATTTGGCTACGACAGTTGGGAAGACCCGACTGCGTATCAGTTTGCTGGTGGTGCCAATAACTGGGCAGGGATGGCAGTAGATGAAGCAAGAGGTATTGTGTATGTGCCAACCGGTTCGGCTTCCTTTGACTTTTACGGCGGTAACCGTCATGGGTCTAATCTTTTTGCTAATAGTGTGTTAGCGCTGGATGCCAATACTGGGAAGCGTGTCTGGCATTTCCAGACGGTACGCCATGATCTATGGGACCGTGACCTGCCGGCTCCTCCTAACCTGGTGACCATTGAAAAGAACGGAGAGAAAGTTGATGCTCTGGCGCAAATCACCAAGTCCGGCCA
This sequence comes from uncultured Porifericola sp., assembly GCA_964653665.1. Classification (GTDB taxonomy): domain Bacteria; phylum Bacteroidota; class Bacteroidia; order Cytophagales; family Cyclobacteriaceae; genus Catalinimonas. The sequence goes on along the minus strand of CAZZGE010000019.1, from coordinate 11,031 downwards.
CGTGTATGTCTTTGACCGGGTCACTGGCGAACCTCTTTTTCCTATTGAAGAAAGGGCTTATCCGGCCTCTGACTTGATCGGAGAAAAGGCTTATCCTACCCAGCCGCTGCCGCTGAGTCCTCCTGCTTTTGCCCGTCAACGATTTGATGAAAAGGATATCAATCCCCATTCTGTAGATAAAGATTCATTGCTAAAGGAATTTCGCCAGTCCCGCTCTGGCGGACAGTTTGTACCACCCAGCACCGAAGGCACGATGATTTTTCCGGGCTTTGATGGAGGAGGTGAATGGGGTGGCGCAGGCTACGACCCTACCACCGGAGTCTTGTACGTCAACGCCAACGAAATGCCCTGGATACTTACCATGGTAGATGTAGTGGACAAAGGACTACAGGACTTGATCGCCATGGGTAAAAACGTGTACCAGGCCAACTGCATGGGCTGTCACGGTGCCAACTTGCAGGGAACTAACTTCCATGGGAATGCCCCCGAACTGGTCAATGTAAAACAGCGACTAGACCGCGATCAATTCCGTACCGTTATAACCGAGGGCAGGGGGTCTATGCCTTCTTTTGCCTTCTTGCAGGATAGCCAGCTTGATGCAGTGACAGCCTTTTTGCTGAAAGAAGAGCCTAAAGGACAGATGCAGGTAGAAACTGTGGCGGCTACGGAAATAGTAAGAGAAGCAGCCAACGTTCGTTACAACCACACTGGTTACAATCGCTTTGTGGATTCAGAAGGTTATCCAGCGGTGGCACCACCCTGGGGCACGCTCAATGCTATTGATCTCAACAAAGGAGAAATTCTATGGAAAGTGCCGCTTGGCGAATTTGAAGAACTTACTGAAAGAGGTATTCCCAAGACCGGTACCGAAAATTATGGTGGTCCGGTAGTAACGGCAGGGGGACTGATCTTTATTGCGGCTACCAAAGATGAGTACATACGTGCCTTTGACAAAGATACGGGCGAGGAACTATGGAACTACAAGCTGCCCGCTGCAGGTATGGCTACCCCGGCTACTTACGAAGTCGATGGACGCCAGTATCTGGTTATCGCTGCGGGAGGCGGTAAAATCACCGAAAAAAGAGGAGATGCCTACGTCGCTTTTGCGCTTCCGAAAAATTAGAAAATTACAAATTGCCAGTAAGTTCTTAGCGGGCGGTAGTCAATTTTTGATTCTCAACTAGAAATTTTTAATCCAATGAACAAGAGAGACTTTTTAGAAACAATGGTATTGGGAAGTGTGGCTGCTTTTGCCCTTCCCCAAACCTCTTTTTCGGCTACGCCACGGCGCGTTCAAAATGAGCCTATGAGTATTCATGTTTTCTCAAAGCATCTGCAGTTTCTGGGCTACAATGAAATGGCCGAAACTGCAGCTGAAATTGGTTTTGATGGAGTGGATTTAACCGTCAGGCCGGGTGGACATGTACTGCCCGAAAATGTGAAGCGTGACCTGCCCAAAGCCATAGCTGCCATACAGGAACAGGGGCTCATGTCATTTATGATGACCAGCCGCCTGAATAGTCCTAAGGAAAAAGTAAACCAACAGGTGTTGGATGTTGCCTCTGACCAGGGTATCAAATACTACAGGACAGATTATTTCCGTTATCCAGATCAATCTGATGTGCTGTCTTTTCTGGATCAATGCAAGACTACGCTGGATAAATTGGCTAGCTACTCGGAGAAAAAAGGACTTTACGCTTCTTATCAGAATCACGCAGGTAGCCGCTACATGGGAGCTCCTGTATGGGACATTGCCGGTATTTTGCACCAGATCAATTCTCCGCACCTGGGAAGTCAGTACGACATTCGGCACGCTACCGTAGAAGGTGGCCAGGCCTGGCCGATTGGGCTCAACTACATACACCCGCATATCAATACCTTCGTGATGAAAGACTTTGTGTGGGAAAAAAGAGACGGTCGCTGGCGTGTGGTCAATACACCTATCGGGGAAGGTATGGTAGATTTTCCTGCTTACATGAAGCAACTCAAGGACCTTAATATTACCGCACCTATCTCCATCCACTTTGAGTATACCATGCCCGAAGAGGACGACAGCCTGACCGAAAAACAGAAGCTGGAGCAGACTAAAAAGGTCATGAAAAGAGATTTGGAACGTGTGCGTCGTTACCTGAAAGAAGCGGGACTGGTCTGAAACACAACCTCTATTTAATATTGATGATGCTACAACCTAAAATACTAACAGCCTGCTTTCTTTGCTTCTGTTCATCCTTACTTTATGGACAGGTGAAACCTAACGTCATCATCATATATACCGATGATCAGGGCAGTATAGATGTCAATTGCTACGGTGCCAAAGATTTGTACACGCCTCATATGGACGCCTTGGCCGAGCAAGGTGTTCGCTTCACTCAATTCTATTCAGCAGCTCCCGTTTGTTCGCCTTCCCGTGCCGGTTTGCTGACTGGGAAAGTACCACAGCGGGCAGGTTTAGCCGGTAATGCTTCTTCAGAAAAAGGTCATGCTGGTATGCCTGCTGAGCAATACACCATGGCTGAGCTGTTTAAAGACGCTGGTTACGCTACGGCGCATATCGGTAAGTGGCACCTCGGCTACACACCCGAGACGATGCCTAACGGTCAGGGTTTTGATTATTCTTTCGGACACATGGGCGGCTGCATTGACAATTATTCACACTACTTTTACTGGAATGGCCCCAACCGACATGATCTCTGGCGCAATGGCGAAGAAGTATTTGAAGACGGTAGTTTTTTCCCTGAATTGATGGTAGATGAGACTGGTCAGTTTCTGGAAGAACACCAGGACACACCTTTTTTCATGTACTGGGCGATCAATACCCCCCACTATCCGCTACAGGGAGAAGCAAAGTGGCGTGAATACTACAAAAATTTGCCTTCCCCTCGTAGCGAATATGCGGCTTTTGTATCTACTACTGATGAGAAGATAGGGCAGTTGATCAATAAGCTGGAAGTATTGGGACTCAGAAATAATACCATTATTGTTTTTATGTCAGACCATGGTCATTCTACTGAGGAGCGAACTTTTGGGGGAGGTGGCAATGCCGGACCGTACCGAGGTGCTAAATTCAGTTTGTTTGAAGGTGGTATTCGGGTACCTGCTATTATCAGCTGGCCAGTTAGCCTTCCCCAGAATGAGGTACGTAGTCAAATGGGTACAGGGGTGGATTGGTTTCCGACGCTGGCAGAACTGGCTGGTATAACTTATGACACCACAGCATTGGACGGTAAAAGTATGGTGACCGTTATCCGTTCCTCAGAAGCCCAAAGTCCCCACCAATCGTTTTACTGGATGCAGGGAAAACAGTGGGTAGTACGTGATGGTGACTGGAAACTCATCGGCAACCCGCGCGATACCAGCAACAAGGCTCCCTTGACAGAAGATGATCAACTATTCCTGGTTAACCTGGCAGAAGATGTCGGAGAGATGCAAAATCTGGCAGACACTTATCCTGAAAAGGTGGGAAAAATGCAGCAAATGCACCTTACTTGGAAAGATTATGTTGAGCACGATTGATTTTTGTACCCTGGAAGTGAGCCTTGGAGATGTACAACAGCCTACCAAAGGCAAGTTTTAACTGTGCAATCCATCATTTTTTTCTTCTGTCAAAACCCATCGGAGTTTTTATTAGTTACTAATATCATAATATAACTTGCTTTGTACCCTACAACGATTAATCAAGCAGATCATAGTATTCTACAAATAGCGCTTATCTTTACGTTTTATATCCATTTATTTAACAATCATTATACATGCACAACCTAATTTTCAAGCATGTTCCTGGTCGGCTCATATTGCTCTCTTTGACCACAGCTTGGCTGATGTTCGGAGTGGCAGCACAGGCACAGGTGCAACAAATTTCCTTGGACGACCTATCAGATTTCCGTGATCCGGGTAAAACTTGGGACATTGTCGGAGATGTCTCTGTTGACCTTTCAGAAAACAATACTTTAGACACAGAAAAAGGAGAATGGATGCTGGTCAACCAGCCTACCGCTCGACGTAAAGGAAAAGATCTTTATACCAAGTTTGAACACGGTGACATAGATCTGGAACTTGAGTATATGATAGCCAAAGGTTCTAACTCCGGAATATATCTGCAGGGCATGTATGAAGTACAGCTCCTGGATAGCTGGGGTAAAAAATATCCGACCTCCGGTGATAACGGTGGTATCTATGAGCGCTGGGATGAAAGCCAGCCCACCGGAGAAAAAGGCTACCAGGGGTATCCACCCCGCCAAAACGTATCACGTGCGCCGGGTCTTTGGCAAAAGATGACAATCTCCTTCCGTGCCCCCCGTTTTGATGCGGAGGATAATAAAATTGAAAATGCCCGAATGCTGCGAATAGAGCTCAACGGCGTTACCATTCATGAAGATGTTGAGCTCCTGGGACCTACCCGGGGTGCTATGCAGGCCAGTGAAGTGGCCCGCGGTCCGATTCGTATCCAGGGTGACCACGGTGCTGTCGCTTTTCGTAACATCAGCTATACCCTTTACGACAACCAGGCACCGTCGCTTAGTGATCTGGAGTACAGTATCTACCAGGGAGAGTTTGAAGAAGAGCCTGACTATAATAATTTAGAAGCTGATGCCCAGGGTACTTCAGAAACCCTTACTTCCAATCTCGGCTTTGAGGCCGATCAGATGCTGATACGATACACTGGAACCATGGAAGTGGTAGAAGATGGAGAATACAACTTGCAGCTGGTAGTACCTGGCGGTGGTGGTACATTCCGCATAGATGGTGAAACTGTTTTTGAAAAAGTGATCAATAGCGGAAGTAAATCATTGACCCTGGAAGCAGGTTCATACCCTTTTGAATTGGCTTATTCCAAATATGTAAGCTGGATAAATGCGGGATTGGGTCTGGTAGCTTCTGGCCCGGGTATCCGCGAAACCATCATCAGCAACGAGGAAGATTTTCAGCAGGCCAGGGTGCAGGATCCCATCATTCGGGAGGCCAATAACTATGTGACACACCGAAGCTTTATGCGTCTTCCTCAGGATCAGGTCGTTACGCATGCCATTTCTGTGGGTAGTCCGGAACAGTTGCACTATACGTACGATCTTAACCATGGTACCATTGTGCAGGCTTGGAGAGGCCGGTTTCTGGATGCGACCCCTATGTGGTACAACCGCGGTAACGGAACAGCCCGCCCATTAGGCACCGTGCAACAACTCAGCGGTCTGGGACTTACGGTAGCACCCCAGGCTTCTGGACAGAGCGTCTGGAAAAGTGATACTACCGGTACTGGCTTTACGCCCAAAGGATACCTGATGGACAGTGATAACCAACCTACTTTTCGGTACATGATAGATGGCGTTATGGTTCATGACATGATTCGTGTGGCGCAGCAGGGAAAAGAGCTTCGTCGGGAAATCAGCGCCCAGCAACCTGCTCAAAATCTCTACGTCAGGTTGGCGGAGGGAAGCGAGATTACAGAAATGGAAAATGGTATGTATGCCATAGATGATAAAGCCTACTATCTGCAACTGGAGAACCCTGGATTTATGCAAGCCAGCGTACAGGAAAACGATGGTATGAAGCAGTTAGTAGCTCCTCTTCAGAATAAAGTGGTTTATTCCATCCTTTTCTAAAATTAAAAGCATTCAATATCATGAAAAATCATATTCAAATATTAAGAAATATAAGCAGGTATTTACTAAAAAGCTTACTCTTTTTGGTACTGCTCTTCGGCATAGTAGCCTCTGTGGAGGCGCAACGTCCTGAAGAGGCTCACTACATGGAAATAGCCAGGGTAGCTGTCCCGGAAGGTGTATTGCTGGAAGTAGGTGGCTTAGCTGTAATGCCTAACGGCAGTCTGGGAGTTTCTACCCGCAGAGGAGATGTATATATTATTGAAAATCCAACCAGCTCCAGCCCCTATTACCGGCATTTCGCACACGGTCTGCACGAAATACTAGGACTAGCTTATAAAGATGGCTCTCTCTATGCAGCGCAAAGAGGTGAACTTACTCGCCTGGAGGATACCAATAAAGATGGCAGAGCCGATATTTATGAAACGGTACGTGCCTGGCCGCTTTCAGCACATTACCACGAATACAGCTTCGGACCTAAGATTGCGCCAGATGGCACCTTTTTCGTTTCAGGAAATGTGGCCTTTGGCAGTGAAGAATGGTGGCGTGGTGAGAGTCGTGTACCCTGGAGAGGCTGGATGATGAAAATTGACGAGGAGGGTAACCTGGAGCCCTACGCTACCGGTATGCGCTCCCCGGCCGGTCTGGGTATGATTGATGGCGAACTTTTTTACACCGATAACCAGGGTGACTGGATGGGTTCCGGAGGTGTATGGCATGTGGAAAAAGGTGATTTTATGGGTCACCCGGCTGGCCTTCGCTGGACTGACTTGCCCAATACTCCGGTAGACCTTTCTACTGAAGAACTGTATGCTGAAGCCGACCCACGGCAGATCAAAAACGATGAGGGTCGTTACATCAAGCCTGAAAATGTTACAGAAGCCGAATTCAACACGCTGTACGAGATGGAAGAGAAATTCCCTGAAGTCAAGACACCGGCGGTATGGTTACCTCATGGCATTTTGGGAATCTCTAATTCAGAAATCATTCAGATCCCCGAAGGACATTTTGGACCTTTTGAGGGACAATTGCTGGTTGGCGATCAGGGGCAAAGTAAAATAATGCGGGTGGTTATGGAAGAAGTAAAGGGCGAATATCAGGGTGTAGCTTTTGATTTTCGCTCGGGCTTTCAATCAGGCGTACTTCGCATGGCCTGGGCCAAAGATGGTTCTTTGTTCGTCGGTGAAACCAACCGGGGATGGGGTTCTGCAGGCTCGGCCAACGAAGGGTTGCAAAGGCTGGTTTGGAAAAAGCGCATACCCTTTGAAATGAGAACTGTCAAGGCGATGCCGGATGGCTTTGAAGTGGAATTCACCAGACCGGTTGATCCGGAAACAGCCGAAAATCTGGCATCTTACGATGTCTATTCTTACATCTATAAGTACCATCCAGTATACGGCAGCCCGCCCGTGGAAAACGAGAATGTAACGGTGAAGGGAGTTCAGGTATCAGAGGATGGTATGAAAGCCCGTATGGTGGTAGATGGTCTGCGCCAGCATCATATTCACACTATACGAGTAGCCGGTGTAAGAGATGAAGACGGTCGTCCATTATTGCACCCAGTAGCTTATTACACGTTGAACAATATTCCGGATGGCAAAAAGCTATCCATGAACGAAGTAAGTACCCGCTCTGACGTCAGTAACATGGCATTTCAAGTGAAAGAAGAGTCTAAGAAGCTATTGTCTGCCGATGGACCTGCCGACGAAAGGGCTCCCGAAAAGGAAGCGCTGCTAACGTACGCTGAAATAGAACCTTTGCTGGTCAAAAACACTTGTAATGCATGTCACCAGATCAACGAGCGCCAGGTAGGCCCTGCTTTTAAGGATATTGCTAAGCGTAACTATTCTGACGAGAGGATTGTAGAACTCATTTACAATCCGGAGCCGGAAAACTGGCCTAACTACACGGAGATGATGGCCATGCCACAGGTGCCCAGTGATGAAGCGCTAAAAATTGCTACATGGATCAACACGCTGGATGATGAATAACATACCAGAATTTTAAGACCTGCCTGAAGACTAATTCATACAATCTCTCCTTACAAATTGCTAAAGAGAGGTTCCTTCTTTAAGTACTTGCACATAGCTAAAACGTAGCAGCTACTTAACCTTTTTCTATTCAATATTCTGACAAATTAAAATTAATCTGGTCAAAAGGGTAATATATCAGTAAAAGTGAACTACATTTACACAAAGTTTGTCTTAAGGATCAACTGGGTTTTGCCCAATTTTAGTAATTGCTGTTTTAGATTAGATTTTCCTCAATGAGCCTTCCGATTTAAGTCAGCCCTATTTTTAAAGAATACGAATGACATTTAATGATTTAAACCTGATAGAGCCAATCTTAAGATCGCTTCGTCAGGAAGGCTACGAAAAGCCAACGCCTGTCCAGGCACAATCCATACCATCTATACTTCGGGGAAATGACTTGCTGGGTTGCGCCCAGACAGGTACTGGTAAAACTGCCGCATTTGCGATCCCTATTTTACAAGTGCTCTCTTCAGCGAAACCTTCTCAGGTTAGGTCGAAGCCTATCAGGTCACTTATCCTTACCCCCACGCGTGAACTGGCTATTCAGATTGATGAGAGCTTTAGGGCTTATGGAAGACATTTACCTTTGCGATGTGCTGTTATTTTCGGGGGTGTTTCTCAAAACAAACAGACCCAAACCCTCAAGAAAGGTGTGGATATCCTGGTGGCTACTCCCGGCCGCTTACTTGACCTGATGCAACAGGGATACATAGATCTACGACAGTTGAAAATTTTCGTCCTGGACGAAGCCGACCGTATGCTAGACATGGGTTTTGTCCATGATGTGAAACGCGTGATCAAAAAGCTCCCTGAAAAGAGGCAAACCCTTTTTTTCTCGGCTACTATGCCCCCGGATATTGTTGAACTCTCTGACAGGATCCTGAATAAGCCAGTCAAAGTTGAAGTTACGCCGGTCTCATCTACAGCTGAGTCTATCCGACAGTCAATTTATTTTGTAGACAAGGCTAACAAAAAAGCGTTACTGGCTCATTTGCTGCAAGACGACGAAATTGAAAGTGCCCTGATTTTTACCAGAACTAAACACGCGGCAAACCGTGTGAGCCGTGACCTATCAAAAGTAGGCATCACCGCTGACGCTATACACGGCAACAAGTCTCAAAATGCGCGGCAAAATGCTCTCCAGAATTTTAAAAGCAAACAGACACGTGTACTGGTAGCTACTGATATTGCTGCTCGTGGTATCGACGTAGATGAACTATCGCACGTCATCAACTTTGACCTGCCCAACGTGCCTGAAACCTACGTACACCGCATCGGTCGTACGGGTAGGGCCGGGGCTGATGGCATTGCTTTTTCTTTCTGTGATCAGGAAGAAAAATCCTATCTCGCCAGCATTCATAAACTAATTGATAAGCGAATCGCTGTTGTTGATGATCATCCTTATCCATTGGGCAGCGCTGTCAAGCCAAAAGGTAGTAACCAGTCTCAGCAGCCTACTAATCAGCGGCGTCCGCGTACCGATGCGCGTAAAGGAAACTTTAACAGCGGAAAATCCGGAAGATAATTTGCCACTGGTCTTGGGAAAAAGTATCATGAATTCAATGGAACAGGGACACTCGGCCAATTTTATGAATGCATACCGGGATCACTGGTGGAATACAGGCTTTCTGAATGATATGGCTGGCCGCCTGAGCCTGGGTCAAAAATCGTCTTTGCTTGATGTCGGCTGTGGTCAGTGTCACTGGAGTAAGGTCCTACTGCCTTACTTAGCTGATCATCCGTTCATCCGGGCGGTAGACAATGATGAGCATTGGATTGCACAGCGGGAAGCACTCGCGGCTTACTTCACCGCAGGAGAAGCTGACTTTTTTATGCAACAAGCTGACGCATCTCAACTTCCTTTTGATAATAATTCATTTGATTTGGTTACTTGCCAGACTTTGCTTATACATGTAGAGTACCCTGAGGAGGTAATCACAGAAATGAAGAGAGTACTTAAACCCAATGGGGTAATTTTATGTGCTGAGCCTAATAATCGGGTGCAGCAATTGATCCGCACATCATTGACTAAGGAAACATCTATTGATGAGGTTTTGGATCACGTAAGATATGCGCTGCTTTATGAAGAAGGAAAGAAAGTGCTAGGTCAAGGAGATAACTCTATTGGTGATCTTTTACCTGGGCTTATTGTCGAGGCAGGATTTGAAGATATAGAAGTCAGGCTGTCAGATAAAGCAATTGCTATGTATCCGCCCTACGGTCGCAAAGATCAGGTAGCTACGCTGCAGCAATGGGCCGCTGGTGATCATATTTCGGCAACCGGGACTGATGAGCGTGATTACTTTCAGACGATGGGGCCTGAAAGCCTTGCCTTTTATGAAGCCTATCACGCTAAATATATGAACCAACTTGATGAGCTACTGAATGCCCTAGAAGAAAAAGCTTATCATTCCGGTGGAGGCGCACTTATGTACGTGGTTTCCGCCAAAAAATGTACATAATTTTTAACAATATCTTTTCTAACAATTAATTTCAATTTTATCATGAATCAAGGAACAGTTAAATTCTTTAATGAATCAAAAGGATATGGTTTTATTAAGGACGAATCAGGTAAAGAGTATTTTGTACATGTAAGCGGGTTAATAGACGAAATCCGCGAAGATGACGAAGTAACTTATGACCTGGAAGAAGGAAGAAAAGGATTAAACGCAGTGAACGTACAACTGGCACAGTAGTCACTCACTTAATTTGATCCTTAGAAACCCTGTTTACGACAGGGTTTTTTTGTTTGAAAGTAGCTTTGTGTAGGGTAAAAGCTGATTTTTAGGGAGCATAGAAATTTAATTTTTCCCGAGGCTGATGCCTTCACCATCCTATTCTAGTCGGTGTGGGAACGGGGTTCCCCGCACCGAACATGGATAGGCTAATAATTTAACGCTGCCTTATCTTGAGAATGAAAATGCTTTGATTGATCAAATGTCATTTGTTTACAGTTATGGATCATGCTAACATTTTAGAGAAACCTGCCCGTTACTTTCCGTTCGCTACCCAGCATTACAGTACAGCACCCGGGCTACATAGGTTAGGTACTGACTTTGGTAATGGACTTGCTGACAATCGCCTTTTTCAACTGGATAACCAGTGGCAAACCTACCGACACAATAAAGACACCTGCCGAAAAGAAAACCCAGATAAGTATTATTGCCGGCAGCATGAGCGGTCAGAGAGTAGAAGTAGAGCTTGCCAGCTCATAGTAAGCCAGCTTCTACAAAACTATCCTGCATTTTTTACCCAGGAACAGGATGGCAAAACCCATGAATTTCGCAATCGACTGTCTAGAGAAACCATTCTTTTTGATCAAATGGATAATTTACTGGCTCCTGATCATTACACTGATTTACTGGATGCTCTGACTTTCCAGGTGCAGGAAGATTTGGCAA
>CAZZGE010000018.1:30113-37640 GCA_964653665.1 uncultured Porifericola sp. | reverse complement strand
CGGGCTACTTCCCGCAGACCGATCTGGTGAATTTCTTCGGAAGTTAAGTTGGTAGTCGTGTAGTTGCGGATGGCGTGGGTATACCACTCCTCTCCATCGGGCAGTTCGCTGATGCCGTAGCCGTCGCGGCTAGCCGGGATGTAGGTCTCGGCCAGGTAGTCACGTAACTTCTCTACGGCTGGTTTGAGCGTTTCTTCAAAAACCTGTTCACCTTCAGCTTTTAGCTGAGCCTGTTTTTCGGCTGATATCTCTTTTGGAAAAGACTGAAAAGTTTTGAGGAAAGTCTCGTCAACAGATTCTTTCAAAAGCTGATCCAGTTGCTCAGCAGTCTGGTTCACCGCGATGCGGGGTGGAAGAATACCTTCCTGTCGGCCTTTCTCCATCAGGGCGATCATCTGGTCTATCAGGTCGGAGGCTCCTCGTATGCGCAGCAGGATATTCCAGTAGTCGGCTTCATTTTTCGCGGGCATGCGGCTCAACACGCTTGGTATCCGGTGTTGCATACCGATGAAGGTGGTATTGCTCACCGGGATAAGTTCATCGGGAAAAGCCTGTCCGGCTACGCTATTGTCCATCTGCCGGCGGAAGATGAGGTAGTTGAGCTTTTCCTGTTCCTGCATCCCGCTCGTATCAATATCGGCAATGGCTTGAGCAAAAGTCCTGGTATCACGCTGCCGCTCCTTAATGGTTTTCATGCTCATATCCGTCCAGTGGTCGTTGTATTTTTTGATACCAGCCGAAGTGGCTGATTCGGGATAATTCTCATAGCGCCAGTGGTCGTAGATTTCAAAAAGCTGGTGCATCCGCTGTACTTCAGAAGAGGAATTTTCCAGGGAATCAATGCTCAGTTGGAGTTCGGTCTGGGCTGATGCCTGCGGAGTAAAGTTGAGCACGAGCAATAAGGCTGCGAAATTAGCAGAGAGAAGGGGAAAGTTTTTGCTGGCAGAAAGCCGATGTAGTAATATTTGCATGAGCTTAGGTTAGCTGATCCGGAATAATTTTCAGCTAAAGATACGCATCCTTCCTTTCGTAATGGCTGCTCGCCTTCAGAAATGCGAAGCGGGGATAGGCAATCTTGAGATAATTTCGTATCATATGTGAAGCCTATTGTTTATTAAGTATGGAGCATTTAAAAATTACAGTAAAAACCAAAGAAGAAGCCCGCCTTTTAGCGGAAATCACCCGGCAGTTGAAGTTTGTCATTTCGGTAGATTTTGAAGAAGCGGTTCCTGAAAGCACGTTCGCTTCAGACGATGATTTTCTGAATGACTGTGGAATATGGAAAGATCGTGAAATATCCATTGAAGCTCTAAGGAACCAAGCATGGCGCAAGATCAGCCTGTAATCTGCGATACCAATATTATCATTGAGCTTCTTAAGGACAATAAAGAAGTAAAAGATACCTGCCTGAATATAGGAGCTAATAAACTTTGTATTAGTCCCATTACTGTAGGAGAAATTTACTTCGGTGCCCTTAATAAAAAAGAACTGCTGCGAATAGACAAGTTTCTCAATAAGTTTGCAATACTGCCTCTCAATCAGGAGATTTCCCACATTTTTATAGGGCTAATGAAAACGTATTGTCTTAGTCACAAACCTTTTATAGGAGATATGCTGATTGCAGCCACTGCTTTACATCACGAAGTGGAAATTTATACACTCAATATCAAAGATTTTAAGTTCATACCAGGTCTAAAACTTTATAAGGCCAATTAACCATCTTTCATCAGTCAATAAAAACTTATTCATACCTCAGCGACCTGGCCGGATTCCTGAGCGCTGCCTTTACTGTATGTAAACCTACCGTCAGCAAAGCCAGCAGCAGTACAGCCAAGACAGGAATAACCAGCAGCCACCCGCTGATCTCTATGCGGTAGGCATAGTTTTGCAGCCATTCGTTCATGGCCCAGTAAGCCAGGGGCAAAGCTACAACAGCGGACAACAATACCAGCCTGACGAAATCCTGCGATAGCAGCCTGATGATACTGCTGACCGAAGCGCCCAGCACCTTGCGGATGCCGATTTCCTTGGTTCTTTGCACTGTGGTACAGGAGGAAAGGCCAAATAAGCCCAGGCAGGCGATGAGGATAGCCAGGCTGGAAAAGAGGCCAAATACTTTGCTCAGGAGCTGATCAGCCTGGTATTGCCTGTTGAAAAATTCATCCAGAAAAAAGTAGTCAAAAGGGCTGTTTGGAAAGCTTTGTTGCCAGCTTGCTTGTATTTGCGCCAAAGTAGCCGGATAATCCTGTGTAGATATTTTCAGTGAGTAGTATTCTCCCGCCCATGGTGCATTTACATATCGTTTTAAGGCAAAAACAACCGGGCCTACCTCCTTGTGCAGAGCCTCCTGGTTAAAGTCTTTGATCACACCGATGATCTCCCTGGGCCAGTGCTGACCATCTGTTTCTTTCCAGATGACCTCCTGCTGCATGGCAGCTTCGGCATGGTCAAAACCAAGCAGCCATATGGCTTTTTCATTGAAAATAACGGCTTCTTTATCAGATGAATAGGCTTCTGAAAAGTTACGACCCGCCAGAAAATCAGCCTGATATAAGTCAAAAAAATCCTCATCTACTGCGATGATGCTGATGCCCTGGGCATTTTCCGGATAAGATGGGCGGTAAAAGCTTCTTCCCCAGCTAAGCTCTTTGCCGGGTATGCTTGAAGAAAGCCCTATTGCCTGAACAGATGGTAACTTGGCTGCCTCATATTTGAAAGATGCCAGACGGCTCTGATAGGTGGAATCTTTGATCCCCGGACCTTTTACGATCAGTGTCTGCTCAATGTCCAGACCTAAATCCTGCTGTCGCATAAAGCTGAGCTGTTGTTGTACTGCCAGTGTTCCTGTAATCAATGCGATAGAGGCAGCAAACTGTAAAACGACCAGCCCTTTTCTCAATCCGATTCCATTTTTGGATGTATGAGGAAGCCCCTTCAGGCCCTTTACTGCCTGATAAGAGGAAATGAGATAAGCAGGATAAAGCCCCGCCAGCAGTGAGCCTATCAAAAATACAGTCACAATAAACCAAAGCATGTTGGAATCATAGCCAGAGGCAAAGGAGCTGCCGGTAAAAGTCCGGAAAGAGGGCGCCAGGAGTTGTACCAGTGTCAGGGCCAGCACAGCGCCCAGTAGGTTGATCAGCAAAGATTCAGTCATAAACTGCCCGATTAGCTGGTAGCGTCTGGAGCCCATCACTTTACGAATGCTGATCTCCCTGGCTCTTTCGGCTGATTTTGCAGTAGTAAGGTTCAGGTAGTTGATCCATGCAATGAGCAGGATAAAAAAAGCGATGATAGACAAAAACTCCACTGCCCTGCGGCTGCCGTTTGGTTCTGCCTCTGCTTCCAGGTCAGAATCCAGATGTATGCTTTGGATAGCTTGCAGCACTGGTTCACGGGTATAGCCTCCTTTACGCCATTCGGCCGTCACATCGCCCATGTGCTTTTCTACGACAGCAGTCATCTTTTCCTGCACCACCACGGGGTCGCTTCCGGGATTAAGTTCAATGTAGTTATAAAAATTACCCCACTCCCAGTTTTCGTCCAGGTTCCCGGGTATAGCAATGGAGTTGAAAGAGATGAGAAAATCAGTATGCAGATGAGCGTTTTCAGGAATATCCCCAAACACCCCGCTGACTTTCAGCTGCGTTTTGCCGCGCTCACCCATGTGAAAGGTAAGCATCTGGCCTAAGGCATCCTGTTCAGGGAAATACTTCTGTGCCATAGAAGCAGAGAGCAGCACATGCTCAGGTAAACTAAGCGCCTTGTCCGGGTTTCCCTCCAGCAATTGATAAGAAAACATGTGCAGGATAGAAGCGTCCGCAAAGTAAATACGCTCTTCATGAAAGCTTCTCTCGCCGGCTTGTATCACCGGATCCGACATCAAAGGGGCAGTGTGTACCAGGCGGGCAGCATGGACTACTTCAGGAATTTCTCTCTGTAGCGCAGGAGCCAGGGCAGGCGAAGTCTGTGCCCGCTTCCCAATCAGTTCCCCCTGCATATACCCATAATCGGCTATGCGGTAGACATTAGTTTTGCGAAAATCATCATAGCTCAGCTCAAAGCTCACGTACTGCAAAATGAGCAGGCAAGCTGACATACCTATGGCAAGGCCAACGATATTAATGATCGAAAAACCTTTATTTTTCAGCAGGTTGCGGTAAGCGATGGTGAAGTAGTTTCTGAGCATAGTTAACAGTGTTAATGACTTAAATCTTTATATTTGATATATGGAAGAGAGAAAATTATTGGATAGAATTACCATCAATCCTGCTATTTTTGGCGGCAAACCTATTGTCAGGGGTAAGCGGCTGGCTGTTGAACATGTATTAAGTATGCTGGCAGCTGGTGATACCCCACAAACTATTTTGGAGGGGTATGCATGGTTAGAGCCTGAAGATATACAGGCCTGCCTGGTATATGCCCATAAGCTGGTTGCCCATGAACGAATAGATCTTCCCATATCAGCTATTGAGTAATGAAGGTAATGTTGGACAGCTGCGTATGGGGAGGTGCAGGAAAGGCGCTGCAAACTGCTGGCTATGATGTTATCTGGATAGGTGATTTCCTTGAAGACCCTGGAGATGAAGCTATCATTACCTTGGCTTTTGAGCAAAATAGAGTGCTGATTACCCTGGATAAGGATTTTGGGGAATTGGCTGTGGTAAAAGGGATGCCACATCACGGAATTATCAGGCTGGTAGATCATGCTGGAAGTGAGCAGGGGCCTGCTTGTGTACAGGTGTTGCATAAATACCGGGATGATTTGAGTAAGGGAGCCCTTATTACCGTTGATAAGCATAAAATCAGGGTTCGGAAGGAAAAAAATTAATTTATTCATACCTCAGCGATTTTGCCGGGTTGGTCAATGCTGCTTTGATCGTCTGAAAGCTGATGGTCAGCAGGGCGATCAGCAATACCAGTAGGCCCGATAGCAGCAGTAGCTCTACCGAAAACGCTATGTGATAGGCAAACTCCTGCAGCCAACTATGGGCGGCCCACCAGGCAAAAGGTGCGGCTACCACAAAGGCAATGCCTACCAGCAGCAGAAACTGCCGCGCAATCAGCCAGGTGATCTGCAGCACATCGGCTCCCAGCACTTTGCGGATGCCTACCTCCTTGGTTTTCTGCGCCACGGTCAGTTGGGTCAGACCAAACAGGCCCAGGCTGGCAATCAGGATGGCGATAATGGCAGCAATGCCTACGATACGGGCGGTTTTGGTTTCAGTCTGGTAAAGCTCTGCAAATTTATCGTCCAGGAAGTGGTATTCCAGCGGGCTTTCCGGATCAAATTGTAAAGTGACTTCCTCAATATCTGCCAGTGTTTGCTGCACATTTCCAGGGCTGATCTGCAAAGTATAGTAGTCAATGCGGTGCAGCGGATTTTCGTAGTAGGTGACCAGGGTGGGGGATACTTTCTGCCGTACCGACTCATAATGCACATCTTTCATGACACCAATCACTTCTGCCACGAAGGTCTGCTCCAGTTTTTCGTCATCAAAATGGGTCACATCAATCATCTGCCCGATCGGGTCGCTCAGTCCCAACAGGGCTACGGCCGTTTCGTTAAGCAATACTTTGGCAGAATCAGCACTGCTATGGCGGAAGTTCCGGCCTGCTAGTAACTCAATATCATAGGTAGGCAGAAAATCCTCATCAGCCACCAGGTACAGAAAGTCGGTGGTGATATTCTCACGGCCAACGCCGGCATGCGGAATACTTTTCCACTCACCCGGCACCCGGTTGGTGACAGTCACTTTTTCTACGCCGGGAAGCTGTTCAAAGGCGGCTTTAACTTCCTCATATTTCTGCCACAAAGGTGGGGTATTGATGTCCACCGTAAGCCTTTGGGACCTTTCGTAGCCCAGGTCAGCGTTCTGGATAAAATTCATCTGCCGGTAGATGACTACGGTTGAAGTAATCAGCAAAACGGCCATGGCAAACTGCATGACTACCAGTATGCGCCGCATCGGGTGGCTGCTCCGCTGGTCAGCCGACCGCTTAAGGATGAGCGCAGGGCGGATACGCGAAAGATAGAAAGCCGGATAAGCCCCCGCCAGGATACCGGAAATGAGGCCGGCAGCGAGTAAAATTCCCACTACCATCGGGTCAAAAATTTGCAGCTGCAGTGTCTTACCCGACAGTTGATTGAAGGCCGGGGTCAGGAGTTGTACGACGGTCAATGCAAAAACCAGGGTAATCATCACGATAAGCAGGGATTCGCCGATAAACTGAGTGCGAAGCTGCCCGCGACTGGCGCCCACCGTCTTGCGCAGCCCTACTTCCTTAGCCCTCTTCATTGCCCGGGCGGTAGAGAGGTTGACGTAGTTGATGAAGGCAATCAGCAAAATAAGCAGGCCAATGCCTGAGAAAATGTAAACGTAGGAAATGTCTCCCTGCTGAGCGCTGGTATCTTCTTCCAGGTTTTGAGAGCGAAAGTGAATATCGGTGAGAGCCTGCAGAACATACTGGTTCCTATGCTTATCTTCCGGCCGGCGTTCGTTGGCAGTGGCAGTAAGCTGATCTGCCAGTTGAGTAGAATTTGTACCGGGTTTCAGCAAAAGATAAGTATCAAAAGCGTTGGAAGTCCAGTCGCTGGACACCCACTCACTGAGCCCTTCAAAGGCAAAAAGTGAAGCTACCGAAACCAGCAATGGCGGCTGCAGATGGGAGTTGGAAGGAAAATCCTCCATTACGCCGGTCACTTTTGCTTCTCCTTCAAACTGGTTGATATACAGGCTTTTTCCGATTGGGTCTTCATTACCAAAATACTTTATGGCAAGACTTTCCGTCAGTACAATGGCATAAGGCTCTTTCAGCGCCGTATTCGGATCGCCTTTTACAAGTTTGAAATCAAATACCTGGAAGAAAGTATTGTCGGCGAACCAGGCTTCTTCATAATCTCGGAAATCTTCATAGCCCACTGTAAAGCGGCCAAAACTGGAAATTTGCGTAGTCTGCTCTACCTCTGATTGACTTTCTGAAAGGTAAAAAGCCATCTGTGTGGGAGCGCCCACTACTTGCCGCTCTCCCTCATCATTACGGTGGGTTTCGGTAATCCGGTAAATGCGCTCCGCATGGGTATGGAAGCGGTTGAAGCTGAGTTCATCCACTACATAAAGCGCGATAAAAATAGCCGCAACAAATCCCAGCGAAAAACCCAGAATGTTGATCATGCTGAATACTTTATTCTTGAGTAAGTTTCGGTAGGCGATTTTGAGATAGTTTCTGAGCATAAGGATTAATAGTTGAATTTGGTGAATAAGGTCTGATAATGGTCCAGTCAATATCTGCTTTTTTGGTTGAGCTCTTTCAGCATAATTTTCGTTAACTTAGTATAAAATTAATAGATCATGCGTACCATTCAGATTCAGGTTAGTGATGAAGTAGCGGACAAGGTGTCACGATTAGCTCCCGAACAAAAACAGGAGTTGGAAACAGTTATAAGCCGTTGGGTAAAGGATGAGCGTACGCTCCGTGAAGTTATGGACGATATCAGCAGAAAAGCTAAAGAGCGCGGGCTGACTC
>CAZZGE010000018.1:0-30013 GCA_964653665.1 uncultured Porifericola sp. | reverse complement strand
GAAAATATTCCTGTCATCTCTCCTGCGGATTTTTTGAAGTAATGATTATTGGTTAGTCATCATTAAAAATCTGTGCCACTACTCTTTAGACTGCTGAGGGGGTGTTTTACAGCCTTTTTTCCATCTACCTGTATCATTGTCTTACAGTCGGGTGTGTCATTATGATACAATCGGTTTGCTAAATTGAGCTAAAGCTTCCATTTTTAGCCCCTGTTCCATTTTTGCACATTTAGCCGGTATATGGAAAAGAAAGAAGGCAGCATCATGATCATTGACGACGACCAGGCAGTATTGTATACAGCCAAAATCGTCCTCAAACAATTTTTTACTTCTGTGAAGACTTTGAGCCATCCCTCCCAGCTTGTTCCCCTGCTGTCCAGAGAAAACTTTGATGTCATTCTGCTGGATATGAATTTTGTGCAGGGCAAGACCAGCGGACAGGAGGGGCTTTTCTGGGTTGCTAAGATCATGGAGGAAGCACCTGCTTCGCATATCGTGGTAACTACCGCCTATGGCGATATTGAGCTGGCGGTCAATGCTATGAAGGAGGGTGCCAAAGACTTCCTGACCAAGCCCTGGGAAAAGGAAAAGCTGGTGGCGACCATTGTTTCCGCTTACGAAAAGAAAAGGTCGGAGCAGGAAGTCAGTCAGCTCAGGCAGCGGGAGCAGGCGCTGAGCCAGGACCTGGAGAACGGTTTTAGCGAAATCATCAGCGAATCCCCGGCTATGGAGCCGGTGTTTGAGACCATCCGCAAGGTTTCCGGCACCGATGCCAATGTGCTGATCCTGGGCGAGAACGGTACGGGCAAAGAACTGGTGGCACGGGCTATCCATCGTTCCTCTTTGCGAAAAGAAGGGCCTTTCATCAAAGTAGACTTAGGTGCGGTGACCGAAACTTTGTTTGAATCTGAGCTTTTTGGACATGCCAAAGGTGCTTTTACCGGGGCCGTGGAAGACCGGGCCGGGCGGTTTGAGATTGCCAGCGGAGGCACGCTCTTCCTGGATGAAATAGGCAATCTTTCACTGCCGCTCCAGGCTAAGTTACTCACCACTCTGCAAAGCCGGCAGATCGTAAGGGTAGGCACTAACAAACCCATCAGCATAGACGTACGCCTGATCTGCGCCACCAATATGCCCATTTATGAAAGAGCTGCCCGGGAAAAACCTGAATTCCGCCAGGACCTGCTCTACCGAATCAATACGGTGGAAATCCAGTTGCCGCCATTGCGACAGCGCATAGATGATATCCCGGTATTACTGGGGCATTTTCTTGAACAGTTTAGCCGTAAATACCAGAAAGACTCCATGAAAGTAGGTCAGCGGACGATGAAGCAACTACAGCAGTATCCCTGGCCGGGGAATGTGCGTGAGCTACAGCATGCCGTGGAGCGGGCGGTGATCATGAGCAATACGCCTAAACTGGAGGTGGAGGATTTTCTGATGGCAAAAAAACAGCCGCCCCTGTTGAATACTAAAAAATCTTATAAACTTGAAGAAGTAGAAAAACAGACCATTGCTGATGCGATCCGCAAACACCAGGGTAACCTGAGCCAGGCCAGCCTGGAACTGGGCATGGGCCGCAGTACGCTTTACCGGAAGATGAAGAAGTATGGGCTTTAAAAATATGGTGTTATGGTTCAGGGTGTTAAAGTGTCAAGGTTCTTGCATTTTTGAGAAAAGTGTGACTATGCATATGTAAAGCAAGTTTTTCCATTAACACCCTAACACCCTAACACCCTAATCCATGCGCTACGCTATTTTCCGGACTCAGATATTTATCAGGCTGTTGCTCATCGTGGCGACGGGCTTCGGGGTGGTGTACGTGCTTTTTCAGACCCACTTCTGGCTGGTATCTTTCTGGCTGGGGCTGCTGCTGATCAGCCTTTTTGTAGAATTGCTGCGCTACATTGAGCGAACACATCGGGAAATGGAAAACCTGGTGATCGCCATACGGCAGGGAGATTTTTCCAGCTCTTACCATCGCCGTCCTGCCCAGAAAGGTCATATGCTCAGTGAAGCTTTCAACCAGTTGGTCAAAACTTTTCAGGCTTTGCGGCAGGAGAAGGAAAGCAACCACCAATACCTGCAGAACATCGTGGAGCAGGTGTCAGTAGCGCTTCTGTGTGTGGATGAAAAGGGAAAAATTGAACTGATCAACCGGGCAGCAACTGAGCTTTTTCAGCTTGCTTTTCTGAAGAAACTGGAAGACCTAAAGCAGATTGATGAAGAATTATTTGCCCGGCTGAGCGAGATAGAAGCAGGGGATCGCACCTTGATTCGGGTGATCATTAGGCAGCAGCTTTTGCAGCTTTCAGTGCAGGCTACTGCTTTTCGGATGAAAGGTAAATACTACAAACTGCTCTCCATGCAGGATTTTCGCTCCGAACTGGAAGAGCAGGAGGTCAGTTCATGGCAGAAGCTCATCCGGGTGCTGACCCATGAAATCATGAACTCGGTGATTCCCATTTCTAACCTGACGGCTATTTCGCATCAGATGCTGATCAGCGAGAAAGATGGGAAGCCTACACTCAATTTTCTGGAAGAAGAGGAGGTAGAGGACCTGCACGGCAGTTTACTCACTATTGAGGAGCGTACGCAGGGACTGGTCAATTTTGTGAAAGCCTACAAAAGCCTGACGCAGATCAGCCAGCCGCAGTTCAGGGAGGTGGAGGTTGAAGCGCTTTTTCGGAGGCTGAAATCACTGTTTAAGCCCCGTTTGCAGGAGAAGGGTATTTTCTGGGAGCAGGCAATCATGCCGGAGCAGCTAAGCCTGAAAGCGGATTTTGAGCTGCTGGAGCAGGTACTGATCAACTTGCTTAACAATGCGATAGATGCCCTGGAAGGGGTGATGCACCCAAAATTGAGCCTTAAAGCTTATCTGGACGAACGGAACCAGCGTATTATTCAGATATATGACAACGGCAGCGGTGTAGACGAAGAAGTGGTGGAGCAGATTTTCATTCCATTTTTTACTACCAAAACCAGCGGTTCAGGCATTGGCCTGAGTCTTTCGCGGCAGATCATGCGCCTGCATAAAGGTAATATCAGCGTGCAGTCGGAGAAGGGTGGGGGGACTACTTTTAAGCTGAGTTTTTAGTCCTTTTCTGCAAATTTTACGTTGCAGTAAATGTCCTTCATACTCAGGCTTAACCCTTCCAGAAGTTCCAGTTTATCCTCTTCATCTTTGATGATTTTGAGTTTCCACTCGCTGTCGTTGAGCTTTTGGTAGTGTTCAATCATCTGAGAAGTGTAAGAAACCGCCAGGTAATGCTGCAGGCTGGGAATGTCGCGGTAAGTTTTGAACTTCTCGCCCCGGTCGAGGCTAGCAGTGGATTTTGACAAAATCTCAATGACCAGCACCGGGTTGAGCAGGTTGTCAAAAGTATCATCCTTAAACGCGGGCTCATCTTTGACCAGTACCAGGTCGGGGTAGAAATAGCTTCCCGTGGCCGGAGCATAGGTGCGCATATCTGAATGGTAAAGCTGATAGGCTTTATCCATAATAAATGAACCAATCAGAACTGTCAGATTGGTTGAAATTGCGTTGTGTTCTTTGGCGGCTCCGCCTATAAATATTTTTTCCCCGAGGTGAAACTCATATTTACCTTCCAATTCACGGATACCTTTCCTTTCTTCTTTAAGATATTGCTCTTCGTTGATGAGTTCTTCTTTTTCTGTTACTATCTTTTCCATATTGAATAACTTTACCTCAATCTACTAAAAGATAGCTACATTTTCATCAGCTACATTTTCTGTAGTTTGCCGTATTCTTTAGATTTCAGATTCTGATTTTAATATAAGACCAAGACTAATTTCTAAGCCACTATGAAGCAGTTACCTGTTGTGTTATTATCTATATTTTTGGGTGTACAGTGTACAGTGCCCGAGGAAGGACAGCAAGTTAAGGTAGTTTCTGACTGGACGCCTGCCGATAATCCGCTCTTTACCCGTTGGGCCACTGATATAAGCCCACAAAATGTACACAACGCTTATCCGCGGCCTACCCAGGTGCGGGATCAGTGGATGAATTTAAATGGTCTCTGGGACTATGCCGTGACGCCTGCTGATGCACAGATACCGGATACTTACGAGGGAGAGATACTAGTACCCTTTCCTATTGAATCTGCACTTTCCGGTATCCAGCGTATAGTGCAGCCTGAGGAGAAGCTCTGGTATCACTGCATTTTCACTATTCCAAATGACTGGGATGCTGAAAAGTTACTTTTACATTTTGGAGCGGTAGACTGGCACGCTAAGGTTTACGTAAACGGGCAAATGGTAGGTGAGCACAAAGGTGGTTATGATCCTTTTACCCTGGATATCAGTCAGGCAATCAATGATAATGAAGAGCAAGTGCTGATCGTAGAAGTCACGGATCCTACTGATGAGGGTAAGCAGCCTACCGGAAAACAGACCCTAGAACCTCGTGGTATCTGGTACACCCCTACTACTGGTATCTGGCGTACCGCATGGCTGGAGCCGGTACCAGAAACCTACATCAGTAAAATCAAGTTAACGCCTGATATTGACCAGGAACTTCTGTATCTGGAAGTAATGACCAATCAGGCAGCTGACGGCTGGACGGTCAAAGCAGATGCGCTGGATAGCCAACAGGAAGTAGCAACCACGATGGATAAGGCAAACGACCGCATTGCCATGCCGATTCCTAATCCGAAACTCTGGTCTCCGGACAGTCCACATCTTTATGATCTGCTTATCCAATTAATGGATGAAAACCAGGAAGTAGTAGACGAAGTAGTTAGCTATTTTGGCATGCGCAAAGTTTCTGTAGCCGAAGGGCCCGATGGCCATAATCGTATTTGTCTCAACAATGAACCACTTTTCCAACTCGGTCCGTTGGATCAGGGCTTTTGGCCGGATGGGCTGTATACTGCTGCCAGCGATGAGGCGCTCCGGTATGATGTGCAGGTGACCAAAGACATGGGCTTTAATATGGCGCGGAAGCATGTTAAGATTGAACCAGAGCGCTGGTACTACTGGTGCGATCAACTGGGGCTACTGGTCTGGCAGGATATGCCTTCCGGAGATGAAAGAATGACTGGCCAGACCGGTGAGTTGGACAAAGAACCGGCGGCTGCCGAGCAGTTTGAAACTGAGTTGCAAGAACTGATAGATGACTATTACAACCATCCTTCCATCATCATGTGGGTAATTTTCAATGAAGGCTGGGGGCAGTACGAAACAGCTCGCCTGGCTTCATGGGCGCAGGGCTACGACACTACTCGACTGATTAACCCTGCCAGTGGCTGGCTGGATATGGGCCCTGAAGTTGGAGATGTGCGGGACATGCACCGCTATCCGGGGCCGGCCAAACCAGATATGGAAGAAGTGAGAGTGGCGGTGCTGGGCGAGTTTGGCGGGCAGGCCCTGCCCATGGAAGAGCATCTTTGGGTAAAAGACCTGGAAAAAGCACCGACGCATTTTGAAACCTCAAAGACTGCCGAAGACCTTCAGGCCGAATACCGGGGGCTGTACGAGAAGCTTTACCCGCTGATAGATGAGGGCTTGTCGGCAGCTGTCTACACCCAAACGACAGATGTAGAGTCTGAGGTCAATGGCCTGATGACGTATGACCGCGAAGTGATTAAAATGGATCTGGATACGCTAAAAGCTATTCACGAAGAAACGTATCGCAGGATGAAATAAGAGAAGGATGCTTTGAAGCCCCACTTTTTACTGATATGACTAAGCACCTCATACTACAAAATCTCAAATGCTATCCTGCGATTTTCCTGACGACCCGCTTCAGTATCATTGCTGGCTATTGGCTCACTTTGGCCCAAACCCTGGTAATTCAACCTGTTCTGGTTAATGCCGGTCTTAATCAGGTATTCATAGACCGCTTTGGCCCGTTTGGTAGAGAGCTCTTTATTATGGGCTTCACTGCCCTGACTATCAGTATGTCCGTTAATCGTAATACTGATCTCCGGGTTTTCCTGCATGAATTTGGCGATTTTATTAAGTTCTGGCTTAGAAATTTCTTTGATGACATATTTGTCAGTGTCAAAGAATATATTGTTCAGCACGGTTTCTTTACCCTTGGTGATGGGCTCCAGGTAAATGTCTACCCGAACGGGTTTCTGTATCTTCTTCTCAGCATCTCCCGAATAGTTGAAAGTAAGGCTCTGAAACAGATAGCCCTCTTTATCAGCGTACAGCGCGTAGTTGGCACCTTCAGTAAGTACCATCAGGTACGTTCCATTTTTCGGATCCGATGATACATCCGAGATCCTCTTGTTTTTGGTAAGATCAATTAGCTCAATTTGTGCCTGTATCGGTTCTTGAGTGGATGCATCGTACACAATGCCCTCTACAAAACTACTTCGGTTTCGGACACGAATGGCTTCGGGAATCTCAAAAGTGTAAATGATACTCTTCACGTAGCGTTCCCCCTGCCGTTTTTCGTACGAGTAATAGGCATCTCTGCCATCAGCTGTAATAAAGAGAGAAGCCTGATCCTCCTGAGTGTTGATCGGATAACCCAGGTTTGCTGGTTTTGACCAATGCTCATTTTCTTTTTCCGAAACATAGAGGTCAAAATTTCCAAAGCCGGGCAAGCCGTCGGAAGCAAAGTATAGAGTCTGGCCGTTTACATGAATGAACGGTGATACTTCATCTCTTGGGGTATTGACTGCATTACCCAGATTTTCCGCTTTGCACCATTCTCCATCTTGGCGATAGCTTACATAAATATCCCGGCGACCATACCCGCCCTGACGGTCAGAGACAAAGTACAGTGTTTTTCCGTCGGCAGAGAGGCTGGGCTGAGACTCCCAAGATTTCCCATTGACTTGGGGGCCGAGGTTTTTAGGGACCGACCACTTATCACCGGTTTTTTGGCTGATATACAGGTCGCAGCTTCCAAAGCCTTCTCTTCCCTGGCAAGCGGTAAAAATCAGCGTACGTCCATCGGCAGAAATAGAACAAGTTCCCTGGTTGGCAGGGGTATTGATGTTGTCAGATAAAGACTTTGGACGGCTCCATTGACCATTGGGGCCCTTTCGAGAAATGTAAATATCTTCGTCGTACTGCGGGCCTATGCCTGCACGACCCGTAAAGATCATAGTTTGCTGGTCTACAGTGAGTACCGGAAAATATTGTAGACCAACCTGGTTCACCCCGCCTGCTACTGGGATAGGCTTAAAATCCAACGGCTTATCAATATTTTTGCGGGTATACTCAATATTTTTCAGCAAATAGTGGAAGTCGTTTTTGACTATTTTGTGTGCCCTTTCCATCGCGATCACATGATGGGCCAGCTTTTCTGAAGCATCGTAATCTCCCTCCTCAAAATATTTTTCTGCCAGTAGGTAATGTGCTTCAATAAATGAGGGGTTTTCGTACTGAGCTTTGACAACTTTTTTCATGTGGTGCATCATGCGCTCCTCTTCCCCCAGTGCCTGGTAAATCTTACCAAGGCGCAGATGGGCTTCAGCAAATCTGCCATCTTTTCGGATGGCCGCATTGAGGAGTTCTATGGCTGGTCCATACTGCCGACGAATGAAATAGTTGGTGGATTTTACGTAATATTCTATGGCCTTTTTCTTCTTAGAGGTATAGCGCTGGGTACGCTGCGCTTCACTTATGGTTACCGAAATCCAGCCAATCAACAAAAAAATAAGTACTCTTTTGATCATAAACGAATGTTTCTTAGCTACAGTCACCAACGATTTTGGCAGAAAAACAGTGCCAAAGCATAGATTATTAACTAAGTTTAAGGTAATGCAATAATGATTAAAGTTGCAGCTTATTCTCAAATCATTCAACTACATAATCTGTCATGAAGCAAAGACGATCGTTTTTAAAGAAAATAACCTCTGTTACCTTAGGCATTGGAAGTATCACTTCAGGAAGTACTCTGATGGGTAAGTCTCTTCGCCCGCCCGCCCGCCAGCCCATAGTCGTATCTACCTGGCGTCACGGTTTGGATGCTAATGCAGCTGCATGGAAGGTGCTATCGGGAGGCGGGCGTGCCCTGGATGCTGTAGAAGCTGGTGTGCGTGTAACCGAAGCAGAGGATAACCTGAGTGTAGGCTACGGAGGAATGCCCGACCGGGAGGGAAAAGTTACCCTAGATGCATGCATCATGGACGAAAACGGCGAGTGTGGTTCAGTAGCTTTTTTGGAAGAAATCAAGCACCCGGTGTCGGTGGCACGGTTGGTTATGGAAAAGACACCGCATGTGATGCTGGTCGGCGAAGGAGCCCAGCAGTTTGCGCTGGAGCAGGGCTTCAAAAAAGAAAACCTACTCACCGAGAGAGCCGAAAAGGGCTGGAAAGAGTGGTTAAAAAAATCAGAGTACAAACCGATCATCAATGTTGAAAATCATGATACAATCGGTATGCTGGCTCTGGACGAAGCGGGTAATCTTTCTGGAGCCTGTACCACGAGCGGCTTAGGTTACAAAATGCGCGGCAGGGTTGGCGACTCACCTATTATCGGCGCCGGCCTGTTTGTTGACAACGAAGTAGGGGCCGCTACTGCTACTGGTATGGGTGAGGCGATCATTAAAATTTGTGGTGCTCACCTGATTGTCGAGCTGATGCGGCAGGGATATTCACCGCAGGAGGCCTGTGAAGTAGCAGTGGAAAGAATATCTACACAAAAGAATGTTCAGAACATCCAGATTGGCTTCTTGGCACTGGGTAAAAATGGAGAGACCGGTGCCTACGCGCTCAAGCCCGGGTTTGACTACGCAACCTACGCCAGTGACCAAAATGATATGACAGATGTAGGTAGCTTTTTCTGATTGTATGCTAATGATTTTTACGATAATTGTGTTGCAATTGAAAATTATTGACCACTTAATTATGATGTCTTTGCGTACCAAAAGTTTTTTTTGCTTAAATCTAGCAGTTGTATCATTTATCCTGGGCAGCTGTCAGTCGCAGCAAAACTATCAGATACCCCAGTTGCCCGACTTTGACGATTCTTATTACGCCTATGCTCTGAACGTGGTGGACGAATTGATTGAGGAGGAACCGGAAAATGCTGAAGCTCACTATCGGAGGGCCGAACTGCTTCTAATGCAACAAAAGACAAACAATGCGCTGGCCAGCATCCGCAAGGCAGTAGAGTTGGATGAGCAAGAACCAGTCTACCAGGCTCTTTACGCAAAGGCGCTTTTAAAGAAGGGGCAAAATCGTGAAGCGATGGGAGCTGCCAAAGACGCACTAAGCAAAGGAGGTAAATCCGTAGCGCTCTACGAAATGCTGGCCCAGGCAGCCCTTAGCAGTAACTATTTTAGTGAAGCCCTTCAGTACAGCGACAGTGCTCTTGATATGGCGCCCAACAATCCTTACAACTATTTCTTAAAGGGAAAAGCCCTGGCAGCACGGCGTGATACGCTGGCAGCAGAACAAGAACTCCTTACAAGCCTGAAAATGGGCGCATCGCAGGATGCTGTGTATGAAGTACTGGTCGATATGTACATGAGTAACGAAAACTTTCAGAAAGCCCGGTTTTACATGGAGAAAAACATAGGCATGCAGGAAGTAAACGATCGTATGCGTTTTCAGCAGGCTCAGATTCTCCGCCGTACCGGAAATGCGGATAGTGCAGCGGTGATCATGTACCGGATCAAAGATAGTGGCAACGTGAACCGATTCGCAGTAAGCAGAGAGCTCATGGAGTTATACTATGAAAAAAACTGGTATGATTCGGCACTTCACTACGCCTGGCAAACACAGCAGTACCGATCCAATGATAAATTAGCCAAATTAACTGAAGCTAGGATCTACAACCACCGCCGTAAATATCAGCAGGCGCTGAACAAATATGAGGAGATACTGGCTATGGACTCATTACAGCAGGAAGACATCCATAAATTAGCCGGAGAAGAACTAGACTATCTCCAAAGAAAAGTCGCATATTTGTGGCGTAAGCAGCAGGAGGAAGAACTGATTAAGCTTAAAAAAGGACTAGCCCCGCTGCAACCGACCACGCCCGGCGATCAAAAAGATCAGCCACAGTAAAAGATTCGTAAGTTAAAATAACGTATGAGTAAGGAAATTAAGATTACACTACCTGACGGCTCAGAAAGAAAATATGCATCGGGTGTAACCGGCTTGGAGATTGCACAAAGCATTAGCGAAGGATTAGCTCGTAACGTACTGGCTGCCAAAGTTGACGGTGAGGTATGGGATGCCACTCGCCCAATTGAAGATGATGCCCGGGTCCAACTCCTCACCTGGCGCGACGAGGAAGGTAAATCCACCTTCTGGCACTCCTCGGCCCACCTAATGGCCGAAGCCCTGGAATCGCTCTATCCGGGTATCAAATTTGGAATCGGACCCCCCATTGAGCAAGGCTATTACTACGACGTGGATTTTGGTAACCGGGGCTTTAGTGCCGACGAACTGGAACAAATTGAGCAGAAAATGCTTGAATTGGCACGGCAGAAAAATGAGTACCAGCGTATCCCCATGGCCAAAGCAGAAGCAGTAAATTACTATCATGAGAAAGGGGATGAATACAAACTTGATTTACTGGAAGGACTGGAAGATGGTACAATCACGTTTTACAAGCAAGGGAATTTTACCGATCTCTGTCGTGGCCCCCACATTCCCAACACCGGTTTTATAAAAGCAGTGAAGCTGCTGAACGTAGCAGGTGCCTACTGGCGTGGCGATGAAAATAACAAGCAGCTAACTCGTATCTACGGTATTACTTTTCCTAAGCAAAAAGAGCTCAAGGAGTACCTTCACATGCTGGATGAGGCCAAAAAGCGTGACCATCGCAAGCTGGGAAAAGAACTGGATCTGTTTACCTTTTCTGAAAAAGTAGGACAGGGCTTGCCACTCTGGCTACCCAAAGGGGTACTGTTGCGCGAACGTCTGGAAAATTTCCTGAAAAAGGCGCAGCGGCAGTCAGGCTATGAACAGGTGATCTCTCCTCACATTGGACAAAAGCAACTTTATGTAACTTCAGGTCACTACGATAAGTACGGACAAGATTCCTTTCAGCCTATTCATACTCCGCACGAAGATGAAGAATTCTTGCTAAAGCCGATGAATTGTCCGCATCACTGCGAAATTTACAAGAGTCGTCCGCATTCTTACAAAGAGTTACCTATACGCTTTGCCGAGTTTGGTACCGTCTATCGTTATGAACAAAGCGGTGAACTTCACGGACTCACCCGGGTACGAGGTTTCACCCAGGATGATGCTCATATTTTCTGCCGCCCTGATCAACTCAAGGATGAGTTCAAGAAGGTGATTGATCTGGTGATGTATATATTTACCTCTTTAGGATTTGACAGCTACATAGCACAGATCTCCCTCCGTGAATGGGAAGATCATTCCAAGTATATCGGGAGTGACCATAACTGGGAAATATCGGAAGCAGCGATCATTGAAGCAACTGAGGAGAAGGGGATGAGTACGATAACCGAGTATGGGGAAGCTGCATTCTATGGTCCTAAGCTCGATTTTATGGTAAAAGATGCTCTGGGAAGGCAGTGGCAATTAGGTACAATTCAGGTAGATTACAACCTGCCCGAGCGCTTTGACCTCACTTATGTGGGCGCTGATAACCAAAAGCATCGCCCGGTAATGATCCACAGAGCTCCTTTTGGTAGTATGGAACGCTTTGTTGCCATACTTCTGGAACACACGGGTGGCAACCTACCCCTGTGGCTGGCTCCTGAGCAGGTCGGTATCCTGCCCATTTCCGAGAAATATGCTACCTACGCCAATGAGTTACTCAACAAGTTAGGAGAGCATGATATCCGTGGAATTATCGACCACCGGGACGAGAAAATTGGTAGAAAGATTAGAGACGCTGAGGTCAATAAAATACCCTACATGCTAATCGTAGGAGAAAAAGAGCAGTATGATCACGCTGTATCTGTCCGTAAGCACGGAGAAGGAGACCTCGGTACCTTTGCATTTGATAAGTTTGTCAATTATTTTAATGAAGAAAGCCAGAAAGGAATGCTTCAATCAACAAACTGATTTGGCTCTAGAAAACTTTATTAATGTTGCTCAGTGTTATTTTATAGTTACAGCTTTTTGATAATACTGAATATTAGCAGATATTTGTACTTATAAGGAGTTCAGTCTTATTTTTAACAAACAAAAGGAGGTAGAAAATTAGCAAATTTAAGAAAAGAGGATTTGTCAGAAGAACTGAAGAGCCTTACCGTATTAATGAAAAAATCCGGGCTCAATTCGTTCGTGTCGTTGGCGATAATGCTGATAATGAGATTCATGATTTAGATACTGCCCGCAAAATGGCCCGTGATCAAAATCTTGACTTGGTCGAGATCTCCCCTAAAGCCGATCCACCTGTTTGTAAGATCATTGATTACTCTAAGTTTAAGTATGAACAGAAAAAGAAACAGAAAGAGATCAAGCAGAAGTCTCAGAAGACAGTTGTAAAGGAAATTCGCTTTGGTCCCAATACGGATGATCATGACTTCCAATTCAAACTCAACCATGCCAAGGGCTTTTTGAAAGAGGGTGCCAAGGTGAAAGCCTACGTTCACTTTGTAGGCAGAACGATTGTTTTTAAAGAAAGAGGAGAAATGCTCTTACTCAAATTTGCCCAGGAACTTGAGGAGCTAGGTAAAGTAGAAGAAATGCCTAAGCTGGTTGGTAAGCGCATGACAGTGATGCTTGCCCCCAAGCCCCAGAAGTCCAAATAGCAATTAATTTTGAACAGTTTTTTATTACCATATTTAAATTTGTAAAGATGCCAAAGATGAAAACCAAGTCAGGTGCTAAAAAGCGTTTCAAACTGACTGGTACAGGAAAGATCAAAAGGAAGCATGCTTTCAAAAGCCACATTCTCACCAAAAAGTCCATTAAGCGTAAGCGTAACCTGACGCACTCTGCGCTGGTTGACAAGCGTGATGAGTCTCGGGTAAAGGAGATGCTTAATATCTAATTTCTTTTTTTTGTCAGAAGGTTTAGTTGTTCACCAGAGGTTAGGGTAACCAAGCGCCAATAAGCCACCTTATCTCAAAAACGTTAATGAAATGCCAAGATCAGTAAATAATGTCGCCTCAAGAGCGAGAAGAAAAAAAGTTCTCAAGCAGGCTAAAGGCTATTGGGGCCGCCGCAGTAATGTATGGACGGTAGCTAAAAATGCAGTAGAAAAAGCACAGCAGTATTCTTACCGCGACCGTAAAGCCAAGAAAAGAGAATTCCGCGCACTTTGGATTCAGCGAATCAACGCCGGGGCGCGTGAACACGGCATGTCTTATTCGCAACTCATGGGTGCTCTGAAGAATAGTGAAATTGACCTCAACCGTAAGGTACTTGCCGACCTGGCTATGAACCATACCGATGCGTTTAAAGCCATTGTTGAGAAAGTTAAGTAATTGAGCTACAAGCTTATTCATAACCTCTAAGCCCTGTGAAGGGCTTTTTTTATATCTAATCTATGGGCACTCGATCAATCCTCAGCAAGCCGTTGGCGGCTTACATCGCTAAACAAAAGCAGCAATGGAGCCTTCAGCCAGAGTTATCGCAAGAAAAAGTGCTGAAGCACCTTTTACAAAAAGGCACGCGCACTGCCTTCGGCCGGGATCATCACTTTGCCGATGTGCGTACCTACGAAGACTTTAAGCAGGCTGTCCCAATTCGTGATTACGAAGGCCTGTCTCCTTATATCAACCGAATGGTAAAAGGAGAAAAAGATATTCTTTGGAAAGGAAAGCCTGTTTATTTTGCTAAAACCTCGGGTACAACTTCGGGTACCAAATATATTCCCATCACCAAAGAGTCGATTCCTAACCATATAAACTCAGCGAGAAACGCCCTGTTGAGTTATGTCCACGAAACTGGTAATGGAAGCTTTCTGGACGGAAAGTTAATATTCCTGTCAGGTAGCCCGGTACTGGATGAAAAAGGAGGCGTGCCTACCGGCCGTTTGTCCGGAATTGTCAATCATCACGTACCCAACTATCTGCGAACCAACCAACTGCCCTCTTTTGCTACCAATTGTATAGAGGACTGGGAGAAAAAGCTGGATAAAGTAGTAGATGAGACGCTAGAACAAGATATGACGCTCATTTCCGGCATTCCTCCCTGGGTACAAATGTATTTTGAGTGGATTATGGAGCGTACCGGAAGACCGGTGGGTGAAGTTTTTCCCAATTTTTCGGTTTTTGTTTACGGTGGAGTCAACTTCGCACCCTACCGTAAAAAGATCTTTGAAACCATCGGGCGGAGCGTTGATTCTGTTGAAACCTATCCCGCTTCCGAAGGCTTCATTGCCTATCAGGATTCTCAGGAAAGTGAAGGGCTACTCATGTTGCTGGATAGCGGCATCTTCTTTGAGTTTATACCTGCAGAGGATTTTCATAGCGAAAACCCACGTCGTCTTAGTATTCATGAGATAGAAATAGGAGTAAACTATGCGTTAATTTTGAACAGCAATGCCGGGCTGTGGGGCTACTCTATCGGCGATACAGTAAAGTTTATTTCCAAATATCCTCACCGTTTGCTAGTAACAGGCCGAATCAAGCACTTTATCTCGGCATTCGGAGAGCATGTAATTGGCGAAGAAGTAGAAAAAGCGATGCGGCAGACCTGTGAAGTATTCCCGGAAACAGAGATTAGGGAGTTTACGGTTGCTCCCCAGGTAAACCCGGAAGAAGGCCTTCCGCTCCACGAATGGTTTGTGGAATTTGCCATTGCTCCCCATGATTTGGAAGCCTTTGAAAAAGAGTTAGATTTACGATTGCAGCGCCTTAATTCCTATTACAATGATCTGGTCTCTGGCAGTATTTTACGAAGACTCGGTGTGAGGCCCTTGCAGAAAGCGGCTTTTCGTGAGTACATGAAAAGCCAGGGTAAGTTGGGTGGTCAAAACAAAGTGCCTCGACTGTCAAATGATCGTAGAATTGCTGATATGCTGCAGGATTTGGTGCAAAAATAAACCCTTGAATGAAGAAAGAATCCACTGAAGCGGCGCGTACTCAAACCCGTGGTGGGGATATTCCGCCGAACAAGCGTCGTCTGGCAATTTTAGGATCTACCGGCTCCATTGGTACGCAGGCCCTGGAGGTTGTAGAGGCTAATCCTGATAAGTTTGAAGTAGAGGTTCTGACGGCAAATCGTAATGCTACGCTGTTAATAGAGCAGGCCATCAAGTTTCAGCCCAATGCTGTAGTAATCGTAGAAGAGTCGCTCTACCAAGAGGTGCGTGCTGCTTTGAGTACACATCCCATAAAGGTCTACGCCGGACATCAAGCGCTTGCCCAGGTGGTAGAAATGGAAACCATTGACCTGGTACTTACGGCTACGGTAGGCTATGCAGGACTGTTGCCTACCATTAATGCTATACAGGCAGGGAAGAGTATAGCGTTGGCGAACAAAGAAACATTGGTGGTAGCAGGCGAACTGATCACCGGCCTTGCTCGCGACCGATCGGTCAATATTTACCCCGTGGACTCTGAGCACTCGGCGATTTTTCAGTGTCTGGTGGGTGAATTTCATAATCCGGTAGAAAAAATAATCCTAACTGCTTCCGGAGGACCTTTTAGAGGGAAAAGCCGGGAAGAATTGGCCCATGTTACTAAAGCACAGGCGCTCAAGCATCCCAACTGGGACATGGGAGCCAAGGTAACAATTGACTCAGCGTCTTTGATGAACAAAGGCTTAGAGGTTATAGAAGCCAAGTGGCTTTTCGGGCTGCGGTCTCATCAGATAGAAGTAATCGTACATCCTCAGTCGGTCATCCATTCCCTTGTGCAGTTTGAGGATTCGTCCATGAAAGCCCAGTTAGGGCTACCCGACATGCGCGTACCGATACAGTTTGCTATGAGCTATCCGGAACGTCTGGCAGCCGATTTTCCCCGCTTCAGCTTTTTAGATTATCCATTCCTTACTTTTGAAAAACCGGAAATTGATACATTTCAGAATCTGGCACTTGCTTTTGAAGCAATGCAAAAGGCAGGTAACATGCCTTGCATTCTGAATGCCGCGAACGAAATTGCTGTAGCTGAATTTTTACACGATAAAATTGGTTTTCTTCACATGTCTGACATCGTAGCTGAGTGTATGGTTCAAGTTCCCTATATTGCGCATCCCCATTACGAGGACTATGTTGAGACAGACAAATTAACCAGAATTAAAGCACAGGAATTAATTAATCAATAAATGGAAGCACTTGTTATGGCCGCCCAGTTGCTATTGGGCTTATCGATATTAGTGGGTCTGCACGAACTTGGCCACTTGGTTGCAGCCAAAGTATTTGGTATGCGCGTTGAGCAGTACTATATCGGTTTTCCACCCAAAGTGATGGGCTTTCGCTACGGTGAAACCGAATACAATTTAGGAGCCATCCCGTTGGGTGGATTTGTGAAGATTTCCGGAATGGTAGATGAATCCCTGGATACTGAGAAGCTTAGCGAAGAACCTAAGGATTGGGAATTTCGCTCTAAGCCCGCCTGGCAGCGCCTTATCGTTATGATGGGTGGAATCGTTGTAAATGTAGTAACTGGTATTGTTATATTTATACTTCTTACCTATCAGTACGGTGAAACGTATCGTCCCCGTGAGGAAGTAGTGAAATATGGAATCGTAGCACACGATCTAGGCCAGGAAATCGGTTTGCAAACCGGTGATAAAATTCTGGAGATCAATGGCCAGGAATATAAGAGCTTTTCTGACCTGGTAGGTCCGGACGTACTGTTGGGCGATAGCAGTTTTTACACCGTTGAAAGAGATGGACAGACCTTAAGAGTATTGATTCCTTCGGATATGCTAGATAAATTATCCGATCGTAAGGCCGCTGCGAATTTTATCGAGCCTCGTTTTCCGTACGAAGTCTTTGAGGTAGTGAAAGGAAGTAATGCTGAAAATGCTGGTCTGCAGGCGGGTGACCAGATTTTGGAAGTGGATGGCAAGTCCGTTACATACTTTGATGAACTGCAGGAGGTCTTGAAGTCTAATGCTGGTGAGCAAGTGACTTTAAAAGTAGTAAGGGACAGTGGTGATAATGCTGAAATCAATGTCGGTAATGCTGAAACCCTTACCGCTCAGGTTACTGAAGAGGGTACCATTGGTTTTCGACCTCGCTCTCTCATGGATATAGCTTATAAAGATTATACATTCGTGGAAGCCGTTCCCAAGGGTACACAAGAAGCCTTTAATGTGGTTTGGGTGAACATCAAAGCGTTTGGAAAAATATTCAGCGGCGAAGTTTCGGCTTCAAAGTCTTTGAGTGGGCCGATCGGTATTGCCCAGATTTTTGGAGGTACCTGGGACTGGTATCGTTTCTGGCGTATTACAGGTCTTTTATCAATGGTATTGGCATTTATGAATTTTCTGCCCATACCAGCACTGGATGGTGGGCACGTAGCTTTCCTTTCCTACGAAATTGTGTCGGGTCAAAGGCCTTCTGATAAATTTTTAGAGGGTGCTCAAAAAGTAGGCATGGTCATTCTGCTTTCACTCATGACCTTCGCAATATTCAATGATATCTTTAAGGTCATTTTCTAGGGTTACCAGAAAAAAGATCAGAAGAAACCGGAGCGTATGCGTTTCGGTTTTTTTATTCTTTACTGATGTGAAATTCTACTCTGCGGTTCATCTGCTTATCGGCCTCGGTTTTCTCTTCCACGATGGGTCGGGCACTTCCATAGCCGGTAGCAGTAATTTTGTCAGCATCAATACTCCCAAATTCTACCAGGTATTCTTTGATCGCATGGGCCCGGTCTTCTGACAACTTTAGATTTCTAGCAGGATCACCATCAGCGTCAGTATGTCCGTCAATTTTGAGTGTGAAGTCTGGGTTGTCCAGCAAAAAGTCAATGATTTTATCCAGGTCAGCAAACATACTAGTTTTAAGCTCAGCCTGGCCGTTGTCAAACTTCATGCTCTCAAACCTAAGCCGCTGACTAATGGATGCTACCTTCCGGTTGATCTCTTTATCGCCATCCAGGAAAAATATTTCTTCCAGGCGGAAAAATTCATCTCCCTGTATGACGATCAGGTAATTGTTGTTATTGATCAACTGGAATTCAAAGGTGCCATCCGGCCGTAAAAATTTTGGGGCTACTTCAATGCCATTGTCCAGGTCAATGATAGAAATGATACCCGACGTAAAAGGCTCCCCCGTCTCCTTGTTCAAGAGCTTACCCCGTAGGTTAGTAGTCGCAAGTGGCTGGGCGGCCATGGGTAGTGGAAAAGAATACAAGTCCAGATTACCCATTTTATCTTCCGTCGAGCGAGCGTAGTAAAGGTTATTGGATTGGTAGTCTATGGTAAAATAAAACTCACTACCCTGACCATTTACCAATGGCCCGATGTTTTTTGGTTCTTCCCAGATGGTGTGTGTACGGTAGGATTTGTAAATGTCGAACTCCCCAAAATTGAGAAGGTGCCCGTTGGAGCTGAAGTAGAGCACTTCATGACCTGGATGAAAGAACGGGCTTACTTCGCTCCCTCGCGTATTAATGACCGGGCCCATATTTTGCGGCTTTACCCATTCTCCTTCCATATTTTTATGTGTGAAATAAATATCTGAGAGACCGAACCCCCCAATTCTGTCAGAGGCAAAGTATAAGGTATCGCCGGTGTGCGAGAAGGAGGGATGAGAATCCCAATAAATGCTATTGACTGTTTTATTCAAATTTTCAGCTTTGCTCCAGCGGCCGTCTTTCTGACGCTGACTGATGTATAAGTCGCACAGCCCCAGTCCGTCCGGAGAGCCGCAGCGGGCGAACACGATAGACCTACCATCCGGGCTGAGTGTTGCGGAACCTTCATTATACGGCGTGTTGATGCCCTCCAACGGCTTGGCTTGCATCCAGTATCCACTCTCGTTATGACTAATCATCAGGTCTTCATTTTCTCGTTCTTTCAGACCTACTTTTATCTTATTGCGTTTGGAGGTAAAGACCATTACATCTGAAGAGGTGTTGAGAGCCGGGCCATAATCACCGGCAGGAGAATTAATAACATCTCCCATATTCAAGTAAGTAGCCTTAGGCGGACGCAGCGTATCAATCTCTTTTCGGTATTCTACCAGCTCATAATAATATTCTAGCGGTACAAAATCTTCACGTTTCTCACCGGGTAGCTGCTTAAGTTTATCTTTTACCAGCGCCAGGTTAATGCCCTTTCGGTAGTGTTTAAGTACCAGTTTATAAAGCTTCAGCGCTGTCAGAGTGTCACCCCTTTCTGTTTCTAGTAGAGCGAGTTGCCAGAGCAGCTGATTATCTTTGTAAAAATTATCAATCCCAAAATTTGCTACATATGGATAGAGCTGTTCGTACAATTTGTCATTATCTCCGTTTTTGACATAACGTGCAATTTTTTTTAGATGTTGCTTGTCTTCAAAATGGGGGGTACGATTCACGTTGGGGAAGGAGAAAAGCTTTAGTATCTTTTGCTGTGTTTGCTGACTGCTATCATGAACACTAAGCACATCAGATGCAGCATGGAGCTGCGCTGGGCATTCCGTTTCAAATAACAATACGAGCCCCAATAAGAAAAGTGCTTTTAACCGCATTGTTTCTAAGTTAACCTACACAAAACAACAAGAAATACCTTAAACAATCTCAATTTGTAAGAAAGCTGGGTGAATTGAATCTTTTACACCCATCGCTCGATGAGCATGTCATTTAGTAATCCCTGTTAAGCGCAAGTAAGTGGCATAGCGATTGCCATTTACTTATGGAGAGTAATTGAATGTTTAAACAACATATTATATGCCAGAATGGCATAAAATCGCGGTTTATGACAGATAATAGCATTTTTGAATCCATTTTACTGAACGAATTACATGATGGCGACTCTAATGACCTGATACAACTGATTACCAACGAGGACGATGAAGAAGAAGACCTGAAAGAAATTCCTAAAACCCTTCCTATTCTGCCAATCAGAAATACAGTACTGTTTCCCGGTGTAGTGATTCCTATTACGGTTGGCAGAAAAAAATCTATCAAGCTTGTAAAAAACGCCTACGAAAAAGGTGACCGTACCGTAGGTGTGGTTGCCCAAAAAAATAGTGATGCAGAGGAACCAGAGGCAGATGATATTTACAAAGTAGGTACGGTTGCCAAGATCATCAAAATGCTGGTGTTGCCCGACGGTAGTACTACGATCATCATCCAGGGTAAGCTTCGCTTTCAGATTGACACCATTCTGAAAGAAGATCCCTACATGATTGCCTATGTTTCTGCTATTGAAGACCATTTTCCGCCAACCAGCGACAAAGAAGTAATGGCGCTCGTACAATCGCTCAAGGAGGCCGCTGCCAAGATTCTGAAACTTAATCCGGAGATCCCCCAGGAAGCTCAGGCAGCGCTTGATAATATTGACTCCCCAAGCTTCCTGACTCACTTTCTCTCTTCTAATATCAATGCTGATGTTTCTGATAAGCAAAAACTGCTGGAGACCAATGATGGCATCAAGCGGGCCAAGCGGTTGCTAGAGTTTATGTTTCAGGATATACAGATGTTGGAAATCCGGCAGGAGATACACAGCAAAGTACACTCTGATATAGATCAGCAGCAGCGTGATTACTTTTTGCGACAGCAGATGAAAGTTTTGCAAGATGAACTGGGCGACGGTGGACTGGAGCAGGAAGTAGAGAAAATGCGGATGAAGGCCAAAACTAAAAGGTGGCCTGAGGTTGTAGACCGCCACTTCAATAAAGAGTTGGACAAGCTTTCGCGGATGAACCCCATGGCAGCGGATTATCCGGTATCGTTTAATTACGTAGAGTTTCTGCTGGATTTACCCTGGCAATATTTTACGAAAGATAACCTTGATCTCAAGCGGGCCAAGAAAATACTGGACAAAGACCACTATGGCCTTGAGAAAGTGAAAGACCGCATCATTGAATACCTGGCGGTACTAAAGTTACGGCAGAATATGAAAGGCCCCATCCTTTGCTTGTACGGACCGCCTGGTGTAGGAAAGACATCGCTGGGAAAATCTATCGCTAAGGCACTCAACCGCAAATATTGCCGACATTCGCTGGGAGGTGTCAGCGATGAAGCGGAGATCAGGGGACATCGGAAGACATATGTAGGTGCCATGCCAGGTAAGATCATCAGCAACCTGAAGAAAGTGAAGACCAGTAATCCGGTGTTTGTTCTGGATGAAATAGATAAGGTCAAGTCTGATTTTCGGGGAGACCCCTCTTCTGCGCTGCTGGAAGTGTTGGATCCCGAGCAAAATGATACCTTCCTAGACAATTACCTAGAGGTAGAATACGACCTGTCCAATGTGCTTTTCATCGCTACGGCTAACTCGTTAGATACCATTCCGCACGCGCTGCGCGACCGGATGGAGATCATTGAAATTACCGGCTACACGGTGGAAGAAAAAGTACAGATCGCTAAGAAGCACCTGATCCCCAAGCAGCGTAAAGAGCACGGGCTGAATGCTAAGCAGGTTTCCTTTGATACAAAGGCGATACAGTCTATTATTGAAAACTATACCCGTGAGTCAGGAGTACGCACACTAGAGCGTAAGCTGGCAACTGTCATTCGTAATGTTGCAAAATCTATCGCTCTGGAAGAAAGCCATACATCCAAGATAACGGCTTCTGCAGTGGAGAAAATCCTGGGAGCGCCCACTTTTGACCGTGAAATGTACGAAGAAAACGAACTGGCCGGTGTAGTTACTGGGCTAGCCTGGACGCAGGCTGGCGGTGAAATCCTATATATAGAATCCAGCCTGAGCCGAGGAAAGGGCAAGCTTACGCTTTCTGGGCAACTGGGGGATGTCATGAAAGAATCAGCTATGACCGCACTCTCGTATCTGAAATCCAATGCGGGAAGCCTGGATATCCATCACAAAGTTTTTGAAAACTACGACCTGCACTTACACATTCCCGCTGGTGCTGTGCCTAAGGACGGGCCATCTGCTGGTATCACCATGCTGACAGCGATGGCCTCGGTGTATACGCAGCGAAAAGTGAAGAACAAAATTGCCATGACTGGCGAGATTACTTTACGGGGTAAAGTGATGCCGGTAGGGGGTATCAAGGAGAAAATACTCGCAGCGCGTCGTGCCGGGATCAAAGATATCATCCTCTGTGATCGTAACCGCAAAGATATGGAAGAGATTGGCGACCAGTACATCAAAAAACTAAATATCCACTACGTAAGAAGTATAGACGATGTACTGGCGCTGGCACTGCTTAAGTCTAAAGTAAAAAATCCTATCCAGTTTGTGACTGAGTAGGACCTCTTCAGAAAGAGTATTAGTAAAGGCGGGGAATCCCGCCTTTTTTATTCACTGCGCTCTCCCTCAAGAAAGTAAGCCCCTCTTACTACCACAGGTAAATCCTGGAGTACTTCAGAGTTGGTAATTTCTACCATGTCGTTGACACTTGCACCTGTATCGACTTCATGCCTGATAAATTTATTGCCTGTTTTTACAAACACGTAATTATTTTGGTCTTGCTGAATGATAGCGGCTTCCGGCACGGCAGCCACGCTGTCCGAATCCATGAAAATTTGTGCCTGGGCATACATTCCCGGGCGGAAGATATCTTCTGGTTGGCTAAGATCGACGTGCACGCTAAATGCACTATGTGCTTCTTCAAGCTTCTGGTTTACCAGCATTACTTCGCCCTCGTACATGCGATGACTATCATTATTCAGGCTAAAGTATACTTATTGACCCTTCTGGAATTTGGCAATATCTTTTTCAAATACATTCAAGTCCAGGTGATGGTGTGATTTATCAATGAGTTCATATAACTCATCCTGCTCTCCAAAATATTTACCCAGTTTAGCTTTTACTTCGGTGATATAAGCGTCAGCCGGGGCAAAAATGGCAATGCTTGACTGTATACCTTTTTCTTCTATTTTTTCAGGCTTTATGCCGATGTAGTGGAGGCGGGCTGCCAGTCCCATGGTTTGGGCTTTAAGGCGCTGAAATTCCTTCTGGCTTTCCTGCATCTTTTTCATTGCGCCTGCATTGCATTCTGCCAGTGTTTTCTGGCGTTTATATTCCTGTGTAGCATAGGTCAGTGCACTGGTGCTTTCCAGGTAATCCCGCTGTAAGCTGATGTAGTCCTGGTGGCTAAGTATCGCCAGTAGAGCACCCTTGCGTACAAAGTCGCCAGGGAGAAAATTAACCCGTTTGATCACTTCCAGGCGAGCATTCTGCACCTCCGGGTGATTATTCAAAGCCATTTCTACGGCTTGCTCCAGGCTCAGTTGTGCGGGTTCTGGCTAATTCTGCGCCTGCACCAAGGCAGGTACTGTGAGAAAGAGGATCAGGATGGCTGCATTGGGACTGATTTTCCCGGAAACGGGACTATTGAATAGCATATAAAGAACCGGCAAAACGAGTAGCGTAAGTAAGGTAGCCGTAATGAGTCCCCCGATGACAACCGTAGCCAGCGGTTTTTGTACCTCGGCTCTGGCGGTGGTGGATAATGCCATGGGCAGGAAGCCCAGGGATGCTACGGAAGCGGTCATAATGACCGGACGAAGTCGGGCCAGGCCACCCTGAATTACCACCTCTTTGAGGTCGGTCATGCCCTCTTTCCGCAATTGGTTGAAGTAGCTGATCAGTACGATACCGTTAAGCACTGCTACCCCAAAAAGTGCGATAAACCCAACGCCGGCGGAGATACTAAAGGGCATATCCCTGATCCAGAGGGCAGTGATGCTTCCTATAGCCGACAGTGGCACTGCGGTGAAGATCAGTGCCGCATATTTGATGGAGCCAAAAGTGAAGTATAAGAGAATGAGGATGAGTGCCAGGGCGATAGGTACGGCAATACTCAGGCGGGCTTTGGCAGCTTGCAAGTTTTCAAAGTCACCACCATAAGTGACGCAGTAGCCGTGAAGCAGGTTGAGCCGGCTATCCAACTGCTGCTGAATGTCTTCCACCAGGCTTTCTACGTCTCGGTTCCTTACATTGATACCGATGGTTACTCTGCGCTTGGTGTCCTCCCGGGATATCTGCATCGGGCCTTCTTCATAGTCTACGTGCGCTATCTGGCTAACCGGCATTTGTTCTCCGTAAGAATTAGCCACAAAGAGCTGGTCCAGGTTTACACTATGCCGGTAGTTTTCGGCTAGCCTGACGACCACATCAAATTTGCGTTCTCCTTCAAAAATGACTCCGGCAGTTTCACCCGCGTAAGCGGTCCGGATAATGGTATTCAGGTCCTGGATATTCAGGCCATACTGGGCGATTTTCTGTCGGTCATAGCGGATCATCAACTGGGGCAGGCCATCCACCTGCTCTACTTTAATGTCAGCCGCTCCTTCAATGCCGTTGATGATATCCGCTGCTTCGTTGGCTTTGGCAAAAAGCTCATTCATATCTTCACCGAAGATCTTGACGGCAATATCGGTTTTCACACCAGAGATGAGTTCATTAAATCTTAGCTGAATGGGGTGGGTAAAATCAAAGCTGGCCCCGGCCACTTCCTCCAGTTTTTCCTTCATAAGCGCTACCATTTTTTCCCGGTTCTGGGTAGTGACCCATTCTTCCTTGGGCTTCATGATGATCATAATGAAAGCAAACAGCATAGAAAAAGGTATGACCGAAGTTACAATCAATCCTGCCCGTAGATTGCCAAGTAGCAGTACCAGTACAAAAATGACGATCAGGCCTCCTTCCAGTAAATTATTCCTGACGGTCCTGATGGCCCGGCTCACCAGGTCGGAGCGGTCCAGGTACGGCACGATTTTGACACCCTCTGGCAGGGAATTCTGTACCTGCGCGATGCGCTCGTGTACATTGGTAATGGCTTCCGAAGCATTAGCGCCTTTGGACATTAAAGTAATGCCGCCGACGGCCTCTCCTTCACCGTTGCGGGTCATGGCACCGTAGCGTTTGGCATTGCCAAATTGAACCTCTGCTACATGCCGCACCAGTACCGGTACACCATTATGCACGCTGACTACGATATTTTCAATATCCTGTATCCGACTGATGAGACCTTCTGCCCGGATGTAGTAGGCATGGCTATTTTTCTCAATGTAGCTGCCGCTTGACGATCCAGTCCTGGATGCTGCGCAACTCCATAGCACCGTACTGATCTTCATAGCCCTCTTCTACTGCCAGCACGTACTGGTAAATTTCTCCCAGCCCGGTAGTAATAAGCATGAGTTCGGGAGCGCCCAGTCCGGCGGGAATGTCATCGGCGGCCAGGGCAATCTGCTCGCCCACATACTGTCGGGCGCGCATGACGGATACATCCTCTTCAAAAACGATGGTGACTACTGACAATCCGTAGCGGGATATGGATCGGATTTCGGTCATATTGGGGATGTTGGCCATACTAATTTCTACGGAGTAGGTGATGAATTTTTCTACCTCCTGTGGAGCCATTGAGGATGATACAGTGACCACCTGTACCTGATTGGTGGTGATGTCCGGTACAGCATTCATAGGAATCTGTTGCATGGAATAGATGCCGAAGCCCGTAAGCCCCACCATCATTAGTGCAATGATGAATTTATTTTTTACTAAAAAATCAATGATACGTTTAAACATGACTTAGTCTGCTCAAATAGGTAAAAAGAATGGTTGGTTAAATGAAAAACCAGCCAGGAAGAAAATAAGAAGAGTATACTAAGCCTGAGGAGGAGCGCGCAGTGGGGCATCACTAAGGACCAGCCTACTGCCTAGATCGTTGATATAAGGAGGGAATGCAAAAGTAGAACACAACGCATCTTCGGAGTCCAGGTAAAGTAAAGTGTGGAGGAAGACCTACGCCAGGTACACGGGAACAGGGACGTCATCAGCGGCCTGGTTAAATTCTTCCAGGTGATTATCTCCTAAATCCTGGGAAAAAAGCTGGCTGAAAAAAGTAAAGAGGCCATCTTCAACAGGGAGATTTAGCTCGGCATAAAGGGAAGCCTTACACGCATCCTGCTGATGAGTATGCGGAAATACAGTATGTCCCATCACCAGGAAACAGGCGATGAAGAGGGACCATATGCTGAATTTTCTAACCATGAGAGGAGTTAATTATTACTTTTTTATACGTAGTAAAAGATGATAATGGCATAAATAAATGTACTTTAAACTAATGATAAAGGATAGAGTCCTATTTAGATACTTTCCATTTAGCTACTTACCCTATGTTGAAGCGCTTTAAGATACCACTGATTATAATCTCAGGCTTGCTTTTGGCTTTTTTGAGCCTGCATCTCATCGTTCAAGTATGGATCACACCCGTGATGGAGGCGCTTTTCACTGAGTCGGTCAGCTATTATTCTTCTGGCCTTTATACTGTTACATACGCTGAAATGGATGTCAAGCCCATCCAGCAAAAGGTTACTTTCCAAAACTTTCACCTTTTATTTGATAGCACAAAAGTCGATCAAGCCGATAGTCTGAGGCAGAAAAAATGGATAGAACTTGAGCTTGATAATTTTGAAATTACATTGGATAATTTCTGGACAATGATTCCCGGAC
This sequence comes from uncultured Porifericola sp., assembly GCA_964653665.1. GTDB lineage: Bacteria > Bacteroidota > Bacteroidia > Cytophagales > Cyclobacteriaceae > Catalinimonas. The sequence goes on along the minus strand of CAZZGE010000018.1, from coordinate 3,626 downwards.
GTTACCTTAAAATAAACCAGCTTATCGTGAATCATCCCAGGCTGAAGGTCTATGATTTTTCCAAAGAAAAAACCCAAAAGCTGAATCTGGAAAGCATCTCCCGCTTTGATGCTCATCAGCTGATTGCTCCCTATTTTGATTCTTTGGATGTGGTTTCACTCAACATTCATGAAGCTTATTTGAGCTGGATTAAGTCAGCACAGACCAGTCCTTTTGGTCTGGGAGGAATCAATGCCGTGATCCGGGACCTTCGCATTGATGCTACTACAGTCAACCAGAACTACGGATATCCGCAGGCTGAACGGTTTGAAGTGCGTTTGAATGATGCCTCCTTCTTTAGTCAGGACAGTCTGTACGCTATTCAACTAGATGAAGTGATAGCTGATCCGGTCCAGCACCAACTCCGTGTGAAGGGCCTTAGCTTGAAACCGCGTCACTCAGTTTATCAGTTTTCTCACGCAGTAGGCCATCAGGTAAGCAGGGTTGAACTCAGGGTGGATGAAGTTAATTTTCAAAATATTGACCTTCACTACCTGGTATCCGAACAGGCTTTCCTGGTTAGGAAAATCCGGGTAAAACAGCCGGAGCTCTCTGTTTTCAAAGATAAAAGACTGCTACTACCTAAGGCTTCAGTCAAACCGCTGCTGCAGGAAACACTGCGAAATATACCGGTGGCTTTTTGCCTGGACACATTACAGCTTCAGCAGGGTAAGATTCACTACCAGGAACACGTGGATGAAGCTGCCAGGGTGGGAGCCATTCACTTTGACAAAATATTTGTCAGTGGCTATAACATCACCAATGTAGACAGTCTCCGAAAAAAAGGACTGCTGATGGAGGCCGATATCAAAACGAATTTTATGGGGGAGAGCCTGCTGGAATTGAAACTGGACGTTCCGCTGAACGATCCGGAGGGTTACCACCGGCTTCAGGGAGAAATGAAAGAACTCTCCCTGCAGAGTGTGAATAATATGCTGGAAAATACTGCTTTTGCTTCTGTGGAAAGTGGGCACGCCTACACACTCAAATTTGACATGCAGCTCAACAACCAACGGTCAGTTGGTGATATGCAATTTGCTTACCGGGACCTGAAAATACGATTGCTGGATAAGGAGAACCCAGAAAAAAGTAACTTGAAACAACAGTTACACTCATGGCTGGCAAACTGGATGGTGGTCAAAACCAACAATCCCGATAATAGCCGAAAGCCGCTCAGGATCGGTGAAATTAGTTTTGAGAGAAATTCTGAAAAATCAATTTTTAATTTTTGGTGGAAATCGCTGCTCTCGGGTATCAAAGGCAGCGTTGGTATAGGTGAACACCATTCGTCTGCTACTGTGGCGGATTCAGACGATAAGCAGCTAAGTCTTTTTAAGAAACTCTTTCATAAAGAAACGGAAAACGAATAGTTTATCGAAAGTGGCAGGGTGTTTCGCAGAGGGCGTAGATGTCGGAAGTTTATACAATTTTTCTATTTTTGAAGCGCAATAAATCAAACCATTCATATGTCCACAGATCAAGAACCTGGTAATGAGCTGGAAAAACCTCCATTTTTTAAAAGTTGGGCCGGAATGTATTGGCTGGTGATCGGTAATCTTCTCGTACTAATCTTTTTATTTTACCTGCTTACCTCTTCCTACGCATGAGCACTTTAGACCTGATCGTGCTTTTCGGGACTATCTTTTTTATTGTTGGTTACGGTGTTTACAAAACACGAGGTAGCAAAGATATGGAAAGCTATCTGAAAGGGGGCAACAGTATGAAATGGTGGACGGTGGGCCTCTCAGTCATGGCAACCCAGGCCAGTGCCATCACCTTTCTTTCCACCCCGGGCCAGGCTTTTGAAGATGGGATGCGCTTTGTGCAGTTTTATTTTGGACTGCCCATCGCCATGGTAATTCTTTCCATCACATTTATACCTATCTACTACAAGCTCAAAGTATATACTGCTTACGAATTTCTGGAGAACCGTTTTGATCTCAAGACGCGCACTCTGGCAGCTATGTTGTTTTTGGTGCAGCGAGGTATGGGCGCTGGTATTACCATTTATGCTCCCTCTATCATTCTTTCTACCATCCTGGACTGGAATCTGACATTGACCAACATCATTATCGGGGTTTTGGTCATCATCTATACTGTCAGCGGAGGCACGCGGGCAGTAAGCCAGACGCAGAAGCAACAAATGGCCATTATGATGGGAGGAATGGTGATTGCTGCTTTTGTCATCATTGATCTGCTCCCTGAAACTGTTACTCTGGGAAACGCGATTGACGTAGCCGGAAACATGGGCAGACTCAACGTAGTGAATTTTGAATTTGATTTGAGCGATCGGTACAACTTCTGGTCGGGAATTACGGGTGGGTTATTTCTTGCCCTGTCATATTTTGGTACGGATCAGTCCCAGGTGCAGCGTTATCTTTCGGGTAAGTCGGTAGCCCAATCCCGGTTGGGGCTTATCATGAATGGCCTGCTGAAAGTACCGATGCAGTTTTTGATACTGTTTGTGGGGGTGCTGGTTTTTGTATTCTTTCAGTTTTATGAACCGCCGGTTTTTTTCAATGAGGCAGTTACCCAAAAGGTAAGTCAGACCGAGTACCAGGACGAATGGGAAGCACTCAGTCAGCAACATCAGACTACTTTTGAGGCAAAACGGGAAGGCTTACACGCGATGATTGAGGCTGAAGAAAAAAACGATCAGGCCCAACTTGAGGCTAAGAAAGCGGAGGTGAATCAGCTGCAAAAAGAGCAGTTGGAGATCAGAAACGAGGTGAAACAGCTGGTAACGCAGGCAGTTCCCATTGCTGAAACAAAAGATACTGACTACGTTTTTATCACTTTTGTGATAAAATATTTTCCCCAGGGCTTGATAGGCCTGCTGTTGGCGGTGATTTTTTCGGCAGCTATGTCGTCCACTGCTTCCGAACTCAATGCTCTAGGTTCAACCAGCACTATCGACCTCTACAAACGTTCTGTTCGTAGAGAAAGCAGCGATCACCACTACTTACTGGCTTCTCGTATGCTTACTCTGCTATGGGGTATCATTGCTATTGTTTTTGCCACCTTCGCTTCCCTGGCTGATAACCTGATAGAGTTTGTAAATATCATTGGCTCCATTTTTTACGGAACGATATTGGGTATCTTTCTGGTAGCCTTTTACATTCGTTATGTGAAGGCAAATGCTGTTTTCGTAGCCGCAGTGATTTCTCAGGGATTCGTCATTTACCTGTTCTTTGGCTCCGATATTGGTTTTTTGTGGTTCAATGTAATCGGCTGTGCCATCGTGGTGATACTGTCCATCTTATTCCAGGCGCTGACCAGCGGAAAACAGGCATCAGAAGATCAGAAATGAAATAAGCGTTTCGGAAAGTCCGAATTTGGTGAGTCCAAAGAAATAAACAACGGTTAGCAAAGTAAATTTGATAAGGGTCTTAAACCAGTGCTGATCGTAGATATGGAGCATGGAGAGGTAGACATAGAGTAGCATCAGTATTATGACGGTTAGCAGTACGTAGCTTTCGGTAACCCGGGTAACATTAAATATTAGGTATACAATGAGTAATAGTGTAAGCAGTAAGTAAGCGAAAGTATGTAGATGTATGCTGTGAATCAGGTGTTTTACGTACAGG
>CAZZGE010000017.1:0-38318 GCA_964653665.1 uncultured Porifericola sp. | reverse complement strand
GAATATAAACTTACTGACACAAAAATGACAATCTTATTATCTTCCCTTGTTTTGACTGCCCTGATTATTAGTTCTCTGTACTTTGTAGACCTGAAGATCTACCTGGACATGAAGAGTAACCGTTTGAGGGTTAGAGAATATAAAATCAGCAGAAGTAATTTTCACGATTTACCAAAAGCTATTTAGAGGCGCATAGGCGCCATTTCTTTTTTTGCTTTTTTCAGAGCTGCATTCTGGAAAAGTTTACTAATTTGCGCCCATTCATAAATAACTAAATTATTCATGTATATAGGTCTCCTTCACTTACACTCTGCGCTGCGCTATGTGGTTTTGATTCTGCTGATCATTGCTGTTATCAAAGCTATTATCGCCTGGCAAAGTAAAAGCTCCTTTAAGCCTGCTGACAAAAAGTTATACCTGTTCGCTCTAATTTTTACCCATATTCAACTGGTGATCGGTCTGATATTGTACTTCATCAGCCCGATTGTAGATCAGGCTTACGCAGACTTTGGTGCTGCCATGAAGAATCCGGAACTGCGCTTTTGGGCCGTAGAGCACTTCACTGTAATGCTGGTGGCCATTATTCTGATTACCATCGGCTACTCATCCGCCAAAAGAACTACTGAGGAAGTCAAGAAACACATGAAGGTGGGCATTTTCTACCTGATAGGGCTGGTATTAATACTGATTTCCATACCATGGCCGTTCAGCAGTGTGGCACGCCCCTGGTTTTAAGCCAGAAAGATGAAGGCGGCTTCCTGAGAAAGCTGCCTTCATATTTTAGTATAACCATTTATCAAAGTTGACCATTGGCCTGGGATAGTCTCTGCCCAGATTGACGCCCGCTCTTTCCAGGTGCTCTTCCTGTACCTTATCCGGAAAATGAATTTTTTTCCCCTGGATTTCGGAGAGTTCGGGTATCCAATGCCTGACATACTCACCCTGCGGGTCATACCTTTTGGCCTGGCTCATAATATTGAAGTAACGGTCTTCACGTGGGTCATTACCCACTCCGGATACGTAGTTCCAGTTGCCCCAGTTACTACAGACATCATAGTCTACCAACAGGGTCTCGAAGTAGGACGCTCCCCAGGTCCAGTTGACCTTCAGGTCTTTGACCAGGAAGCTTGCTACGTTTTGTCGGCCTCGGTTAGACATGTAGCCACTGGCATTTAACTCCCGCATATTTGCATCTATGAAAGGTACACCCGTTTCACCGTGTTTCCAGCGCTCAAAGGTAGCAATGTCATTGTGATAGGTAATGCCTTTATCCTGTAGCCCTCGTACGCTGAATAGCCAATTGCCGTATTTTTTGGCAACAAAGCGAAAGTAATCACGCCATAATAGCTCAAATACAAGCCAGTAGGTAGATTTATTCTTTACACGTTGCTTCTCGTAGCGCTTTACTTCTTCATAGATCACGCGCGGTGAAATAGCTCCAATGGACAGCCATGCAGAAAACTTTGACGAATAAGCATCGCCCAGCATCTGGTTTCGGGTTTCTTTGTAGGTTTTAAGGAGGTCTTTTTCCCAGAGATAATAGTGGAGACGGTTAATTGCTTCTGCTTCTCCACCTTTGTACTTCAGCACTGATCTTGGGTCAGAAGGTGGTTCACTGAGCCCCAGTTCATCAATTCCCGGTATTTTACCCCCTTCAACCTCACTCTGAGCACGCATTCCTGAAGGAGCAGGTAGACTTTTTCTCACACTTGTACCTCGTTCTGCTTCTTTTCGGAAACTTGAGAAAGTGTCTGGTAAATTCTTGATAGGCCACGGAATGTCGTCAATGTGGAATAAAGTTGACTGCCAGTGAAGCTCAAAGAGAATGCGCTCAGGTAGGAGCTTTTCTTCCAGGCTACTCTCCATGGCTTCTTCCTCGGAGGTTACTTCTTTCGTAGCATACACAGCCGTAGCCCCAATTTCTGCAGCAAGCTGTGGAATAATCGTTTCCGGAAGTCCCTGTCTTACTATAAGGTCGGAGCCTATTTCCCGAAGATTTTTACGGAGATTAGAAACAGTTTCTAAAATAAATTGAGCCCGGAAAGCACCAGTTTTGGGCAAACCAATTTCGGTATCCTGAAACTGGCGAGGATCAAAACAAAACACGGGATAAACAATCTCAGCGTTTTGTATGGCATTATGCAATGTTACGTTATCCTGTAAACGTAAGTCATTTCTGAACCAAACGATAGCTTTGTGATGCATCTATGTTTAACTTTTTATGTTCAATTTTAAACATAAACACAATACCCAAGCATTGGTTTAAAAATTACTAAGGGTATTGCTTAAGAAGTGCTTGTCAAATTTTTATGGTAATAACGGCAAAAATGGGTGAGCTTACATTGCGTACACTGGGGAGAACGTGCGGTACAGACATACCTTCCGTGCAGGATCAGCCAATGATGTGCCTTGGCAATGTATTCATCAGGGATATGACGAATGAGCTGTTTCTCGACTTCAAGGGGTGTCTTAGCGGTTTGTGTCACCAGGCCCAGTCTTTTTGAAACCCTAAATACATGCGTATCCACCGCCATAGAGGGCTGATTGAAAATAACCGACGAGATCACGTTGGCTGTTTTGCGTCCCACACCCGGTAGCTTCTGTAACTGTTCCACAGTGCTGGGAATCTCACTATTAAAATCTTTCACAAGCATCTTGGCCATGCTCAGCAGATGCTTGGTTTTATTATTAGGATAAGAAATACTTCTAATGTAAGGAAGGATCACGTCAAACGTAGACTCAGCCAGTGCCTCGGGGGTAGGGTAATCATTAAAAAGTGCGGGTGTGGCCATGTTCACCCGCTTATCAGTGCATTGGGCGCTAAGAATAACTGCTACTAACAGCTCGTAGGGATTTCGGTAATTAAGTTCTGTCTTAGGTTCAGGCTTCTCTTCAGTAAAATGTTGGATGAAAGCCTGAAAGCGCTCCTTTTTCCGCATGCTAACCATTTGCCATTTCTTCCAGATTAAAGGTTTTAGAGTATTCCAACACTCTGTAAATAGCGGAGTAAGAAGGCTCTTTGATAACAGGATTAACATCAAGCGTATGCTTGGTTTCTACAAGTTGCTGACAGATATCCATCAGCTCATCATCAAGCAACATGGCTTCTCGAATCTTATACGCTTCGGTTTCATCCATTTCGTTATAAACAAAGCGTACTACATCATCTGGGGTAAATATTTGGATCATAGGCTATATTACGTTTTTCCATTTTCTTCCTCAAATTAATGAGTGCGTAACGCATACGCCCCAAAGCTGTATTGATACTCACGCCGGTAGCTTCGGCAATCTCCTTGAAACTCATATCCATGTAATGCCTCATGGTGAGTACCTGTCTCTGTGCTTCGGGTAACTCCTTAATCAGTTGCTTAAGCAGAATGTGCGTATCTTTTCGAATTTGCAAAGATTCGGCAGAATCTTCGGAAAACTCCATCGTATTGAAAACGCTGGTACCGTCTTCCATCACTACCGTAGGATATCTTTTATTTTTCCGGAAGTGATCAATTGAAAGATTGTGCGCAATACGCATCACCCATGGTAAAAACTTACCTTCTTCATTATACCTACCTGATTTGATCGTGTTAACGACTTTGATAAATGTTTCTTGCAGGATATCCTCTGCTATGCATTCATCTTTTACAATCAGGTATATCGTAGTAAAAACTCTCGCTCTATGGCGGTTAACTAACTGTTCAAAAGCTACTTCATTTCCCTCTTTATACTGAGAGACTAGCTTGCTGTCGCTGACTGAATACTTCTTCATTAATCCAATTATTTAGTTAACGTAGAAGTCTATACCATATTGCTCTTTTTTCGGTGATGGAACTTTTTTTCTTATTAGCAAATCTTCCAATGATATGAAAGCAGCAAAAAACATGCAACTCTCATATGCGAATTTTGGTTTAGCCTGTCAAATCGTATCTATTCATTGAAGCTTACAAATATATGTTGCAAGTAACAAACCAAATACCAAGTAGGTTGTTAGCTCCTAAGAAAAATTAGGTTTACTGTCTTAAACCCGACATTTGGTAAAATAATTCACTCCTCTGTACCGGGTATGGCCTCCAAATCTTGTTGATGGCTAAACAGGCCACATAGCACATGGCTGATCCGCCGCCGGTTAAGTCACTCATCACTCAGGATCTGATACTATGACGTCTACGTTATCTGTATCTGATACGCCAAAGGGATCAGTAACCCTCAGGCGAAAAACGTAGGTTCCGGCGCGGTCCGGAACGAAGCTGGCCTGGGCCTGGTCTGCATTTTCAATAGTAAACTGAGCGCCTACTGGATTGCTGGCACTCATCCACTGGTACTCCAGATCGTCTCCATTAGGGTCAGAAGAGTTACTACCATCCAGGGTTACGGTTTCATTGACTTGCGCAGTTATATCTTCTCCTGCGTCAGCAGTTGGTGCATCGTTGACAGCTTCTGTGACGGTGATTTGTTTTTCGTCGCTGACGGTAGGGTGATTGCCATCGTCCACTTCTAACAGTACTCGGTAGACTCCCTTAGCATCAGGGGTAATAGAAGCATTTTCTTCGTTATCATTATTAATTGTAGCGGTACTGCCGTCCGGCTGCTGAAGGAGTGTCCAGCGATAGGATAATGTATCACCGTCCGGGTCAGAAGAGCCTGAAGCACTCAGGACAATAGTTCCAGCCAGGTCAATTGGCGTCTCAATATCTTCTCCAGCATCGGGTACCGGGGGAGATCCGGGAATGTCATCTTCACTGTTACAACTAAGAAAAATAAGGGTAGGCAAAAATAGCAGACAAGCGGATCTGTAGATATTCATACATTCTTAGTCAAAATTTGTTCAACCACTCAAGATGAGAATATAAACCTTTTTTTGGACGATTGCCCAGCTAGTGGTTCAAAATTTTACACGAAGTACTCCCTGTCTGCCTGACTTTTCTACTGGTACAGTTAATACCCCCGGCACTGGCATTTGACCAAATTCAGGAATGAGACGCATACGGTAATCTCTGCGGTCCATAAGCACACCGTGGCTCATGCCTCCCTCTTTTTTAAGGGTCGCCAGGTAAATGTCAGAAGAGCTTTTGATATCCTCATTGTACAGGAGGTGATAAGCCTCATCGTCATAGGCCAGGGCATAGGAAGTGTAGATATCTTTAGATTCGGTAGACTTCTGCGTTTTATCTATGATTTCAACCCAGCCACTCTGCTGATCAGCAGTGATGCGCACAGCCATGATCTTTTTGTAGATATCGCCAATTTCCACATCCGTGTCCAGCGGATTAAAAGCACTCAGCCTCAACTTGGCACTTACGATCGGGCCACGTTTGTAGGATTCAGCGAAAAAGACAATGCTACCGTCATCTTCGGCAATGGTGTGCTTAATCGTATACTCTTCAGCTGATTCCTTATCATCATCGTCATTGATCTCTCGTAGAACTGATCGTCCAAACTCGAGCTCTGTGGTCTCCGTAGTGCCTCTCTCATTTACACGCACCATCAGACCTCCTTCAATGTCGTTACTCAGTGGGTCAGCGTAGATACCTCCCAGCACCGGCATTTGTTCAGAACCCAATGAAAGGCCCATATTAATGATAAACTTACCCTGTGTATCAAAGTCTACCTGGCTGGCTTCCCCTGCCTCTGGATCATACTGAAAAAGGCGGTACTCAAAGTCATTGGCAGTTTTTTTGAAATTCTCATTCTCAAAAGCAGCCATCAGGATGTACAGTCTGCCATTATCGTCTAGTGCATAGTCTTCTAACAGCAAGTTGCTGCCATCTTCCGGCAGGTCAATCAGGTCTGTCCACTGCACTTCACGGTCCTTGCCCAGTACAACACACTGGAAGTTGGCCTCAGAAGCAGTAAAGTAGTTGAAGTCAAAGAATAGCGCAAGCTTGTCTGCTGCCGGGCTTGCCTTATGTGAGATGAACATTCCCTTGCGCATTTTTCCAAACTGTGAGGAAAAATAGCTCCTGAACATAGAGCTCACATCAAAACTAAAGAAATAAGGGTAGACCTGATCCAGATCCATTTCTTCCCCAGCAGGTTCCATCTGCTGGTTGTAGCTATTCAGGTATACGTGGTAAAGGCCATCGTCGCTCTCTTGAGTATCGTGGGAAAGGGTGTGGAGCTGGTTATGAAAATAAAAGGTATAAAAAAACTCCCGGGAACGCTCTTGCTGCTTCATCACCTGGGATTCCAGCGCTTCCACTTCATCCATGTTATAGTAAGAAATGATTTGCTTGTTGCCACTGCCGCTCATGTAGTAGTCTTCGGCTACCCCTACATACACTCCCTCTTCGTCTCCCCCGATGATGTACAGGTCTTCATCAGAAGAGGTATTGACCAAATCGCTGATTTCCAGCTGCTGTGCCCAAAGCGGTGATAAATTCACGAATAAGATGGCCAGGCTGAAAATGATAGATAGTTTCATAGTACAAGGATTAGATTCACACCCTTAATGTACCTTTTCGTGCCTTGGTAAACAAAAAACCTTACCTTTTTCAGAACCTTTCTCCTGCCACGCTTCTTGTTTCATTGGCATCCGACAAAATCATCTGTTCTGCACCGATGCTGTTTGATCATCACAAAATATAGTACATTTGCTACCTTATGAATACGGCTAGTGTTTCCAAATATATGATAGACGAGCTTGACCCCAAGGAGTTTATCATCATCAAAGGGGCCAAGGTAAATAATCTGAAAAATCTGACGGTTGCCATACCCCGCAATAAGATGGTGGTGGTTACTGGCCTATCAGGGTCTGGTAAGTCTTCGCTGGCGTTTGATACACTCTTTGCCGAAGGGCAGCGTATGTACGTGGAGAGCCTGAGCTCTTATGCCCGGCAGTTTCTGGGCCGCATGGAAAAACCCGAGGTAGAATACATCAAAGGCGTTTCCCCGGCCATCGCTATTGAGCAAAAAGTCAATACCCGCAATCCCCGCTCTACCGTAGGAACTACCACCGAGATTTACGATTATCTCAAGCTGCTATACGCCCGTATCGGAAAAACTTATGCTCCGGTGAGTGGTAAACTCGTAACCCGCGATACTGTCAGCAGTGTGGTGGACTTTATTTTTGGCCATCCGGAAAAAACCAAACTGATGGTGCTCTGTCCACTTTTGCGCAAAGAAGATCGCCCGCTGGAAGAAGAATTGAACATACTGATGCAGAAAGGATTTACCCGCATCATGGTCAACGACGAGGTACTTTTCATAGAAGAGATACTGGAAAAAGAGACTGAAGCGCTGGAAGATGCTGATTACAAGATCATGATAGATCGGGCTTCCGTTCAGGCTAAGGATGAAGATCTGCAGTTTCGCATTGCTGACTCCGTACAGACTGCTTTTTTTGAAGGACAAGGCACTTGTTTGGTGGATATTGTGCATCGTGATGGCACTGAAAGACATCATTTCTCCGATAAGTTTGAGCAGGACGGGATGGTATTTGAAGAACCCAGCGTCAACCTCTTTACCTTTAACAACCCTTATGGTGCCTGCCGTACCTGTGAAGGTTTTGGTAATGTACTGGGCATAGACGAAGACCTAGTTGTGCCTGATAAAAGTCTGTCTGTTTACGAAGGAGCCATAGCTCCCTGGCGGGGCCATTCTATGAAAAAATGGCTGACACCCCTCCTCAAGCATGGTATTGAATTCGACTTCCCGATTCACCGTGCTTTCGTAGATCTTTCGGAAGAAGAAAAAGCGCTGCTCTGGACAGGAAATCGCTACTTCAAAGGGCTCAATGATTTCTTTAAATTTCTGGAATCCAAAACACATAAGATACAGTATCGGGTGATGCTGTCGCGGTACCGGGGGCGCACTGTCTGCCCCGACTGCCAGGGAACACGCCTCCGTAAAGATGCTTCTTATGTAAAGATCAACGATACTTCAATTACGGAGCTGGTACTCATGCAGGTAGAGAAAGTCATCGCTTTTTTCAATGACCTGCAAATTGAGCAGCACGATGAGCAAGTCGCGAGCCGCATTCTCAAAGAAATTCGCAGTAGGCTGGAGTACCTGAACAAAGTCGGGCTGGGCTACCTGATCCTGAACCGACTTACCAGTTCGCTCTCCGGTGGAGAGTACCAGCGTATCAAACTTGCAACATCTTTGGGTAGTGCGCTGGTCGGTTCTATGTATATTCTGGATGAACCCAGTATCGGCCTCCATCCGCGGGATACCAGCCGCCTGATAGAAGTGCTCAAGACATTGCGTGACCTGGGTAATACGGTGATCGTGGTAGAGCACGAGGAAGAGGTAATGCGGGCGGCTGATGAAATTATTGACATCGGGCCAGACGCTGGCTCACACGGTGGTGAACTGGTATTTCAGGGTACCATCAGGGATCTGGAAAAGCAAAATGGCCATGCCAATACACATACATCTCGTTACCTGAGCGGGGCAGAAAGTGTGCCCATGCCAGTGAAGCGGCGAGACTTTAAATACAACATAACGATCAAAGGGGCACGCGAAAATAACCTCAAGCACATTGATGTCAACATTCCATTGGGAATGCTCACCGTAGTAACCGGTGTAAGCGGATCGGGCAAGTCTACGCTGGTCAAAAGTATTTTGTACCCGGCATTGGGCAAAATGTTTGGTACCGTTAGTGAATCCACCGGAAAGTTTGATAAACTGGAAGGAGATCTCAGGCAGGTGAGCCAGGTAGAGTTTGTAGACCAAAACCCAATCGGAAAGTCGTCTCGTTCTAATCCGGTGACTTATGTAAAAGCCTACGATGGGATCCGGCAGTTATTTTCTGAGCAATCACTTGCCAAGCAGAGAGGCTATAAGCCGGCCTACTTTTCGTTCAATGTAGACGGTGGTCGTTGTGAAAACTGCCAGGGCGAGGGTGAAGTGAAGATTGAGATGCAGTTCATGGCTGATATCCACCTGACCTGCGAGGTTTGTGGGGGTAAGCGGTTTAAGAAAGAAATCCTGGAGGTAAAGTATCAGGGTAAAGATATCGCTGATGTGTTGGGCATGACCGTGGACGATAGTGTAGCATTTTTTAGGTATCAGGCTCCCATCGTTAACAAACTGCAACCACTGCAGGATGTAGGGCTCGGCTATGTACGACTGGGGCAATCTTCTAATTCGTTGAGTGGCGGTGAGGCGCAACGGGTGAAGCTGGCTTCGTTCCTCGGAAAGGGTAATACCGCCCGTGCCCAGCAGGAGCACATCCTATTTATATTTGATGAGCCAACCACAGGTCTTCACTTTCACGATATCCGTAAGCTTATGCATGCGATCAATGCGCTGATTGAGCAGGGCAACAGCGTGGTGATCATAGAGCACAATATGGAAGTAATCAAGAGTGCTGACTGGATCATAGACCTGGGGCCCGAAGGAGGCGACAAAGGGGGGCAACTGACTTTTGCCGGTCGGCCGGAAGAGCTGATCAAAGACACCAAGAACCATACAGCTCGCTATCTAAAAGCTAAATTTTAGAAAACTGCGCTGACTATGGGGCGTAGCTCCCAGTCAGCGTCCTTGCAGATATTTTTTCGGAATAACAAAATTCTCAATAACTTAGCCCTCCTCATACGGCAACATTGTGGCCATGTCGCCCATTCCAAAAAACTGCTTGAAAAATGTCGTGGTTTAGAAGAAAAGATAAAGGTATCCAAACGCCTACCGAATCCAAAAAAGAAGCTCCTGACGGACTGTGGTTCAAGACACCTGGCGGAAAAATTATTCATACGCGTGAGCTCAGAAATAACGCCTATGTCGTTCCAGAAGATGGATACCATGTGCGTATCGGCTCCAAAGAATACTTTCAAATTCTGTTTGACGACAACAAATTCACAGAGTTGGATGCTGACCTGACATCCAGTGACCCATTGGAATTTGTGGACAATAAGCCTTATCCCAAGCGCATCAAAGACTCTCAGAAGAAAACCAGTCTTAAGGACGCTATCCGTACCGCACATGGTAAGATCAACGGTGTCAAGCTGGTGGTTGCCTGTATGGATTTCGGCTTTGTGGGAGGCTCCATGGGCTCCGTGGTAGGCGAAAAGATTGCCCGGGCTATTGACTACTCGATCAAGCATAAGCAGCCTCTGCTGATCATTTCCAAGTCGGGAGGAGCCCGGATGATGGAAGCAGGCTTTTCGCTCATGCAAATGGCTAAAACTTCGGCCAAACTGGCTCAACTCCACAAGGCCAAGATTCCCTACATTTCTTTACTGACGGACCCTACCACCGGCGGAGTAACGGCCTCGTTTGCTATGCTGGGTGATTTCAACATTGCCGAGCCCGGCGCTCTGATCGGTTTTGCTGGACCCCGCGTAATTGAGCAGACCATTGGAAAGAGTCTGCCCAAAGGTTTTCAGAGTGCTGAGTTTGTGCTGGAGCACGGTTTCCTGGACTTTATCATAGACCGCAGAAACCTGAAAAATAAACTCACCACACTTTTGAAAATGCTGGAACGTTAGTTTCACACCGAAAACGTAACGCTTATGAGTTTCTGGAATCTGTTTAGCCCCAGCAAACGAGCCCGCGAGGAGGACTATATCAGGCAGCTTTTTCATCTGGCCCTGGCTGATGATATGCTTGAAGAAGTGGAGCGAGACTACATTCTTAGCATCGGTCATAAGCTCGGCTTTTCAGACGAGCGGATCAGTGAGTTGTTTCTGACATCTTCTGAAGAGGACATTCGTTATTTGAAACCCCCTTCCGGAGAGCATTTTTTCTCTATTTTCTACCTGATCAACCTTATCCGTGTGGATGAGGAGGTGCACGAAGACGAGCTTAAAATCGCCCGGCGCATGGTGATGAAACTGGGCTATGCTCCCGATACTGTGGATACCATTCTGGAAACTATTCAGTACAATCAGGCCCAAAATATCTCGGTAGAAGAAACCTACCACCATCTCAAAAAGCGACTCTCCTGACCCGTTCTATTTTCTGGCTTGCTTTCTCCGTTGCAATTCGTGCCTGACCAAAAGATACTCCCGACTACTTTGTCCGACTACTGAAGTGTTTTCTTCTGTACGGCGAAATAAGTAGGGTAGCACCGACTCTACCGGGCCATAGGGTACATATTTGGCGACATTGTAGCCAGCGTGGGCCAGGTTGAAGGAAATATGATCACTCATGCCGTACAACTGCGAAAAGTACACCCGGGAATCATCAGGCCTCAGGCTATGTTTCTGCATCAGCAAGGTGAGGTACTGGTTGCTATACTCATTGTGAGAGCCGGACACCAGCGAAATACGTTGCTTGTTGTTAATGCAATAAAGTAAAGCCTGGTTATAGCTATCGTCGGTAGCCTCTTTATTGGGTTGTATGGGGTCAGGGTAGCCCTTTTCTTCCGCTCTGCCCCTTTCTTTTTCCATGTAAGCCCCTCTCACCAGCTTGACACCCAGAAAGTACTGTCGAGTAACCGCAAGCCGGAAAGCATTTTTCAGATTCCGTAGCATATCACGGCGGTACATCTGGTAGGTATTGTAGACCACTGCCCTTTGCTTGTTGTACTTCGCCATCATTTCGTACACCATTCCATCTATCACATCCTGTATCCAGCTTTCTTCTCCGTCAATAAAAATACTAATTCCGGCGTCGTAGGCCGCCTGGCAGAGCGTATCTATGCGCTGCCTGACCCTTGCAAAAGCTGCTTCGTCTTCGGGAGAAAGGGGGTGGGCTGCCTGTATTTTTTCCAGCAGATTGATACTGGCGATGCCTGTAGGCTTAAATACGCAGAAGGGTAGTCTTTCATCGTTTCCGGCTTTTTCTATTGTCGCCAGTGTTTTCTGCGTCACCTGTTCAAAACTTTTTTCGTGGTTGCTGCCTTCGGCAGAATAGTCCAGAATGGTCTTGACCCGATGGTAGGCCAGTTGTTTGATGGTAGGTTCACAACTTTGGATGCTTTCACCGCCGCAAAACTGCCGGAAGATGGTATTTTTCAGTATGCCGCGTATGGGTAGCTTTAATTTTAGGGCAATTTTCACCAACTTTATGCCTGCTTTTGTCAAGAGATGTAGGTTGATGGCAGAAAAGATGAGGTAGGTCTTACGGAGTTCTTCATCCGATTTGTACGAAAAAGCGATCTGCGTATTATTTAGTGAGACCGTTTGTATGTCAAACATATCGTTTTGTAGTATCGTCAGCTAATTAAAAAATGGTCAGAAATTCGTCAGTGCACCATTCATTGCAATGATTTTCCGTTGAGTAGTGTTGTCCTAACAACCCAACGCGATACGATTGTTTTTATCGCAAAACCGGTTACTACCTGTATCAAATTTAGCTTCTGTATACGTGAAGTACATTATAATAAAGATATTGATCAAAAATTTAACCTATGAATATTGCAAGTATTGATGCCTGGATTGCTGGCACTACGCAACCATTGATGATCGCCGGCCCTTGCAGTGCTGAAACTGAGGAGCAATTGTACACTACTGCCAAAGCAGTCAAAGAACAGGGCGTTAACATCATTCGTGCGGGCGTCTGGAAGCCCCGTACTCGTCCCAATACTTTTGAAGGGATTGGTCAGGAAGCACTGCAGTGGATCAGCGATATCAAAAAAGAGCTTGATGTAAAATTTGCGGTAGAGGTAGCCAACGCCATGCATGTGGAAGAAGCACTGCATTTTGGCATAGATATCTTGTGGATAGGTGCCCGCTCTACGGTAAGCCCTTTTATCGTACAGGAAATTGCCGATGCCCTCAAGGGGGTAGACATTCCGGTCATGGTCAAAAATCCAATCAACCCTGATTTGGCACTTTGGATTGGAGCTTTAGAGCGACTCAATCAGGCAGGTGTGAATAAGCTGGGGGCTATTCACCGTGGTTTCTCTACCCACAAAAAGACCCGTTATCGCAATGTACCCATGTGGCAGATACCCATTGAGCTGAAGCGCCAGTTTCCGGAATTGCCGATGGTCTGTGACCCTAGCCACATCGCTGGTAAGCGAGAGATGGTCTTTGAGATATCACAGGTGGCTATGGATCTGAATTTTGAAGGATTGATCATAGAAACGCACCGCGATCCGGAAAACGCCTGGAGTGATGCTCGTCAGCAGGTAACGCCAGCTTCACTGGGCGAGACCATCAAAAATTTGAAGATCAGGAAGTCCTCGTCCGAAGACATTGAGTATATCACCCATCTGGAGGAACTGCGTACTCAGATTGACCATGCAGACCGGGAAATGATGGAGATACTGGCGCAGCGGATGGACATGGTCGCCCAGATTGGTGTCTGGAAAAAGAAAAATAATGTAGCAGCCTTCCAACTGGATCGCTGGAACGAAGTTTTCCGCAGTCGCAAAGAGTGGGGCGAAACACTTAACCTGAGGGAAAAATTTACTACTGAATTATTCAATCTGCTACACGTAGAATCCATCAAGAAGCAGACGGAAGTAATGGATAAAATAAAGGAAGACCACCAGGCAGTATCCGGGCCAAAAATTGAAAATTAAAAATTTACCAACGCAGAGTCACTGATTTAGCTCAAGTTTTATTCTATGCCTGCTGAAAACGTATCGCTTACCCAGGATCTTACAGCTACATTACAGGAGTATTTTGCCAACCACAGTCCCAGTCAGATTGGAGTGCTGGTGGATGAAAATACCAAGCCACACTGCTATCCACTGGTAAAGGAAGCACTTCCTGATCATTTACTCATTGAAATCCAGAGTGGTGAGACCAACAAAAATCTCACTACCTGTTCGCAAATCTGGGAGCAGATGACACATGCTCATTTTGACCGGAAAGCCCTGCTGATTAACCTAGGTGGTGGTGTAATTGGTGATATGGGAGGTTTTTGTGCAGCTACGTACAAGCGTGGTATTCCTTTTATCAACCTACCGACAACTTTGCTCTCTCAGGTAGACGCCTCAGTAGGTGGTAAGCTGGGAATAGACTTTCAGGGCTATAAAAATCACATCGGACTTTTTCAGGAGCCCGAGCGGGTGATAGTCCATTCAGGCTTTCTTCAAACCCTCACGTACGCCGAGCTGCGCTCGGGCTTCGCTGAAGTGATCAAGCATAGCCTGATACAGGACGCCGCCTACTGGCCTGAGGTAAAGCGTCAGGCATTACAGGTGCAAGACTGGTCAGACCACATCGCTCACTCTATCAGCATTAAATCCAGGGTGGTAAATGCAGATTTTAAAGAAGGCGGACTACGAAAGGTACTCAACTACGGACATACCATTGGACATGCCGTAGAGAGCTTTTACCTGGAAACCGATAATTATCTGCTGCATGGCGAGGCTATCGCCGTTGGCATGATAGCTGAAAATTATTTGTCAGTAAAATACTGCGGTTTACCCCAGAGTGAGGCAGAAGAAATCAACCAGTTTTTGCTGGATATTTACGGCTATCGTCCCATTGGGCAGCAGGATGAAGAAGTAATTGTGGGGCTTACCCTGCAGGATAAGAAAAATGAAGGCGGTACAGTACAGGCCAGCCTTTTGAAAAAAATTGGGGAAGCTACCTACGATATTCCTATCACCTCAGCGGATGTGCGAGAAGGGCTGTCTTACTACCGGGACCAAAAAAATAAGCCTCACAGGGAGGCTTAATAGCTTTTTGTGCATGAGCGCTGCGGCTTAGTCGCTTGTTTTACGGCTGTACTTTTCAATCTCAGATATTGCCTCGTCGGTTAAATCTTTGATTTTCTCAGCACCGTCTTCCCAGGCGCCTTCCAGATCGTCAGCTAAGTCTCCAGCAGTTTTACCCAGTTTGTCACGGGTTTTGGACCCGCTCTCTGGTGCAAGCAATAGCCCGGTAATGGCGCCAGCGGCAGCACCGACCAATAGTGCAGTAAGAACTTTACCAGTGTTGTCCATGTGTGTAGTTTTTTGGTTTAAAAAATTAGATGTTGTTAAGGTAATAAAAAATAGGTTGGTCTTATGGTTTTAGTAGTTCTATGTGGTTTAGTTTTATAATTTTGATTAAAAAGGTAGGGCCTATTGTCTGTAAAGGTCATGCTCAAATATTTTTGCTCGTCACCTCAATACTCAAGCACCCGTGAAGCAAATCCAACTCCATAAAGTCAATCAGCCGATACGTGCTACAATTCGCCTGGCTTCTTCAAAAAGTGAAAGTAACCGTGCGCTCATTATACAGGCACTGGCTAAAGAAAAGATAGCACTACACAACTTATCGGAGGCTCGCGATACGCAAACCATGATGCGTCTTTTGCAGTCCGATGCGTTAGAATTAGATGTGCTTGACGCAGGGACAACCATGCGCTTTCTGCTGGCTTATTGTACCGTTGCGCGGCCTGGTCGGGTACTCAAAGGTACGCCCCGCATGCATCAGCGTCCGGTAAAGTTACTGGTAGATGCACTCCATCAATTGGGGGCTCAGGTTGAGTATCTGGACAATGAAGGTTTTCCCCCGGTAAAGCTAAAAGGCCTGCCGGAAGGACAATTGCAGCCAGCGGTCAGTATCCGGGGAGATGTGAGCAGCCAGTATATCTCAGCCCTGCTAATGATTGCCCCCACTTTACCCCAGGGCCTGAAACTAACGCTGGAAGGAAAGGTAGGTAGCCGCCCTTACATCAGCATGACACTGGGGTTAATGAAGCGTTTTGGGGTTACTTACCTTTGGGAAGATAACGTGGTAACGATAGAGCCGCAGCAATATCAGGCCGGGGAATATACCATAGAATCCGACTGGTCAGGAGCAAGCTATTGGTACAGCCTGGTAGCCTTGTCTGAGAATGCCGAAATAAAACTGCTGGGTTTGAGAAAAGACTCACTCCAGGGTGATATCGCTATTGTAGAGATTATGGATAAACTGGGCGTAAGCTCTGAGTTTGATGAGGAAGGCGTATTGCTTACTAAAAAAGATGCAGTAGAAGAATTACAATACGATTTTAGCGATTGCCCGGATTTGGCTCAAACAGGAGCTGTAACATGTGCTGCCAAAGGGATTCCCTGTATCATGACGGGCTTGGAAAGTTTGCGCATTAAAGAAACAGATCGGATTGCTGCGTTGCGGCAGGAATTGAATAAAGTGGGAGCTCAGCTTCTTGAGGATCAGAATACCTGGGAACTGAAGGCAGACGTCACGCCCGAAGCAATTGATAATTTGCAAATAGACACCTATGGAGACCATCGGATGGCAATGGCATTTGCACCACTGGTAGGATTGATGGATTTGAAAATTGAGGACCCAGATGTCGTGGTAAAGTCGTATCCTGGTTTCTGGAAAGATTTAAACCAGGCGGGTGTGAGCAGTGAGATTACAGACTCCTAAACCTGTCAGCTTTATTGGGTTCTGACTTAAAATCTGGATTATAGATAATTTCCTGTGACTTTTGCGCGTAAGCTGGACACGTTCTGTAGCTGGCACATCCAGCAGTGAGACCCAACACACATAGCACCGCAAATATCGCTTTCAGCAGTTTCATGTAAGATTAATTTATTATTGGCATAGTAAACTAAGAAGATATTCCATCTTTATAAAAGATATAACGCAAAAAAGTTCGGGTCATTGCCCAAATTCCTATCGCCAAAAACTGTCAGGCCCATATCTTAGTGCCCTCGGTGCAGTTCTTGCAAATGTCAATTTCACTGCGGGAGCGTAACAGACTTTGCCGGAACTGATGGTAAGGCTGACTCTGCCAGATTTCGCGAAAGCTCATCCGCTGCATATCCCCTAACTGATGGTGGGCATCTTTGTCAAAGCAGCAGGGGACTACCTTACCATCCCAGGTGATTACGCAGGAGTGCCACATTTTCCAGCAGTGGTTGAGTAGCTTGTTTTTGATTGTGTAGCTGCCGTCTGCCTGTTTCCTGTATCGCGAATATTTTTGCTGGACCGGAATAAGCGGTGATCCTTGCTCATAACCGTAGACCTGAGCGGTCTTAAGTCCCACTGCATCCACACTCAACGCTTTGGCTAGTTGCTTTACTTCTTCTACTTGGTGTTCGTTAGGTTTGACGACCAAAAACTGAAAAACTACGTGTGGTGTCCTTGACTTGAGCTCCTTTTTCCAGCGAATCACATTTCGGGTACCCTCTAACACCTTGTTGAGTTGACCCCCTATCCGGTAAGATTCATACGTATCCTGCGTTGTACCGTCAATAGAAATGATGAGCCGGTCTAATCCTGAGGCTACCGTACGGCGGGCAGTTTCGTCGTCCAGGTAGTGAGCGTTGGTGGAGGTGGCTGTGTAGATGCCCTTTTGCGAAGCATAGCTTACCCAGTCCAGAAAATTACGGTTTAGATAGGGTTCACCCTGGAAGTAAAACAGCAGATAAGAGAGAGTTTCCTGTAGCTCGTCTACCACCTTCCTGAACATCTTTTCCTGCAGCATGCCGGTAGGACGGGTAAAAGAACGTAAGCCGCTCGGGCACTCTGGACACCGCAGATTACAGGCTGTAGTAGGCTCAATGGATACGCTAAGGGGCAACCCTGCCAGCCGGGACTTTCCGCTTAACCGCGAAAGATAATAGCTGCTCAACAGTTTGAGGGCATTGATAGCCCTTGGAAGAGTGAGTTTGGAAATAAAATTCAGGCTGTCTGACAGATTGCTGATCATATCACCGCTAATTTAGGACGAAAGTTATAATTTTGTGTCACGCGGTAAAGTAATTGTGGACAAAAAGTGGTCAGGCATGATTTTAATTGCAGACAGTGGTTCTACCAAAACGGATTGGCGTATCCTGGATGCAGCTGGTGAGGTTCATCAGGCTCGCTGCTCAGGTCTGAATCCTTATCATGAAACAGAGGAGAGTATGGCCAGGGTTCTGCGAGAAGAACTGCAGCCCCAGCTACCTGCTTCCGCTGATGCAGCATCGGTTCAAGAGCTTTTCTTTTACGGGGCCGGTTGTGCTACTGATTCGGCCTGTACCAGTGTAGCTACGGCTATTCATAGTGTATTTCCTGAAGCTAAGCCAGAAGTCCATAACGATCTACTGGGGGCCGCAAGGGCGCTTTGTGGAAGAGAACCTGGCATTACCTGCATCCTGGGTACGGGTTCTAATACCTGTCTCTACGACGGTAGAAATATAATTGACAACATACCGCCCATGGGCTACATCATCGGGGATGAGGGAAGTGGCTCCCACATGGGTAAGGAGTTACTCAACCGGTATTTTCGGCGCGAGCTCCCTGCTAAAGTCCGGGAAAGGCTGGAAATACGCTTTGATATGAGTAAAGATACGGTTCTGGAAAATGTCTACCGGCAGCCATTTGCCAACCGGTACATGGCAGGCTTTGCTAAATTTGTGTTTCAAAACCTTAAAGAACCTTATCTGATGCGGATGGTATACGATATCTTCTCTGCCTTTTTTGACAAGACCATTAGCCATTACGATCATTACCAGAATTATAAAATACACTTCACCGGTTCTATCGCATTTTATTTCGGTAATCTGCTTCGGCAGGTGGCGAACGACAAAGGACTGAGAATATTTAACATACTGGAAGGCCCAATTGCCGGTCTCACATTATATCACCAAGAAGCAACAAAGTCATGAGTATAACAGAATCATCATCGCTATACAACGACCTGGAAAAAATGCCCACCCACGACCTGCTGAAGGGCATTAATCAGGAGGATAAAAAAGTCGCTTACGCGGTAGAAAAGGTGATCCCACAGATAGAAAAACTGGTAGAGGGTATCGTTAGCCGTATGAAGCAGGGAGGGCGTCTCTTTTATATTGGTGCTGGTACCAGTGGTCGGCTGGGCATCGTAGATGCTTCGGAATGCCCGCCCACTTATGGTGTACCACACGACTGGGTGATTGGTCTCATGGCAGGGGGGGATGCTGCCATCCGCAAAGCGATAGAATTTGCCGAAGACGATCCCGCACAGGCATGGAAAGATCTGCAGGCTTACAAAATTAGTGATCAGGATACAGTCATTGGTATCGCTGCTTCAGGAGGGACTCCTTATGTCATTGGAGGGTTGAAAGACGCTCGTGCAAACGGTATTCTGACCGGATGTATTACCTGTAATCTGGATACCGAACTGGCAAAAGCTGCAGAAATTCCCATTGAAGTAGTAGTAGGACCAGAGTTTGTGACCGGTAGCACCCGGATGAAAGCAGGTACGGCGCAAAAGCTGGTACTCAATATGATTTCAACTGCCACTATGATCGGGCTGGGCCGGGTCAAAGGAAACCGGATGGTAGACATGCAACTGAGTAATAACAAACTGGTAGATCGTGGAACGAGAATGCTCATGGAAGAGTTGAGTGTGGACAGACAAGAGGCGGAAGCACTGCTGAGAAAACATGGCTCCGTGCGACAGGCACTGGCTGTTGAAAAACATGATTTTTAGGCATTTGAGATCTTCTTGACTGGACGGAAAAGATCGGTCGTATTTCAGAAAGCACGGCGCGTATGCACCTGATAGAGCCCTTTTACAACTGGTACAAGTACTACAACCCCGCTGAGGATGAGCAATCTCCGTTTTACGGGAAAGAGTACAACTACGAGCTTTATACCAATACCATCTACGGCTACTACATAGACCCGGCCTGGGACTTCATGGGTTCAGAGACACTTTACATCAAGGTGCTCTTTGTAGACTACCAGCGTGGCTTTTGCGTGATTGAATTTATGGGTGAGTGGAACGATGCACTTAACAACGATATCATGCATCTTAAGCGTAATATTGTAGATTATTTCACCAAAAAAAATATCAATAAGTTTATCCTGGTTGGTGAGAATATCCTCAACTTTCATGGCTCCGACGATTGCTATTACGAAGAATGGTTTGAAGATGTAGAAGACGGATGGATTGCCGCCGTCAGCTTTCGCGACTTTGTACTTTCTGAAATGACCGTGTATAACATTGACTCCTACATTAACTTTGGAGGCAGCCTGCAGATTGACAACTGGCGTACGCTGAAGCCGGTATCTTTTTTTGAACTCGTCAGCTCACTAATTACCCGTCGGCTTTCACTTCCGTAACTGGCCGCACCCGCGCTGCCTGGGATATTAGGTACCGTTTCCCACTCTTGACCTCCCGGCAGAGCGCTCGCGTTCTCCGCACCGATTCCTTCACCATGAGCATCTTCCGAAAACGAAATGTCTTACTGGGCATAACATCCGCCAGTGCCACGCTGCCGTCTGGCCGGTCATACTGCTGAAGGGCCAGGCTCAACCGTTGATCTGAGCCACTGGCGGCTTTGGGGTTGCGCATGTAGTGGCTGAGCGGCTGGAGTATTTCCTCCGGAAACACCCTTTGGTTGAGGACAGGCTGCATCAGCTCTCTGAAGCTCTTTTTCCACTCTTGGCCGTGTGGGGCTATCCGAAAACCGTAGGTTTGAAAGGCCAGCAGGTGAGCCACTTCATGTACGTAAGTGATCAGGAAGGCGTAAGGGTTAAGCGTTGCGTTGACACTGATCTGATGTGTTCTCCTGCCTTTGTCGTAGCGGTAGTCGCCCAGTTTGGTGAGCCGTCGGGGTGAGATTCGGAGGCGGAAAGGATACTGTAGCCAGAGTTCAACACAGTACGATTGCGCTGCCGGAGGTACATGCTGGCTAATCACCTCAGTAATTTTTTGGCTGTCAGGGGAGTTCATCAAAATCACGATCGCTGTTGAGCCATTGTTGTTCCTGCTGAGTCAGTTCCATATCTTTAGAAATACGCTTATGGGTAGGCCGGTTGAGCGAAAATACGACCAGTGTAACGGCATACAAACCGGCAAATACCTGTTCACCGGTCAGGTACATTCCTATCACTGGCAGAAAGTTGGCAAGATCCAGCAGTCCGTATTTATATAATGAAATTTCGTGGAACGTTCTGAGTTTCTTCCGGAAAGTCTTTGGCTCACGCTGAAAGATCTTGTTTTTATACACACGATACGCCAGGAAAATACTAATCACCGTAGCAGCCGGTATCAGCACATGGGGTAGAAACTGCCAGCTTTCAGTTACCTGTAAACCTCCGGCTTCTTGGTATTGCAGGTAGAGCACCACAAAAAATAACAGAGGAACCCCAACCATCAGGTAGAAAACCATGGTCAGTGTATTGAAATACTCATAGGCATTGCTCAAAAAATGTTTCTTTCTGGGCATAAGTTTAGATTGAAGAAGGAATCATGCTGATTATCAGCTTCATATGTAATAATTCACTCCAATTTATATTATATTTAAAAATGCCAGTTGCACAAGTGAGAGCAAAACCACCTGCGGTAAAACTATAATTTCTCTACCTAACCGCCTAGCATTTCTATGAAGATTACCAGTTGCTTATTGTTCTTGTTTTTATTAACGGCAGCCTGTAGTTCCCGCTTCAATCAGCAGACGGAAGAACAACTAAGCGATGCCGAATTAGATTCTCTGCGCCAGGTCTATTATTACCTCAACGATACGCTAGAGTATACCTGGGAAAGCATGATGGAAGACGAGGACAACAGACTACAGGATATGCAACTGCTGCTAAATGAAATTCGCAAAACTGATACCTATGCCGTTGATTCGCTGGATTCGCTTTCCCAAATGCTGGGTGTACTGCGGCTGATTCGTTACGACTCTACATCAGTCGGTGATCCTAATCTCATCAATCGTTACGACAGCCTTTCCCGCCGTACCAGCGAGACCCTGGTACGCTACGCTGAAACACTACCTGATGCAATGTATGATCCTGCGATCAATATACTGATAGACCGGGTACTTGCTGCCAGTAGCAGTGCTGTATTGTATCGGCTGAGTTACGATAAGTTTATCAATGACTTCAACTTTTTTCTTGAGAAGTATAAAAATGTCATGGCCAATATTGATAGCAGCGGTAACTCGGCATACAAGCGACCAGCTTTTCGTTTGGTGAACGATTATCAAGAAGAGCAGAAGTAGTATTTATGCAGATTAAAGAAGCCAATTTTGTTACCAGTGCGGCTAACTACCTCCAATGCCCTGATGCAGATATTCCTGAATATGCCTTTATCGGGCGTTCTAATGTAGGTAAGTCTTCGCTGATCAATATGTTGACCGAGCGGAAAAAGCTGGCGAAAATTTCGGGGCGCCCTGGTAAGACACAACTCATCAATCATTTTCTCATCAACCAAGAGTGGCACCTGGTAGACCTGCCTGGTTATGGCTGGGCAAAGGTAAGTAAATCTGCCCGTGAGGGCTTTGGACATCTTATACAAGACTATCTGCTGAATCGTCCGCAATTAGTCTGCCTTTTTGTACTGATAGATTCCCGGCACTCTCCGCAAAATATTGACCTTCGTTTCATTGAATGGATAGGAGTACACCAAATTCCTTTCGTACTGGTTTTTACCAAGGCCGATAAGCAGTCGCATAACAAGACACAGAAGTCTATGGCCGTTTATCGCAAGACGCTCAAGAAAACCTGGGCAGAGTTGCCTCCGATCTTTGTGACTTCAGCCGTGGATGGTAGTGGTCGGGAAGACCTGCTGGATTACATAGCCCACACTTTAGGGATTATTTAATCATACTTGTTGTATTTTTTTTTACCAACGCTTGATAATTCCCCTATATTCACTTTTACTTTACTGCTTCAAATGCGCACGAATTGACCAGCCGTGGATTAACCCAAAATAAGATACTATTATGGACCTGAAAGAAGTAGCATCTATCTCTGGCAAAGGAGGTTTGTTTCACATCCTGAAGCCTACCCGTACGGGAGTGATTGTAGAATCACTAGACGACCAGAAAAAGAAGATGGTCGTAGGAGCCAGTCACCGGGTGTCGGTATTGCAGGAGGTATCTATCTACACCACCGATGCAGAAGGGTCGGTGCCTCTGGAAGATGTATTTACCAAAATTCGCGAGGAGTTTGGTGACGATCCGGGCGTAGATACTTCGGATGCTGAAGAACTTAAAGCTTTTACCAAACACATTATTCCTGACTATGATGATGAGCGAGTATACCCTTCTGATATGAAAAAGCTCGTCAACTGGTACAGAATACTGCTGGAATATGCTCCTGATGTCTTTGAGCAAAAAGAAGATGAAAATACTGAAAAAAAAGAAGAAGATTAATAAAAAAAGCAGGCATCCGCCTGCTTTTTTGTACTACAGTAAGTTCATTTCATTATTCTCCCTGCCCCAAAGAGTAGGCGCGCTCACCGTCAAACTCGTAAAGTTGCTCAGTCTTGATAAACTCGTAGTTCGCTTCTTCCCAAATTCTTTTCAAAAGGTCTAGTACCTGCTCGTGCGTTACGGTACCACCATCGGGGTTGGTAAAGCGACAGCGCCAATGGTCGGTGCAAAAAGTTTCGGGCTTACCCTCAGGGTATACTTTGACCCCGCGATTGGTAATCATTTTCAGGTTCAGCCCATTGCCGTTGATGGCTTCCAGCCCTTTCCCAATCACGTCAGGATTTCTGCCATCTTCTTTCCAGTCAATAAACACATCCACCCCGACAAGTTCCTTCTTCAGGTTGGGGTCAGGCGGCGTCGTCTGGTGAAGCTTACTACCACTAACGGGTTTAAATTCCGCAGCCCTCAAGTGCTGAGGTACCTTACCCAGGTTATCAATGACTGTCTGGGCAAAGGCCTGGGTACCGACGATCTCTTTACTGGACCCTTCCCTGTAAATATCTGATGTGTGGATACCACTTTCCATAGTACAAAGCCAGGCATTATTGATGGTAGTAGCTACTTCTGGCTGGCCGATGTGTACCAGCATCATGATAGCCGCATTGATCAGACCGGAAGGGTTAGCAATATCTTTACCGGCGATTGGAGGGGCTGAACCATGAATCGCTTCAAACATGGCGCAAATTTCTCCTATGTTGGCTGATCCCCCCAATCCTACTGAACCGGCGATTTGTGCAGCAATGTCCGAAATAATATCTCCGTACAGATTGAGCGTTACTACCACGTCTAGAGTTTCCGGCTTATCAGCGAGGATGGCTGAGCCAATATCAATAATCATATGCTCTTTATCAATCTCAGGATACTCTTCACCGATCTGATCAAAAACCCGATGGAACAGACCGTCAGTGTGCTTCATGATGTTATCCTTAGATAGGCAGGTAACTTTTTTTCGATTGTAAGCTTTGGCATATTCAAAGGCATAGCGGACGATTTTTTCACAACCAGGACGGCTTATCAACTTGAGGCACTGCACGACCTCTTCCGTTTGCTGGTGTTCAATCCCTGCGTACAGGTCTTCTTCATTTTCCCGGATAATCACCATATCTAGCGTATTATGGCGGGTATATACATAAGGGCTGTAAGAACGGCAGGGACGCACATTGGCATAAAGGCCCAGGGTCTTCCGGGTAGTCACGTTCAGCGATTTAAAGCCACCTCCTTGGGGAGTAGTAATCGGAGATTTGAGAAAAACCTGGGTGTCTTGCAGGGAATCCCAGGCCGATGGCTCTATACCGGCAGTATTGCCTTCCATAAAAACTTTCTCACCGATCTCTATGACTTCAAGTTCTATCTGGGCGCCAGCAGCATCCAGAATATTCAGGGTAGCCTCCATGATTTCCGGCCCGATGCCATCGCCATAAGCCACTGTGATTTTTTTCTTTTCAGGCATAAAAATATCCTAATTAAAGTGATAAATAAGAGAAAATGCGCACTTTGGAAGATCAAAAGTAATACTATCGGCTTTAAAAAACAGTAAAATGAGAGCAAATACGACAAATTACAGACTTTTATAATGAGAAAATATGACCGGAAGGTTTTCGTTACGGCTTGGGGAAGAGAGCTATTCGGAAGCCTGATTTTTGAGTTTACTATACCACCTGTTATATTTGGCCAAAACATAATGAGATGACGAACTTCAAGTTTCTCACAACGACGCTTAATGAAGGGGTTTTAACCATCACCATCAGTCGTGTAGATAAAATGAATGCCCTGAACCGAGCTACGCTCGAGGAACTGGGTGAGGCTTTCCAGGAAGTTTATGATGATAAAGAGATCAAGGGAGCGATCATTACCGGTGAAGGTGAAAAAGCTTTTGTTGCCGGAGCTGATATCGCTGAAATATCTGAACTGAACGAACTGAACGGCCGTAAATTCTCAGAAATAGGACAGGAAGTTTTTGGACTGATTGAGAAATGTGATAAACCAGTGATTGCTGCTGTCAATGGTTTTGCATTAGGCGGTGGCTGTGAGCTGGCTATGGCCTGCCATCTGCGGGTAGCCTCAGGTAATGCTACTTTTGGGCAGCCCGAAGTGAGTTTGGGGTTGATTCCCGGCTTTGGTGGCACGCAGCGCCTTACACAGCTAGTAGGTAAAGGCCGGGCACTGGAAATGATGATGACCGCCGATACTATTTCTGCCAATCGGGCACTGGAACTGGGGCTGGTCAACTTTCTGGTGCAGGATAAGACCGAACTGATGGGCTTCTCCATGCGCCTAATGCGAAAAATCATGGCAAAAGCCCCGCTGGCCATTGGTATGGTTATAGATTGCGTAAACGCAGCCTTTGCCGGAGACGAAAACGGCTACCAGACCGAAGCCAACAGCTTTGCCGCTTGCTGTAAATCGCAGGATTTTGAAGAAGGAACTAAAGCTTTCCTGGAAAAACGCGAAGCGCACTTCACCGGAGAATAGGTACACTCTTTGATGGTCAGTAGTGAACCGCAGCAGGTTCACTGTTGAACTGCATCTCCCTGTATGAATCCACTGAGAAAACTGGCAGGACAGACCGTACTGTACGGCGTAAGTACGATCCTGGGCCGTTTGCTTAATTATGCACTGGTACCCCTGCACACGTACGTTTTTGAAGATCCTGCGCAGTACGGTGCTGTTACTAAGCTTTATGCAGGCGTTGCTATTCTGAACGTTATTTACACTTACGGGCTGGAAACTGCCTATTTTCGTTTCGTATCCCGCCGAAAAGGTGATGAAGCCGGTATGAAGCAGGTGTATGACTCAGCAGTGACTTCGGTGCTATTGAGTAGCTTCATTCTCTCTTCTGTCATCATTATTGGTTCTAACGGTATTGCAGGGCTTATCGGCTATCCGGATGCGGGTCAGATCGTAGTCTGGCTGGGGCTGATCATGTTTACAGACGCTGTGATGGCTATTCCTTATGCCAAGCTCAGGCACGAAAACCGCCCGCTCAAGTTTGCAATTACCAAGATCAGCAGCATCGTCATTACGGTGCTGCTGAATGTCTTTTTTCTGATAGGGCTGCCCGTACTGAAAGACTACAACCCGGTATTTGCCGCGATCTACTCTCCTGACCTGAGTATCGGGTACGTTTTTCTGTCTAACCTGATCGGTAATGCCACCATTCCGCTTTTTCTCTGGAAGTCCCTGGCTCAACTCAAACTGCAAATACACTGGCCTACGCTGCGTCAAATGCTGCTCTATGCCTATCCCATACTTCTCATGGGACTTGCTGGTATGCTCAATGACCAGTTTGATAAGTTGGTACTGGAAGATTTGCTTCCGGTCGACTTTTACCCTGACACGACACCCGCCGAGGCGTTGGGTTCTTATGGGGCATGTTTTAAGATCAGTGTGCTGATGTTGCTGGCGATTCAGGCATTCAGGTATGCAGGTGAGCCGTTCTTTTTCTCGAGAGCGGAGGATAAAGAAGCCCCTGCGCTTTTTGCTAAAGTGATGCACTACTTTACGATCCTAAGCATATTTATTTTGTTAGGCGTGAGCCTTAATGTAGAGCTGATTGCTGATATTTTTCTGCAGAACCCCGGCTATAAAGATGCCTTGTCCGTTGTACCGTTTCTGCTGGTGGCCAAGCTCCTGTTCGGTATTTACACCAACCTGACGGTTTGGTTCAAACTGACCGATAAAACACGTTTTGGTACTTACTTCAGCCTGCTGGGGGCCGGAATTACGATTGCAGGAAATATCATGCTGATCCCTGTGCTCGGGTACTTGGGGTGTGCTATCGCCAGTATTGCCTGTTTT
The DNA here is from genome assembly GCA_964653665.1 of uncultured Porifericola sp. Lineage (GTDB taxonomy): Bacteria > Bacteroidota > Bacteroidia > Cytophagales > Cyclobacteriaceae > Catalinimonas. Next base: position 11,554 of record CAZZGE010000017.1, on the reverse strand, counting down.
CTGGTAATGTGTGTTACCTGTTACATCTACGGGCAGCGATATTACCCTATTCCGTACGACTTTAAGCCGTCTCTGGCATATACACTGGTGGCTCTTGTGCTTATTTATCTATCTTACCAGATTGAGATAACGAATCTCATTCTAGAGAATACGATAAATATTGTCGTAGTGCTGCTATTTGCTGCCGTTGTTTTTCTGATCGAAAGGAAAAAATGGTCTTACCAAAGTATTTCTTAAATTGAGGCCAACTTCAGACTACGCTACATCATCTTTACCTATAAAGCCGAGCATGAAAGTAAAAATTATCAACCGATCTGACCAACCACTGCCTGCTTACCAGACCGAACATGCCGCAGGTATGGACCTGCACGCTAATTTAAAGAAAAAAGTAAGTTTAGAGCCCCTGGAAAGGGTTTTGGTTCCGACGGGCCTCTACATGGAATTGCCGGAAGGTTACGAAGCACAGGTGCGCCCCCGAAGTGGTTTGGCGTATAAACATGGCATTACCGTGCTCAATAGCCCTGGTACAATTGATGCTGATTACCGAGGCGAAGTAAAAGTGCTGCTGGTCAACCTTTCTAATCAGCCTTTTACTATCCAACACGGAGATCGGATTGCACAGATGATAGTGGCAGCCCATGCTCAGGTAAGCTGGGAAGAAACTGGCCTGCTCAGTGACACCAGGCGGGGCGAAGGTGGGTATGGCAGTACTGGTACGACTTTAAAAAAAGATTAAAAAAACTATTAAATCTTACAAACGTGAAAATTGTAGTTCCGATGGCAGGCATGGGCAAACGCATGCGGCCCCACACCCTTACGATTCCCAAACCTCTTATTCCTATTGCTGGTAAACCTATTGTCCATCGTTTGGTTGAAGACATCGCAAGAGTAGTTAGTGAAACCATTGCTGAAGTGGGCTTTGTAATCAACCGAAGTTTTGGTTTGGAAGTAGAAGAAAGCCTCAAAGAAGTAGCTGTTAGTATCGGAGCAAAAGGAAAAATCTATTACCAGGACGATCCGCTGGGTACTGCTCATGCCCTGTACTGTGCTCAGGAGATGTTGGATGGCAATGTAATCGTAGCTTACGCTGATACCCTTTTTAAGGCAGATTTTGTCCTGGATAAGGAACAGGATGGTATTATCTGGGTGCACCAGGTAGAAGACCCTTCATCGTTTGGTGTGGTCAATGTCGACGAAAGCAATGTAATCACTGATTTCGTAGAAAAGCCTGAAACTTTTATCTCCGATCTTGCTATCATCGGTATTTATTACTTCAAAGACGGTGAAGCTCTTAGAAACGAACTCAAGTACCTGATAGAGAATGATGTTAAAAACTCCGGCGAATACCAGATCACCAATGCACTGGATAATATGAAGGATAAGGGCGTACAGTTTGTGCCCGGTAAGGTTGACGAATGGCTGGACTGCGGTAATAAAGATGCTACGGTACACACCAACCAACGCTACCTGGAGTACATCAAAGAAGAGCTTGTGCATCAGGAAATTAGCGGGATGGAGAACTCAGCTATTATTCACCCTGTTTACATTGGAAAAAACGTGAAAATTAAAAATTCGGTGGTCGGACCCTACGTGTCTATCGGAGACAACACCCGGATCAGAAACTCAAGAATTCAGAATTCCATCTTGCAGACCAACACTACGGTTGATAATGCAAACCTAGAAAACTCAATGTTAGGAAATCATGTTACCCTCAAGTTAAGCTCATCGGATTTTAGTATCGGTGATTATAACTCAGTTGTTGAAAATATGCATGACTGAATTAACCTTTAAGAGAGATTTATATCTTAAAATAGAGTCTCAAGCTATACCGTTATATTTGTAAAGTCCTATGTGTATAGGTCTTTACTGTATTTCCACAGCAGTACCTGTGGATGAAATACTTAATCCATGATATTGTCTATGCCACCTGCAAACATTGTTTTACGCTTCTTTTTGATAACAGTAGCACTGCTTATCCTGTCTGACAATCAAATTCTGGCGCAGAAACGTAAAAACAAATTAAGCCGCGAAGAAAGGAAAAAGCGCGAGGCGACATTCTACTTTACTGAGGGCGTTAAATATTATATACTGGCTGAGCCTGATTTTGACGCAGAAGACATGGACAGGGCTCTCATGCTTTTCAGCAAATCACTAGAGAGCGATGCAGATAATGATGCTGCTTACTTTAAAATTGCGACCATACTGGCTGGCCGAGGCAATCTGGACGATGCCCTAGTCAATGCTAGTAAAGCCCTGGAACTAGATGACCAGAACCAGTATTACTACAAGCTGAATGCTGATGTTTTAACGCGTAAATCCAATTTTGCCGAAGCGGCTCAGATTTATGAGCGTATGATTGCAAAGCTGCCGGGCACCGATGAGTATCTTTTTGACCTGGCAGCACTCTACCTTTATCAGGGAGACCTTGACCAGGCACTGAGCACATACGACCGTGCTGAACAAATTTTTGGGGTTCAGCCTCAGATGATCAGGCAAAAGCAGAAAATATATCTTAAGCAGAATGACTTGAAAGAGGCTATTCAAGAAGGTGTAAAGCTGGTAAGTGCCTTTCCCGGCGAGTCTTCTTATGTGATGGCTCTGGCAGAGATTTTTGTTTCCAACAATCGGGAAAAAGACGCGATTCCTTATCTGGAAGAACTGCTAAAAATCTCTCCAAATAATCCTGAGGCGAGGCTGATGCTCTCCAAGATTCATCAGAACACCGGTAACCCAGAAAAGGCGCAGGAGAATATGGAACTGGCATTTACTAATCCTAACCTGAGCCTGAAAATTAAAATGGAACTGGTAGCCAAGTACATCCGGGAGTTACCCGACGAGAATACAGAAGCCTTGCTTTATGAACTCACCGGTCAGCTTATTGAAACGCATCCTGACGAGGCGAATGCATACGTGTTAAAGGGTGATTTTCTTAACGCGATTAACGAAAGTGAGGGCGCCCGCGATATGTACCTGAAGTCACTTGAATACGATGATACAAACTTTAATGTATGGCAAAACCTTATAACGATTGAGTTCCAAGATATTCAAGATCACGAAAGCGTGATAGAACTCTCAGAGTCAGCGCTGGAACTGTTTCCCAATCAGGGTGTGCTCTATTTTTACAATGGAGCGGCCCACTCGGTAGTCAAAAACTTTGAAGAAGCCGCTTATTCGCTGGAGCAAAGTAAGCGGCTTGCCGGTAACGAGCAACTTCGTAACTACTCCAATATCTACCTGGGCGATGTCTACAATGAAATGAAAAACTATCCCAAGTCAGAGAAGGCATACGAAGCAGTGCTGCAAGCGGATCCCAGCAATGACTACGTGCTAAACAATTACAGTTACTTTTTAGCCTTACGAGTAGAGAAGCTTGAATACGCCAAAAAGCTTTCCACTCGCCTGTTAGAGCTCAATCCAGAAGATCCCAACTACCTTGATACACATGCCTGGGTACTTTATAAGCTAGGGGAGTACAAACAGGCTAGAAAACTGCTAGAGAAGGCAGTAGAAAAAAATAACGATAGTGGCGTAATCGTAGAGCATTATGGTGATGTATTGTTCAAATTGGGAGAAGTAGATGAGGCAGTGAAGCAGTGGATGAAGGCCAAAGGTATGGACGACACATCAGATTTGATAGATAAAAAAATCGCCGACAGGAAATTGTATGAATAGAAGTCTTTGGTTACTACTTTTTGGACTGGGCATTTTTCTTTCAGGTTGCAGTAAAAAAACGCTTTCTTTCAAAGACGCAGCCACATCAGAGAACTTTGCTGTTGACAATGTAGATTTTGATTATTTGACGGCCAGTAGCAAGATCCGTTTTTCAAACGATGATAAAAATATGAGTGCTACTGCAAACATTCGTTTGAAAAAAGACAGTGTTATTTGGGTCTCAGTCACGCCGGGCTTTGGTATTGAAGCGGCTCGTGGCCTTATTACCCGTGACTCAGTCATCTTTGTAAATCGTATCAACAAGGAATATTCAGCTTTTAACTTCCAGGAGCTCAGCCAGGAATTTAACTTTAACATTGACTTCAACCTGCTGCAATCCGTGATTCTTGGTAATATGCCGGTAGCTCCTGACGATAATGATCTGGTGAAAAAAGAGTCAGATTATTTTCTGGTCAAGCAGCAAAATGGTGCGGTTACTGTAAGCAACTTTGTGGATGCCCGCAGCCAGAAACTGGAAAGAATCATCATGCTGGACAGAGGTAAGGAAGAAGTTTTTGGTAAGACCCGCACCCGAAATAACGAACTGGTGCTCACCTACAGTAACTTTCAGCAACTAAAAGACCAGGTCTTTCCCTTCGAGAATCATGCCACTCTGGATTATCAGCGAAACGGAGAAAAACGCAGGACGGAAATTGGTATCCAGCACAAAAAAGCCAGTATCAGTGATGAAGCGCTTCGTTTCCCCTTTTCTGTACCCGAAAAATATGTGCAGAAGTAAGCTTACTTTTATCTTGTGGTTCTTGCTGTTCCTGAGTTTAGCATATGTCTCAGTCCACGCTCAGACAGCTACTGACCGCACCCAGCTTGAGCAGCGAAAAAGTGAGAATTTACAGAAAATTAAGGAAGCTCAGCAGATCCTTTCTGAAACCTCTACTCGCAAAAAATCTAGCCTGGGCCAGCTAAATGCTATCAACCGACAGATTGAAGCCCGTGAGTCGCTAATCACTTCTATCAATGAAGAAATTGAAATTTTAGACATCCAGATTGCTGAGATCACCGGTGTAATTGAAGCACTGGAACAAGATCTGGTAAATCTTAAAAAGGAATATGCTTACATGGTTTATGCGACACAAAAGACCAGTAACGCATACGACCGCCTGGTTTTTATTTTTTCGGCAGTTTCCTTTAATCAAATGTTTATGCGCCTGAAATACATGCAACAGTATGCCGATGCGCGCCGGAACCAGGTGGAGCAAATACAGAAGGTGAAGCAGACCCTGAGTAACCAAAAGGCCTCATTGGAGGCTAAACAGATGGAACAGCAGGTATTGCTAGACCAGCAGGTCTTGGCCAACCAGGATCTCTTAGCCCTCAAAACCAAGCAGCGTTCTGTAATTCGGGACTTAAACCGGCAGGAGTCCCGGCTGAAAGACGAACTGGCGGAACGTCAGAAAGCTGTGGAGGAACTCGATCGGCTTATTGCCAGCCTGATACGAAAAGAAATTGAGGCTAGTAATGAAAACAAAAGTGCAGATCGCGTTGTGCTCAACTCTTCCAATGAGGCCGTGTCTACCTCATTTGCACAAAGTAAAGCACAACTTAAGTGGCCGGTGAACTCTGGGTTTATCTCCCAGAAGTTTGGCCGGAACCCACACCCGATCATGAAAAATATCATGGTGCCCAATGATGGTATAGACATACAAACGGTGCAGAGCGCTGAGGTTACCGCAGTGTTTGACGGTGTCGTAAAAGCCATTACACCCATCCCTGAACCGGGCGATCTAAAGGCCGTTATTATGCAGCACGGAGAGTATTTTACGGTTTATTCCCGCCTGAAAGAGGTAAAGGTAAAAACGGGTCAGAAGCTCAGTGCTTCAGAATCGGTAGGTATGGTATACACCGACGGTAATGGTGTTTCTATGCTACAATTTCAGATATGGCGTAATAGTCAGAAGCTTAACCCGGAAGCTTGGTTATTAAAAAAATAGTAAAGATATGGTTAGGCGGTTTTGGAGGGCGTTGGCCAGATTCTGACAAATCATACTGCGTAAGCTCGAACTTTTTTTATCTTACAATCCTTTGATTATTAGACAATAACTTTTGCGAGGCAGATATATTGGATATATTTACAAATCGTAGGGTTACACTCACATTTTAAATAACCGTATTTTATGCAAGCTACTCTAGCATTTGTAGGTGGATTGGGAGGATGGGAAATTCTTCTGATCGTATTGGTTTTGGTCATCTTCTTTGGAGCTAAGAAAATTCCTGAATTAGCAAGAGGACTGGGCCGTGGTATTCGTGAGTTTAAAGATGCCACCAAAGAGATCAAAGACGAAATAGAAGAAGGAAATCAGAATACTACGGCCAGAGAGGGAAATCAAAGTACCACTGCCAAAGAAGGACATCAAAATACCACTGCCAGCAAACAAACCTGATCATTGAAAGATTTTCGGTCTTTCAGCAGTATACATACATCCCTCAAGCAGGGCAAAATAAGCTGCCAAGAAATTGTTCAATACTATCTGGGTAACATTCAGGAGTATAGGCATTTAAATGTTTTTCTTGATGTTTATGCAGATCATGCATTAAAGAGTGCCAAAGAAATTGATCAGAAGGTAAACCAAGGGACTGTAGGTCGCCTTGCCGGAATGGTCATCGGCCTCAAAGATATTCTCTGTATGCAAGATCGCCCCTTACAAGCCGGCAGCAAAGTCCTCAATAATTTCCATGCACAGTTCACTGGCACTGCCGTTCAGCGTTTACTGGATGAAGATGCTATAATCGTAGGCAGGCAAAACTGCGATGAATTTGCGATGGGGTCTTCTAATGAAAACTCTGCGTTTGGCCCAACCAAAAACGCAGCCGACATCACTCGGGTGCCTGGAGGATCTTCGGGGGCATCAGCAGTATCTGTGCAGGCAAACCTTTGTACTGCGGCATTGGGTTCTGACACAGGAGGTTCAGTGCGACAACCTGCAGCTTTTTGTGGTGTAGTCGGGCTTAAACCCACTTATTCTCGTATTTCGCGGTATGGTTTACTCGCTTACGCCTCATCTTTCGACACTATCGGTATATTTACCAATAACATAGAAGACAATGCACTGCTTTTAGAAATTATCGCTGGGCAGGATAATTACGACAGCACAGTTAGCCACGAACCGGTAGCGCCCTACACCAAATACTTGAGCTTTGAAAGACGAGCAAAAGTTGCTTACATCAGTGAGACCTTGGATAACGACGGTCTCAATCCTGAAGTAAGGCAGAGTACTGTTAAGGCCATTGAATTTCTTAGCGAAGAGGGGCACGAAGTAGAGTCAGTGCACTTCCCTCTGCTCGAGTATCTATTGCCAACCTACTACATCCTTACTATGGCTGAAGCCAGTTCCAATCTGTCCCGTTATGATGGGGTTAAATACGGCTATCGTTTTCCAGACGCGCAAAACCTGGAAGCTATGTACAAGAAAAGCCGGTCAGAGGCGTTAGGGGAAGAAGTACAGAGGCGCATTATGTTAGGTACTTTCGTATTGAGCGCCAATTATTACGATGCTTATTACACGAAAGCGCAAAAAGTCAGGAGGCTACTAAGAGATGCTACGCTTCAGATTCTTGAAGACTATGATTTTATCATTCTTCCTACCACACCTACTACTGCATTTCGGATCGGGGAAACTTCCTCGCCACTAGAGATGTATTTGGCAGATCTGTTTACGGTTCAAGCTTCTATAGCCGGAGTTCCGGCCATTTCAATACCCAATGGCACAGATAGCGAGGGATTACCGATAGGATTACAACTCATGGGGTCCAGCTTTAAAGAGACTGATTTATTTGCATTTTCTAACTATCTGTTAGAAAAATTTGCACAGTAGCTGGGTATTATTACCATAAGCATTTTAAATATCCCAATTTTTTTATTATTTTGTACAGATTTTGCAGTCCACATCTGCACGATTTTTTGAACACAAGTGAAAAGCTAAACCAATAAGGTAATGTTACAATTTCGGGGATTGAGTTTTGTTGTACTGTCCATTCTGACGTTGGTATCCCTCAGTAGTAGTGCTTTTGTCACCGATCCGGGTGATACAGTAAAAAATACACTTTACCAACCCGCTTACGATTATGAGTATATTCCTGACATTTCGTACGACGTTGTGGCGGATCGGCTCTCCTGCATTGAAAAAGACATGCCTTTGACTTTCAACGAAAGAGTTTTTTCATTTATAGATTATTTCACAATTCGGAATCGTGAATACACACGTATGGTTGTTCGCCGTAAAGACGTATTCTTTCCCCTCTTTGAAAGATACCTTAAGAAATACGGCATCCCTGATGATCTCAAATACCTTTCAATTGTAGAATCTGGATTGAATCCAGAAGCCCGCTCTCGGGTTGGTGCAGTCGGACTTTGGCAGTTTATGCCTAGTACCGGTAGAATGTACGGTCTGAACCGAGACTGGTATGTTGATGAACGAATGAATCCGGAGAAGTCTACAGAGGCAGCCTGCAAGTACCTGAAGCAGCTCTATAATATGTTCGATGATTGGGAACTGGCGTTGGCTGCTTACAACACGGGCCCCGGAAACGTGCGCAAAGCCATTCGTCGTTCTGGTTACAAAAAAAACTTCTGGTCTATTTACCGCTACCTTCCCCGCGAAACAAGAGGATACGTACCCCAATTTGTAGCCGTACTTTATACGCTCAATCACCTGGAAGAGCATAATCTGCTGGACGAAGTGCCTGAATACCGTCCGGCTGCAGACACACTTTTGGTGAGTCAGTTTGTCAGTCTAAAGATTCTGGCCAAGCAAATCAATGTGTGCGAAGAGGATTTACAACGCTTGAACCCTGAACTACAGCGAAGCGCAGTTCCTGCTAGTGCCAAAAATTATCCCTTGTTGATTCCTGAGGATACCTACGATTTTATTGCAGCTAATCGTGCTGTTTTGGATTCGGCGGGGAGTGAGCAGGTACAAAAAGAGATGCTGCAACTTGCCAGTAATACACCAGGAAGTACCTATGGCCGACAAAAAGTTTACTACCGGGTGAGAAGCGGTGACGTTTTAGGGTTAATTGCCGAGCGACACGGTATAGGTCTGTCTGACCTGAGAAGATGGAACAACATTCGTGGTAGCCGTATCTATGCAGGGCAGCGACTTACTGTCTGGGTAAAACCTTCCAGTCAGATAGCATCAGCCTCCAGCCCCGCACCCATTCCCGACAATAAAATTCACCTGGTGCAACCCGGAGACTCTTTATGGGAAATATCTCGCCGCTATAGTGGGCTTAGTGTGGAACGTATCAAACAGCTTAACAACCTGAGAAGTAACAAAATCACACCAGGCCAAAAATTAATCATAGGTCGCTGATAAAATCTATCGAGGACAACTTGTACGAAAAATTTGATGTTATATATGGTGAAAAAATAAGTTTGTTATATTGACACCTGCTAACCTGTAAATTTTTGTACCGTGATTAGAGAATTCCTCATGAGATACATTTTCCCCTGCGTGTCTGTTATCCTCATCCTGAATCTGACAGCTTGTGAACCAGGAACAAGTGACCCTTCTGATACTCTGCCGACTGCCCGGGGTGCCTCGGGAGAGGTGGTTTTGGTAATGGACTCAGCTTATTGGCGAGGTGAACTGGGAGACGAACTACGACAAACTTTTCTGAAGGCTATGCCAGGTTTACCCCAACCTGAACCCTATTTCTCAGTAAGATACGTAGATCCTTTCAAGCTTAACAAGGTGCTTCGTAACGCTAAAAATATGCTCTTCGTAGCTACGCTGAATAACAACAGTATGGCGGGCAGAAAAATGCGCAGCTATTTCACTGATTCCTCTATTAAAAGAATTGAAGAAAATCCAGATCTTTTTCGGTTTAGTAAAAAAAATCAGTTTGCCAGGGGGCAGCAGGTACTTTTTCTCTTTGGGACTTCGGATGATGCTCTGATTGAGAACCTCAGAAATAACCGTAAAGATGTGCGTAATCATTTCCATCAGGTGGAGATCGACCGGCTTCAGAAGAGCCTGTATCAGGCTAATGAGAGACGAACCATCAACAGAGACTTACTAGAAGACGAAGGTTTTTATCTCCGGGTTCCCTATGGATATGAGATCGTACCACTAGATCATCAACCTGAAGACTTCATCTGGATTCGTAACCTGGGAAAAGACGTTGATAAAAGCATAGTCGTAGCTTCCAAAAATTACACTTCTGAGCAGGAGTTCACCCCTGAAGGTATCAGTGACTTCCGGCGGCGTATCATGCGCAGGAACATTATAGACGATAGCACAACTTATATGACTGTGCAAGATCTGGTACCGGTAGAATATGATACGGTAAACTTCAACGGAAAATATGCTATTGAAGCACGTGGCCTGTGGAAAATGAGTAACAATTCTATGGGTGGCCCCTTTCTTAGCTACACATTTGCAGATGAGGAAACCGGACGTATTTATTATGTCGAAGGCTTTGTGTACAGTCCGGGTAAGCAGAAACGCCCTTCCGTCAGAGAGGTGGAAGCAATTCTTAAAACATTTAAAACGCCATCAGAAATTCAGACTCCGGAAGCCAGGAGTTAATCGTGGTTTTTTTATCCATCTACCATAGAGAAAATATTTCATCTGAAATGTTGGCCTTTCTTTAAGATAATTTTTCAATACCCCGCAAACGTCCGGCTGAGAACCCGTGCGGATAAAATTACCGGAATAACCTTAATTTTTTACCTTTGCGGCACTTTTAAAACGGATGAACATTGGAAGGTAAAGTACAACAATTCAGATCTATCAAGATCAGGAAAGAAGACGCCCTGAACTACCATATCCAAGGGCAACCTGGAAAAATTGAGGTGGTTCCCACCAAACTACTCAACACTCAGATAGACCTGGCCCTGGCTTACTCTCCTGGTGTGGCCGAACCCTGTAAAGAAATCGCAAACAACGAGGAGGAAGTCTACAAGTACACGGCTAAAGGCAACCTGGTAGGAGTTATTTCTAATGGTACTGCGGTGCTCGGACTGGGTGATATCGGGCCGGAGGCTTCCAAACCTGTGATGGAAGGAAAAGGCGTACTTTTCAAAAAATTTGCCGGTATAGATGTCTTTGATCTGGAGTTAGATGTCAGGGATCCTGAGGCTTTCGTACAGATCGTTAAGTCTATGGAGCCGACCTTTGGCGGTATTAACCTGGAAGACATCAAAGCCCCGGAATGCTTTGAGATAGAGGCACGCCTCAAGGAAGAAATGAGCATACCAGTGATTCACGATGATCAGCATGGGACTGCCATTATCACGGGGGCAGCACTAACCAACGCGCTACAACTGGTAGATAAAAAAGCACAGGACGTTCGCTTGGTGGTGAGCGGCGCCGGCGCGTCAGCCATCGCCTGTACTCGGCTCTTTCTTTTACTCGGCGTCAAACGTGAGAATGTAGTAATGTGCGACATCTACGGGGTATTAAATAAAAGGCGAGAAGATTTGGATGAAATTCGCTCACGGTTTACTACGGAAAGAGACGTCAACTCACTGGCCGAAGCTATGCGAGATGCTGACGTATTTCTGGGGCTTTCCGCGGGAAATCTCGTTACTCAGGAGATGATACGCTCCATGGCAAAAAATCCGGTAGTATTTGCCCTGGCAAACCCAGACCCTGAAATCAGCTACGAACTAGCTACCAGCAGTCGTGACGATATCATCATGGCAACCGGCCGCTCTGATAATCCTAACCAGGTAAATAATGTACTGGGTTTTCCTTACATCTTCAGAGGTGCTCTGGATGTGCGGGCCACCGCCATCAACGAAGAAATGAAGTTGGCAGCTGTAAAAGCTTTGGCAAAGCTGGCCAAAGAGCCTACACCTGAAATTGTGAATAAAGCTTACAGC